>NZ_JAMYUP010000002.1:0-336579 GCF_040323155.1 Mesorhizobium sp. M0060
TGTCCAACCCCGTAGAAAAGTTGGACATTCACCGCCGCAAGGCTCTGAAAGAAAAGGGAAATTAGATGAAGGTGGTACGCCCAAGGGGAATCGAACCCCTGTTCCCGCCGTGAGAGGGCGGTGTCCTGACCGCTAGACGATGGGCGCGTTCAAGAACCGGCGATATAGGCTGACGGCCGGGAAAAAGCAACTAGCCTTCGGGCTGCCGATCGCACCGGCGAAATATCTGCTGCAAGCCTAGCGTTTTGGCTCGATCAGGTCCCAGAGATTTCCATAGAGATCGGCGAAGACCGCTACAGTGCCATAGGCTTCATGGCGTGGCGCCTCGCGGAATTCGACGTCCTTTTCGAGCATCAGCGCATGGTCGCGGGCAAAATTGTCGGTTTCGAGGAACAAAAAGACCCGGCCGCCGGTCTGGTTGCCGACGACGCCCCCTTGCGCATCGCCGGATGCTTCTGCCAGAAGCAACCGCGCACCCTGCCCGTTGCCCGGCGTGATCGTGACCCAGCGTTTGCCGCCGCCGAGGTCGACATCTTCGGCGATGACAAAACCCAGCCGGTCGACATACCACGAGATCGCCTCGTCATAGTTTGCGACGACGAGCGCGACCGTGGCAATGCTGCGGTTTTCGGCAAAACCGGTCATCTGTTCCTGATCGAAAAACGGCCGACGATGCGGCGTTCGGTAATATCATAAACGAAAATGGCACGGCTGCCGTCGGCAAGCTCGGCATCGATCGAGAGGCGATTGCCGGAAAGCGACTGACTGATCACCTTGGCGCCGACCGGCAGCACGATGTCGCCGCTGACCGGCTCGCCGGCCGGGACCTGGACGTCGCTCGTCAGCGGCGGGGCGACAGGCGGCGCGTTGCGCGCTTTGTAGACAAGCGCCGCGATCACCACCATAAGGGCGAGGAACAGCAGGCCGAGATTGATGGCGACGAAGCGGACGAGCTTCCTCCGCACCTTTTCGACCTCGGGGTCGAGCGGCTTTTCCTCGTCTTCGTCGGCAAGCGGCCGGGCCATGGCAGCAGATTCCGGAACTGTTTTCGATGAGCGCTCATAGCGAAGAGGTCAGACAATTAATAGGGGCCGGACCGATCGTGCTGGAGGCGGGCGCCGATGCCGCCGGCCAGCGGCTCGACCAATGGCTGGCGGCCAAGCTCGGCCCCGACATGTCGCGCAGCCGGGTGCAGATGCTGATAAAGCAGGGCGCGGTCAGGATCGGCGGCAGGCAGGTCGAAGAGACGAAGCGCAAGATGGCACAAGGTGACAGCGTGTCGGTCGACATGCCGGAGCCTGAACCGGCGGCGCCGCAAGGCGAAGATATTGCGCTGGACGTCCTCTACGAGGACAACGCGCTGATCGTCATCAACAAGCCGGCCGGGCTGGTCGTACATCCCGGGGCCGGCAACTGGACCGGTACGCTGGTCAACGCGCTGATCCATCATTGCGGCGACAGCCTGTCCGGCATCGGCGGCGTGAGACGGCCGGGCATCGTCCACCGCCTCGACAAGGAGACCAGCGGCGTCATGGTCGTCGCCAAGACCGACCGCGCCCACAAGGCGTTGTCGGAGGCCTTTGCCGACCACGGCCTGACCGGCAATCTCGAGCGCGCCTATCTGGCGTTGGTCTGGGGCATACCGGCAAGGCCGACCGGGACGGTCGACGCGCCGCTCGGCCGCGCCGCCGACCGGGTACGCCGTGCCGTAGTGCCGCAAGGCCGCGACGATGCGCGCCATGCCATAACGCATTTCACCGTCGTCGAGCGCTTTGGCGAGCAGCAGCAGGAATTCGCCACGGCGAGCCTGGTCGAATGCCGGCTGGAGACCGGTCGCACCCACCAGATACGCGTCCACATGGCCCATATCGGCCATCCGGTGATCGGCGACCCCGAATACGGCCAGGCTTTCCGCACCAAGGCCAATCGGTTGCCCGAGCCGCTAAGGAGCAAGGTAAAGGCGTTTCCGCGACAAGCTTTGCACGCCCGCCTCCTTGCATTTCGCCATGCCGATACCCATCTAACGATGAGGTTCGAAGCACCGATACCGTGGGACATGGAGGAACTCGTCGACGGCTTCCGCAAGCTCTGAACCAACCACCTGAAAACCTGACCGGCGTTGTTCACTTCAGCGTGACACACTGTTTCGTGTTGAACAAATGCCTGTCTTTCTGGTTTTGTTCCTATATATGTCGGTTGGCGCGAATGTGCCTTTGGCATTCGTGCCACATGCCCGCCGCGTTTCGGGGGCATCACTCCAGTAGAGAGGGGGCGCTGTCATGGCCCAGTCATTACCCAGTATCGTTTCCGGCGAAGGCGGTCTCAGCCGCTACCTGGAAGAAATCCGCCGCTTTCCGATGCTTCAGCCGCAGGAAGAGTACATGCTCGCCAAGCGCTACGCCGAGCATGAGGACACCACGGCTGCGCACAAGCTCGTCACCAGCCACCTTCGGCTCGTCGCCAAGATCGCCATGGGCTATCGCGGCTACGGCCTGCCGATCGGCGAGGTGATCTCGGAAGGCAATGTCGGCCTGATGCAGGCCGTCAAGAAATTCGAACCGGAGCGCGGCTTCCGTCTGGCCACCTATGCCATGTGGTGGATCAAGGCCTCGATCCAGGAATACATCCTGCGCTCGTGGAGCCTGGTCAAGATGGGCACCACCGCCAACCAGAAGCGGCTGTTCTTCAACCTGCGCAAGGTGAAGGGCAAGATCCAGGCGCTCGACGAAGGCGATTTGAAGCCCGACCAGATCACCGAGATCGCCACCCGGCTGAACGTCTCGGAAGCGGAAGTCGTGTCGATGAACCGCCGCCTGTCGGGCGACGCCTCGCTCAATGCGCCCATCCGGGCCAGTGAAGGCGAGTCCGGCGAATGGCAGGACTGGCTGGTCGACGACCACGAAAGCCAGGAAGAGATGCTGATCGAGCAGGACGAGCTGGAAAACCGGCGCGGCATGCTGTCCGGCGCTCTTGCCGTGCTCAACGACCGCGAACGCCGCATCTTCGAGGCGCGCCGCCTCGCCGATGAGCCGTTGACGCTGGAAGAGCTGTCGGCCGAATTCGATATCAGCCGCGAGCGCGTGCGCCAGATCGAGGTGCGCGCCTTCGAGAAGGTGCAGGACGCGGTCAAGGCCGCGGCCAAGCGCCAGATGCAGGCGCTGCGCACCATTGAGGCGCAGCCGGCGGCGTAAGGCCTTCCGATAGAAACAAATAACGGCGGCGTCAGGTAACTGGCGCCGCCGTTTTTAATGGGTCCTCCGACTGCCGGGAGAACTGTCCCTTGGTGCCATATCTAGCTGGGGTTGCCGGTTCCGCCGCGCCTTCACGAACGCCCGATCCGTCGCCATAAACCGCTCAATCATCGGTGTGACCAGCTGGCCGGCTCTGGGGCGACAGGAAGCCGGCGAATACTCTCATACCTGTGTCTGCGTTGGCCCTCGAAGGCATGCTGGTTGAGATCGACGTGATCGCTGCGGTTCCACGGTCAAAGGCGTTGATAGACTGGGCGGCAGTGTCGGTTATTTGCCCGCTCCATGGGACGCGCTACCGCTTCACCAAAGATGCCGGCGGGTCCGCTCGCTATCGCGTTCGCAAACGATCTCATTCACAGCGGCATTATAGCAATTTTCCCCAAGCCCTGGAAACCGCAACGCTGCAAGTTGTGGCGGCAATGTTCCGGCGCCGACACGGGCTGCCGTCGCAAAATTCCACGACGCGGCGCTTGCGGCGGGCGGGCGCGACAATGGGCCGCCGGGCTGCGCTGGGCAGTTGAGCTCGTCTGTTTGGAAACGAAAGGCGGTATGACGATGACGATTTCTCCGTTTCTCACCGCTCTCGGATCCGAAGGTCCCCCAGCCGACCGAGCGAAAGACATGGACCTGTATGGATGGCTAATCGGAAGTTGGGAAATGGACTCGGTCCACTACCTCGACGACGGCACAATCCAGAAATGGAATGGAGAATGCCATTTTGGCTGGGTGCTCGAAGGCCGCGCGATTCAGGACGTTTGGTTCAGGCCCAAGCGCCCTGCGCCGTCCACGATGTATGGCACGACTTTGCGCATCTTCGATCCTGGGATCGATGGCTGGCACATCATATGGAACGACCCGCTCAACCGAGATCACTCGCGCCAGATCGGCCGGGCCGAGGGCAAGGATATTGTCCAGCTCGGCAATGACTCGCGCGGTCTGAAAACTCGATGGCGTTTCACGGAGATCACTGACAACAGCTTCCATTGGATCGGCGAGGAAAGATCTTCCGAGAGCGAGCCTTGGCAAATCACGTATGAACATCTAGCCCGCCGAACAAAACCCTGACGCTGGACTGGCTGGCGTCTGCGCCGCTCCTCATCCGGCTGCCGCCACCGTCTTCCCGTACGGGACCTATCGGATTCAAACGTCGCAAAAATCGATCAGGATCAATACTTAGGTGACCATCGCAGGGCGATGAGCGGCGGCGCCGAGTTTGCAATAGAGTTGTGGCGCCAGCGATCCATCTCATCACAGGCAATCCAACGGAAACTTCAAATACCGGCGCCCGTTGGATTCCGGTTCCGGCAAACGTCCGCCGTCCATGTTGACCTGGAGCGCGTGCAGGATCAGCCGCGGCATTGGCAATGTTCTGTCGCGGGCCTCGCGGAGCGCGACGAAGTCGGCTTCCATCTTGCAGGCGGCAAAATGGATGTTGCCAGCTTTCTGCTCCGCGACCGTGCTTTCCCACCGCGCTTCGCGGCCGCCCGGCTGGTAGTCGTGACCGACGAACAGACGTGTCTCGTCCGGCAGGGCGAGGATGTCCTGGATCGAGCGCCAAAGCCGCTGGGCGCTGCCGCCGGGAAAATCCGTCCTTGCTGTACCGCTGTCCGGCATGAACAGCGTGTCGTGGATGAAGGCGGCGTCGCCGATGACGTAAGTGATCGAGGCCAGCGTGTGGCCCGGCGAAAACAACACCCGTGCCGGAAGGCCGCCGACCGAAAATGTAGCGCCGTCGGCGAACAGCCTGTCCCATTGCGAACCGTCGGCGGGGAATTCCGGCCAGTTGTAGATCACCTTCCACAATTTCTGGACGTCGACGACCTTTTCGCCGATTGCCGTCGGCGCTCCGGTTCTCCCCCTCAGATAGTGGGCGGCGGAGAAATGGTCGGCATGCGGATGTGTGTCGAGGATCCACTCGACCTCCAGTCCGCTTTCCCTGACGAAGTCGAGCAGGGCGTCGGCGTTTTTCGTCGACGTTGCACCGGACCTTTCGTCGAAGTCGAGCACCGGATCGACGATGGCGCATCGGCGCGTCGCCATGTCGGCGACCACATACTGGACGGACCCGCTCAGCTTGTCATAGAAGCCGGTGACCTGCGACCTGGCCGATAATGCGTCCAATCCCAGCCCCCTTGATCCTCACCGTGGCAGGAATGACTTTCTCTGCCACGGCAAATGAAAGGCATGGTTGTCCGTCAACCAGGCGCCGTCAAGCATCCCATGCTCATACGGCCAAGAAAACCGAAAATTCTCCGTGCCGCCTCTGCCTGCTCAGGAAGGCTGCTTGGTTTTCCTGAGATATGGCAGGATTGTCTCGTAGGCGCCGAAGCGCTTGATGGCATCCTCATTCGAGACGGCAGCGGTGATGATGACGTCCTCGCCCTGCTTCCAGTTCGCCGGCGTCGCCACCTGGTGCTTGGCGGTCAGCTGCATGGAATCGATGGCGCGCAGAATTTCGTCGAAGTTGCGGCCCGTCGTCATCGGGTAGGTGAGAACCAGCTTGATCTTCTTGTCGGGTCCGATGACGTAGACCGAACGCACCGTGGCATTGTCGGCGGGCGTGCGGCCTTCCGAGCTCTCGCCGGCACCCGCCGGCAGCATCTCGTAAAGCTTGGCGACCTTGAGATCCTTGTCGCCGATCAGCGGGTAGTTCACCGAATGGCCGGTCGCGGTCTTGATGTCGTTCTGCCACTTTCCATGGCTTTCGACGGGATCGACCGAGATGCCGATGATCTTGACGTTGCGCTTCCTGAACTCGCCTTCGAGCCCGGCCATTGTGCCGAGTTCGGTCGTGCAAACCGGCGTAAAGTTCTTCGGATGGCTGAACAATACCGCCCAGCCGTCGCCGATCCATTCATGGAAGCTGATTGGTCCTTGCGTGGTCTCAGCGGTGAAGTCCGGTGCGATATCGTTGATACGAAGGCTCATGGCGTGTCCCTACCCTGTGAGTGCAGATCGCAGCCGGCGTTGACCGGCGCTGCTTTTGCCTTTCTATCACTCCGGCGTCATCCTTCAAACGCCTGTTGCGCCGGCATCAAGGCCGGCGGCGAAATATTTTCATTGCTTCTCGGCAAATGCAGCAGGAATTTTTGCTGCGCTGGCTCAGGCCTTGTTCACTGCCAGCGTCGTCGCCAGGTCTTCCATGCGCTGGGCCAGCGCGCCGAGCGCCCCGGTCAGCACGGAATCGTTCTTGTCGGCCTTGGTCAGTGCGTCGTCGCGCGTCTTGCGCAGCGTCAGCACTTCGCTTTCCATGCCCTTGACCCGCTTTTGCAGTTCCGAAAGCTCGTCCATGACCATGATGCCGGCCATCACGGTCAGCCGCTGGTCGCCGATCTCGCCAAAAGAATCTTTCAGATGCGAGACATAGCGGTCGAAGCGCTCGGCGAGGTCGATCAGATGCTCTTCCTGGCCCTCGTCGCAGGCCATCCGATACTGCTTGCCGTCGATGGAAACCGTGACTTGTGCCATTTGCCTACCTGTCCAGTACCGCGCGGATGGTTTCCATGGCTGTCACCAGCCTTCGCGACACTTCCTTGTTGGCATCTTCCAGCCGTTCGGCGCGGGCCTCGGAATTGTCGAGTTCCTGCGCCAGCCGCGAGCGGTCGGCGTTCATCCGCTGCACTTCGGCCTCGGCTTCCGAATAGTCTCGCTCATGCTCGAGCTTGGCCGCGACGGCGTTTTCCAGCCCTTCGATAGCCTTACCCAGCCTGGCAATGACTTCCTTGAGGGTCGTTTCCCCGGTCATGGCTTTCGTCCTGCGCCCTGCCCATCACCGAATCATTCACGTTCAGAACGCGTTATCCCTGAAACATTACGCGCCGTGTGAACCGCACGTCAATAAAGCTGTCGCGACTGTCCCCTGCTAACGCTAATGTACTGGCGCATGGCCATCACAAGACCGGCAAAAGCACACCGATTTGTTGACTAAAAGGCCGCGCCTGCTATGTGTCGCGCACCCTTTTCAAGGGCTCTCCCAAGGCCCCAAACCCCCATTTTGGAGGAAGCATGACCTCGCGCGAACAACATGACCGGATGGCCAATGCGATCCGTTTTCTCGCCATGGACGCCGTCGAGAAGGCAAATTCCGGCCACCCCGGGCTGCCCATGGGCTGCGCCGACATCGCCACTGTGCTGTTCACGCGCTTTCTGAAATACGATCCGAAGAACCCGCATTGGCCGGACCGCGACCGCTTCATCCTGTCGGCCGGCCACGGCTCGATGCTGCTTTACTCGCTACTCTATCTGACCGGCTACGAAGACATCACCATCGACCAGATCAAGCAGTTCCGCCAATTGGGATCGAGGACCGCGGGCCACCCGGAATATGGCCATGCCGCCGGCATCGAGACGACGACCGGCCCACTCGGCCAGGGTCTCGCCAATTCGGTCGGCTTCGCGCTCGGCGAGCGCATCATGAATGCCGCTTTCGGCAACGACCTCGTCGACCACTACACCTATGTGCTGGCCGGTGACGGCTGCCTGATGGAAGGCGTGTCCCAGGAAGCTATCGCGCTTGCCGGGCATCTGAAGCTGAACAAGCTGATCGTCTTCTGGGACAACAACAACATCTCGATCGACGGCCCGGTATCGCTGGCCGACAACACCGATCAGGTCGCCCGCTTCCAGGCATCCGGCTGGAATGCCAGCCATATCGACGGCCAGGACCCGGAAGCGATCGCTTACGCCATCGAAGCGGCCCGCCACTCCGACAAGCCGACGATGATCGCCTGCAAGACGACCATCGGCTTCGGCGCGCCGACCAAGGCCGGCACCAACAAGGCGCACGGCTCGCCGCTCGGCGCCGAGGAAATCGCCGGCGCCAGAAAATTCTTCGGCTGGGATTATCCTCCCTTCGAGGTTCCGGCCGATATCCTCGACGCATGGCGTACCGCCGGCCAGACCGGCGTCAAGGCACGCACCGACTGGGAAAGCCGCCTTGCCAAGGCCGATGCCAAATTGCGCGGCGAGTTCGAACGCCGCACCAGTGGCATGCTGCCGGCCAACTTCGACGCTGTCATTGGCGATTACAAGAAGAAGCTCGCCGCCGACAAGCCAAAGGTCGCCACCCGCAAATCGTCGGAAATGGCGTTGGAGGTCATCAATGGCGCCGTGCCCGAAACCATCGGAGGCTCGGCCGATTTGACCGGCTCCAACAACACCAAGACCAGCCAGACCAAGAACATCACTGCCGACGATTATGGCCAGCGCTATGTCCACTACGGCATTCGTGAGCACGGCATGGCGGCCGCGCTCAACGGGCTGACGCTGCATGGCGGCATTATCGCCTATGGCGGCACTTTCATGTGCTTTTCCGATTATGCCCGTCCGGCGATGCGGCTTGCCTCGTTGATGGGCATCCGCTCGATCTTCGTCATGACCCATGATTCGATCGGCCTTGGCGAAGACGGCCCGACCCATCAGCCGGTCGAGCATCTGGCAGCACTTCGCGCCATCCCGAACCACAATGTCTTCCGCCCGGCCGACGCGGTCGAAACCGCGGAATGCTGGCAGTTGGCCATTGAGTCGGAAAAGACGCCTTCGACATTGGCGCTGACCCGGCAGAACCTGCCGACGGTACGCAACGACTTCGTTGCGGAAAACCTCAGCAGCCGCGGCGCCTATGAACTTGCCGCCGCCAGCGGTGAAGCCGCGGTGACGATCTTCGCTTCGGGCTCCGAGGTCGAGATCGCGCTGGCCGCCCGCGAGGCGTTGGAAAAGCACGGCCATGCGACCCGCGTCGTCTCGGTGCCGTGCTTCGAATTGTTCGATAAGCAGAGCGCCGACTATCGCAGCAGAACGATCGGCAATGCGCCGCTCAAGATTGCCATCGAAGCCGGCATCCGCCAGGGCTGGGATCACTTCATCGGCACCGACGGCATCTTCATCGGCATGACCGGCTTCGGCGCCTCCGGCACCATCGAACAGCTCTATCCGCATTTCGGCATTACCGCCGAAGCAACGGTGCAGGCGGCGGAAGCCTGCCTGCACCGCAAATGAAAGTGAGCCCCGACCGGCAAAGGCTGGCATAGCGGTTTTGCCGGCCGGTGGAGCACTAATCGATTTAAATCCGAGCCTCGGCGGCTGGATTCTTTGCCCGTCCGCCGTTATGAAGCTGCGGACTTGATCTTCGGCCTCCAACTCCCAGGGAGAGAACAATGACCGTCAGAGTTGCCATCAACGGATTCGGCCGCATCGGCCGCAATATCCTGCGCGCCATCCACGAATCTGGCCGCAAGGATATCGACGTCGTCGCCGTCAACGATCTCGGCCCGGTCGAAACCAATGCGCATCTGCTGCGCTTCGACAGCGTGCATGGCCGCTTTCCGCATGAGGTGACGGTGGACGGCGACCAGATCATCGTCGGCAAGGAAAAATTCAAGGTCACCGCGATCAAGGATCCGACGCAACTGCCGTGGAAGGAACTCGGCATCGACATCGCGCTCGAATGCACCGGCATCTTCACCGCCCGCGACAAGGCCGCCGCCCATCTCACGGCCGGCGCTAAACGCGTTCTCGTCTCCGCCCCAGCGGAGGGTGCCGATCTGACCGTCGTCTATGGCATCAATCACGACAAGCTGACCAAGGACCACATCGTCATTTCGAACGCCTCCTGCACCACCAACTGTCTGGCGCCGCTGGCGGCCGTGCTGAATGAGGCCGTCGGCATCGAGAAGGGCATGATGACGACGATCCATTCCTACACTGGCGACCAGCCGACGCTGGACACCATGCACAAGGACCTCTACCGCGCCCGCGCCGCGGCGCTGTCGCAGATCCCGACCTCGACTGGCGCCGCCAAGGCCATCGGCCTGGTACTGCCCGAGCTCAAGGGCAAGCTCGACGGCATCTCCATCCGCGTGCCGACCCCGAACGTCTCGCTCGTCGATTTCAAGTTCATCGCCAAGCGGCCGACCACCGTCCAGGAAATCAACGACGCGGTAATCGCCGCTTCGAACGGCAAACTGAAGGGCATCCTCGCCGTCACCCGTCACCCCAATGTTTCGATCGACTTCAACCACGATCCGCATTCCTCGATCGTGGCGCTCGACCAGACCAAGGTCATGGACGGCAACTTCGTTTCGGTGCTGTCCTGGTACGACAATGAGTGGGGCTTCTCCAACCGCATGGGGGATACCGCCGTCGCCTTCGGCAAGACCATCGCCTGATCGCAGAATCGTCTTCTCGATTTTGAAACGCCCGGCTCCGTCCGGGCGTTTTTCGTTGTAACGCGATCGTCGGAAGCAGGCTCCCGTGCCAGGAGCGCGAGATGCGCCAACCGTCCGCAAATCAGCGGCATAGGGCAAAAAACCACGTCGCCGCCTTGCAGCGGCCATGTCTTCGCCCCACTCTCCCGTGATGCCGGAGGCATACCGATTAGAGGGGGCGATCAACGAATGGAGCATGGGATCTATCTCGTGACGCTGGTTGGCGCAGCGCTTGTCGTTGCCGCCGCGTTTTCGAGCCTGATCGCCTTCCGCTTCGGCGCCCCTCTCCTGCTGCTGTTTCTCTGCATCGGCCTCGCCACCGGAACCGACGGTCTCGGCATCCACTTCGACAATGCCCGGTTTGCTTATTTTGCCGGCTCATTGGCACTGGCGGTCATCCTCTTCGATTCCGGCTTCGGCACGCCGCTCAACGCCTTGCGACAGGCGGCCGGGCCGGCGCTGTCGCTGGCGACCTTCGGTGTCCTTTTGACCACTGGCCTGTTCGGCGCCGCCGCCTATTATTTGCTCGACCTGACATGGCTGGAATCCTTCCTGCTCGGTGCCGCCGTCGCCTCGACCGACGCCGCGGCGGTGTTCTTCCTGCTGCGCGCCGGCGAGATCAATTTGCGCGAGCGCGTACGTTCCACCCTCGAGGTGGAATCCGGCACCAATGACCCGATCGCCATCTTCCTGACCATCACGCTGGTCGAGGTCATCGCCGCCAACACCCACCCCGAGGCCAAGGTGCTGGTCACCGATCTTGCCGTCGGTTTCCTTGTCAACATGGGGCTCGGCGCTGTCATCGGCATTCTCGGCGGCATGGCCATCGTGCGCCTTGTCGATCGCCTCAATCTCGATCACGGCCTGCTGCCGATCTTCGTGCTGACGCTGTCGCTGATGGTGTTCGCTGCCGCCGGCGCCGTCGGCGGCTCCGGCTTCCTGGCAGTTTATCTCGCAGGCCTGATTGCCGGCAATTCCGATATCCGCGCCGTCACTATTCTCAAGCGCTTCCAGGACGGCATGTCGTGGCTGGCGCAGATCATCATGTTCCTGATCCTCGGCCTGTTCGCGACGCCTTCGCAATTTCCGGCGATCCTGGTGCCGGCGGTGCTGCTCGGCCTGTTCCTGATATTTGTGGCACGGCCAATCGCCGTCTGGCTCTGCCTGATGCCGTTCCGTCTGCCGCGCCCGGAAGTCGCCTTTGTCTCCTGGGTGGGCCTGCGTGGCGCCGTGTCGATCCTGCTTGCCATCACGCCGCTGCTCGGCGGCCTGGAGAACGGCCGCCTCATCTTCAACACCGCCTTCATCATCGTGCTGGTCTCGCTGGTCATCCAGGGATGGACCGTCGGACCGCTGGCGCGCCGCCTCGGCCTGATCGTGCCGGCCCGCCTGGGACCGCTCGACAAGGTCGAATTGGAACTCCCGGGCTCCGCCCATCACGAGCTTCTCGCCTACCGCGTGGCACCCGGCAGCCCGGTGGCGCGCGGCGAACGCATTCCGCGCTGGGCGCGGCCGTCGCTGGTGCTGCGCGACGGACGCTCGATGCGCTTCCAGGACATGGGCCGGCTGGCGGCCGGCGACCACGTCTACATCTTCGTGCCGGACCGCTATCCGCGCTTGCTCGACAAGCTGTTCGCCAGCCGTGCCGTGGTCGATCCCGAGGACGCGGATTTCTTCGGCGCCTTCGCCGTCGATCCGTCACGCTCCGCCGAGGAACTGGAGACCGCCTACGCGCCGGGCCTGACCGAGGCGGAACGCAAGCTCACCATTGGCGATCTGGTCACGGCGCGACTCGGCCGCCACGCCGAATATGCCGACCGCGTGCTGCTCGGCCCGATCGAGCTGATCGTCCGCGACGTCGACGACAAGGGCAGGATCACCGGCCTTGGCCTGTCCTTCGAGCCGACCGCGCCGGTGGCGCGCGTTCCGGTGTTCCTCAGCGCCGGCGAAATCCGCGACCGCATCGCCGCCTTCATCCGCAACCGGCGCAAGCCGGCCGAAGCGCAGGCGGACGAGGCGGCGGCCGAGCCGGAACCGGTTCCGCAGCCGGTGGTGGAAAAGACAACTGGCGAAGGCTGACCGCTGTCGACCCGAGCCGCGGAACCCTGCCGCCGAAGAATGGCTCGAGTGGATGCCGGAACGGTCCGAACGGGAGCTGAGGCATCCCGAGCTGGGTACGATAAGAGCGTGGAATGATTTCCGGCGCGATCCCGCTGCCGGCGTCATCACTTACTCGACTGGCGTGGCGAGCCATATGGTCCGACATCGCCGGAAATCATCCCGATCGGCCGGCTGCGCTAAGGCATTTGGCCTAACAGTCGCCAATTCTCCGTGGCTCACGGCGCGCCACAGGGAGCAGCTCTAATTGTTGCGGGCCGCCACGAATTTCGCTGCTTGCTTCAGAAGCGCGGCGTGTTCGCCATAGGGCTCGAGCAGCGCATGAGCCTGGTCGACGAGGCCCTGGAGTTGGTCCCGCGCCCAGTCCGGTCCGTGCAGCGCGACCAGCGTCGCCTTGCCGGCCGCGGCATCCTTGCCGGTTGCCTTGCCCATCTGATGCGCGTCGGCGGTCAGGTCGAGCAGATCGTCGGCAAGCTGAAAGGCAAGCCCGATCGCAGAGCCGAACTCGGCCAGCCTTTCGCGGTCGCCCGACGGCGCGCCGGCAAGGATGGCGCCCGCTTCGCAGGCAAAGCGGATCAGCGCACCGGTCTTCATCGCCTGAAGCCGGATGATGCCAGCCTCGTCCGGCCGGCTTTGTTCGGCCTCAAGATCGAGCATCTGGCCGCCGACCATGCTGCCCGCCCCTGCGGCGCGGGCCAGTGCCAGCACCAGCGCTGCCCTGCGCTCGGCCGGCAGCATTGTCGCCTCGTCGGCAAGGATGTCGAAGGCAAGCGTCAGCAAGGCGTCGCCGGCAAGAATGGCGGTCGCCTCATCGAAAGCCCTGTGCACCGTCGGCTGGCCACGGCGCAAATCATCGTCGTCCATGGCCGGCAGATCGTCATGGATCAGCGAATAGCAATGCACGCATTCGAGCGCCGCCGCGACGCGCAGCGCCGGCTCGCCGTCGGCTGAAAACAGTGCAGCACTTTCCATAACCAGGAAGGGACGCAGTCGTTTGCCGCCGTTCAGCACGCCATGTCGCATTGCCGTCATCAGGCGTTCGGGCCGCGCGATCTCGCCTGAAAGCGTGCGTCCGTCGAGCAGCTGTCTCAGCAGCACCTCGAGCGGAGCTGCCCGGGCAATAAGTGCGGCCTCGAACGCCATTTGGTCGTCTTTCGTCATGGCCGGGAGCGGTAGCCGACACTCAGACGTTGCGCAAGAAGCCAAGCGCCATTATGCCGGGGCAGGGAGTAGCGCGGATTGGGTAGTTTGGCGGAACCGATCGTCGATCACGAAACCGAAGGGTTGGACATGGCGAGACCGAGACGCGGCAGCCGCATCGGTCTTCAACGCTGGGTCCGGCGCGGCATCGCCGTCGCCACCGTGCTGGCGCTGGTGCCGGTGGTGCTGACCTTCCTGTACCTGCCGTCATTCGTGCATCCGGTGTCGACATTGATGCTGAAGGACCTGGCGACGTTTTCGGGCTACGATCGGCGCTGGGTTTCTATCGACGATGTCGCGCCGGTGCTGGCATATTCGGTCATCATGTCGGAGGACGGGCAGTTCTGTTTCCATCGCGGCGTCGATCTAGGCGAGTTGCGCGGCGTCGTCGACGATGCGCTCGCCGGCGAGATGACGCGTGGCGCCTCGACCATCACCATGCAGACGGTAAAGAACCTTTATCTATGGTCGCGGCCCCTGGGCTCGGTCCGTAAGGTCGTCGAACTGCCGCTGGCCGTCTATTTCGATGCGGTGCTGTCGAAACGGCGGATCATGGAGATCTACCTCAACATCGCCGAATGGGGGCCGGGCATCTACGGCATCGAGGCCGCCGCCCAGCACCATTTCGGCGTCTCAGCAAAACAGCTGTCGCGCCGGCAGGCAGCACTGCTTGCAGTCGCCTTGCCGAACCCGATCGCGCGCAATCCGGCGAAGCCCGGGCCGGGACTGAGGCGGCTTGCCGCGTTGATCGAACGGCGCGCGGGCCGGGCCGGCGCCTATGTCGGTTGCCTGCGATAGTGTCAAAAAAAATCACGGCGACGCTGGCCAAAACGCCGTCAGGCGTGTATAGGCACCCGACTTTCTCAGATTCCGGCCCCTGATGTGGCCCTTTCACGAGGGCAGCGGGGGCGTTTTGACCATGTAGTGGAGCATATCCATGGCCGTTCCGAAACGAAAAACCTCTCCGTCGAAGCGTGGCATGCGCCGTTCGGCCGACGCACTGAAGGCCCCGACATATGTCGAGGACAAGAACTCCGGCGAGATGCGCCGTCCGCACCATATCGACCTGAAGACCGGTATGTATCGCGGTCGCCAGGTTCTGGAGCCGAAGGAAAGCTGAGAGAGCTTTCGACGGTTTATGATTGCAAAGACCGGCCACTGGCCGGGCTTTTTGCGTTTGTGACCACTGATCATATCGGCCGGGGGCTGACATTGTTGTTTCACGCCGTCTTTGTCCGTGTTTGCGGGCCGCACGAAAATTCTTGACGGCGAACGCCGCGGGCATTCTACAAAGATCAGTCCAACCGGAGCCGCCACATGTTCGGTGCCATTCCGCTGCTGATCGTGCCTTTCATCCTCTACAATCTCGGGCTTCTGGGAATATTCGGCAGCGGCGACGATCCGTGGGCGACCGAAATGTTTTCGGTCCGGATGATGTCGGGCGGGGTGTTCTCGATGACCCTCGGCGATCTCATCGTGTTGATCGCACTGATCTTCTTGTTCGTCGAAGTGGTGAAGTCGACGCGAACAACGAACGCCTCGATCATGGACCACCTTTTGTCGACCTTCGTTTTCGTGGCGTATCTGGTCGAGTTCCTGCTGGTGAAGGGCGCCGCCCATACCGTCTTCTTCACGCTGATGGTTATAGCACTGATCGACGTGCTGGCCGGCTTTTCGGTGTCGATGCGGTCGGCCAGCCGCGACATCAACATGAATTAAAAGCCTTGGCTCAGCCTGGATCGGCGCTGAAGCCGGCCGCCTCAATGCCGGCGATGGCAGCTGCCTCGTCATTGTCCGACGTGTCGCCGGAAATCCCGACGGCGCCGATGACAGCGCCGGCTTTGTCGCGGATCAGCACGCCACCGACGACCGGCAGGACGCGCCCGCCCGACACGTCGGAAACGCCGGCGATCAGATGGGGGCGCTCCTTGGCGAAGGCTTCCACCCGGCGCGAGCCCATGCCGATAGCGAGCGCGCCATAGGCCTTGCCGGCCGACATTTGCGGACGCAGGAACGAGGCGCCGTCCTGACGCTGGAACGCGACCAGATGGGCGCCGGCATCGAGCACCGAGACGCCCAGCGGCCTGAGCTTGAGCTCAGCACCCCTGGCGAAGGCAGCATCGATGATCTCAATGGCTTTATCGAGCGTCAGTTCGGTCATGGCAGTCTCCTAAACGCATCAGTCATCGACCGGCAGAACAGATCCCAGTGAAACTGTTTCGCGTACGAAAGGAAGCTATGCGTTCTGGGGAGCGCCGGGCCTACTTCTTCTTGGCGCGAGGCTTCTTCACCGGGGCCGGAGGCGCATTGGCCAGGTCTTCCGCTTCCTTGGCGAGGCGCAGCGCCCGCAGCTTGTTGGTTTTGGCCTGGCGAGCGTCGCTCTCGGCGACATATTCCGCCATCGCCTTCTGGCGAACCGTAGCTGCCTCTTCCTGTTTCTTGAAACGCAAATCGGCCCGCGCACGGGCAGTATCCTTAGAGTTCTCGACCAAGAGCGTTATCCAATCCCGTGAATTATTTTCAGCCCCCTTGATAGCAGAGCCAGCCCTTAATTGGGAAAATAAGTTGATCACGGCGCCGGATCGCAGCCAACTCGCTGCGCCTTGCGGGCGATCACCGCATCGTATCCGGCCTGCAAGGTCGCACGGACGGTGGGTCCAGATGGCGCGGGAGACGTGCCCAGATGCTCGTGGCGCAGCTCGTTCATGAACTGCTCCCACATCGGCGGGCCGCCTTTTTCCAGAAGCTCGGCACGGATCGAGAGCTCGTCGCTAACCGGCAGCCAGACGCGGCCCCAGGCGCCGAGATGCGCCAGGATCGGCACCAGCGTAATCGCCATTTCAGTCAGGCTGTAGATCGCCTTCTGCTTGTGGGAGGGATCGTCCGCCTTGGTCAGCATACCGAGCTCCATCAGCCGCTTCAGCCGGTCGGCGAGGATGTTGGAGGCAATGCCCTCCACCGAGCCGTTGAGCAACTCGCGAAAGTGGCGTCTGCCGCCGAAGATGATGTCGCGAAGGATGATCAGGCTCCACCGGTCGCCGAACACTTCGAGCGACAGGTTGATCGGGCATCCGGACCGGCGATCGATGTTCATGCGAATCTCCAAAAACCGGTTGCATTATCGTATCGGTTTTAATATCGTGCAACTGATTGCAAAATGCAATCGGATTCGGAGCGCAAGGAGGAAAGCCGTGAGAAATGCGAAACAACCCGAAATCGTGTCCCAGACATTCGGCGATCCGGCACATCCGGCGGTACTGTTGATCATGGGCGCCATGGCTTCCATGCTTTGGTGGCCGGAAGCGTTTTGCCGGAAGCTGGCCGGCGAAGGTCGCTTCGTGATCCGCTACGACAATCGCGATACCGGCCGTTCGACCAAATACGCACCGGGCGAGCCGCCTTATACATTCGACGACATGGCAGGCGATGCCATCCGCGTCCTTGACGACCATGGAATCCGAAAGGCGCATGTGGTCGGCATGTCGATGGGCGGCATGATCGCGCAGCTCGCTGCGTTGAAATACCCGTCGCGTGTCATTTCGCTTACGGTGATCAGCAGCTCGCCCTTAGGCATCGATACGTCGCATCTGCCCGGAACCACCGAGGCCTATAGGATGCATTCGGCCGAGGGCGCGAAGGTCGACTGGTCGGACCGCCGCCAGGCGATCGATTTCATCGTCAAAGACGCGCGTGCGCTCGCCGGCACCGCGCATACCTTCGACGAGCAGCGAACGCGGGCTTTCGTCGAACAGGATTACGACCGGTCCGGTGGTTTTCTAAGCGCGACCAATCATTTCATGCTCAAGGGCGGCGGGCAGGACTGGAAGGGGCGGCTGCGCGATATGAAGACCCCGCTCCTCGTTGTCCACGGCACCGACGATCCGATCTTTCCGGTCGAGCATGGCGCTGCTCTGGCCGACGCGGTCGCCGGCGCAAGGCTGGTCCGGATCGAGGGCGGCGGCCACGAGCTGCATCCCGATGATTGGGCCGCGATCGTCGATGCCATCGTCACCCACAGCCAAGGCAGTAAATAGCGGGCCGAACCCGGACATCGGATGTCCGCGAGACGAACCACCAAAGGAACGAGCAAAAACAATGTCCCTGACGATGCATTTTCATCCGCTGGCCTCCTTCTGCTGGAAGCCACTGATCGCGCTCTATGAGAACGGCACGCCATTCACATCGGTCGTCGTCGACCTCGGCAATGAACAGTCGCGCGCCGCGTTCCTGAAATTATGGCCGGCCGGCAAGATGCCGGTGCTGCGCGATGATGCGCTGGGCCGGACCGTGCCGGAATCGACGATCGTCATCGAATATCTCAACGCGTATTATCCCGGACCGGTCGAGCTGATCCCCGCCGATGTCGATCTCGCCCGCCAGACCCGGCTTGCCGACCGCTTCTATGACTTCTACGTCCAGGAACCGATGCAGAAGATCGTCGTCGACCGCCTGCGGCCGGAAGGCAAGACCGATCCGTTCGGCGTCGAGGAGGCACGCGCCCAACTGCGCAGCTCCTACGCCATCATCGAACAGGACATGCAGTCGCGGACATGGGCGGTGGGCACGAGCTTCACCATGGCCGATTGCGCCGCCGCCCCGGCGCTGTTCTACGCCAACAAGGTCGAGCCGTTCGGCGACAGATATCCCGCGGTGAGACGCTATCACGACCGGTTGTTGCGGCGCCCGTCGGTTGCCCGTGTGATCGAGGAAGCGCAGCCTTATTTCAAGCTCTTCCCCTACAACAATGGCTAGGCCCGATGCTGCATGAGCTGCTCGACGCGCTGACGACACCTCTCAGCTTCCGGGTGTACCGAGCTGCTCCGCATCCCAGAACTGGTCGAGCCAGATGTTGAGCTTCAGAAAGCCGGCATTGCTGACCGTATAGACGCGCCTGGTGCCTTCCGGCTTGGCGTTGACCAGCCCGGCATCAAGCAGCACCTTCAGGTGCTGCGAAACGGCCGGACGGGACACCGGCAAGCCGGAGGCCAGTTCGTTGACGGTCTTCGGTCCGCGCCGGAGCTCTTCCAAGAGATAGCGCCGGTTGGGATCGGCAATCGCCATGAAGGCGTCGGAAAGCATCATGCCTTATTTGTGGGGCAAAGCGTCTCGAATCTCAACCGTCGGTTTCAGCTTTTCTGCGCGGGTCGAGCCGTAACGCTTCCGGCGTCACCGAGCGGTCGGCCGGCTGGGTCTTGAAGGCATCGCGGCCTTCGATCGGCACCGGCGCGCGACGGCTGATGCGCAGCAGCGTGTAGCCGGCCAGGCAGAGATGCGCGAGCGCAGTAGCCAGGAACAGCCCCTCGGGACGCATCCAGCCCATCAGGCCGGCGGCCAGCAGCGGACCGATCATCGTGCCAAAGCCATAAAGCAGCAGCAGGCCGCCCGACACTTTGACGAAATCTTCCGATCGGGCATGGTCGTTGGCATGCGCCACCGCGATCGAATAGAGCGTGTAGGCGAAGGCGCCGTAGGCGGCGGTGCAGACGATGACGAAGACGCCGGAGCGCGGTTCGAACAGGAAGATGGCGATGGCGAACAGCGCAGCGCCGAACGCCGCGCCCGCCAGCACGAAACGACGGTCCGTCGTGTCGGAGAGCCGCCCGGCCGGAAGCTGCATGGCGGCGCCGGCAATGACCACGAGGCTCATCATCAGCGCGATCTCGGCCGTCGAGATGCCGATGCGAGCTCCGTAGACGGCACCAAGTGTACCCCAGGCGCCGTTGGCGATGCCGATCAGCACGCAGGCGATCGCCGAGACCGGTGAATTGACATAGAGCCCTTTGACGTCGAGCGACACGTCCTGCAGCGGCTTGGGGTGCGACGCCGTCGAGACCGCCGTCGGGATCAGCGACAGGCAGAACAGAATCCCGGTGATCATGAACAGCGAGGCCGACTTCACATCGCCGCCGGCAACGATCATCTGACCGCCCATGATCGAGGCATAGGTGACCATCATATAGAGGCCGAAGACGGTACCGCGGTTTTCGTTGGTGGCCTTCTCGTTCAGCCAGCTTTCGATGACCATGAAGGCGCCGGCCATGGTGAAGCCGGTGAAGGCCCGCAGCAGGATCCAGGTATATTCGTCAATGATCAGGCCGGTGAGCAGCGCGACGATCGCTCCCGACGCGGCAAAGGCGCCGAAAGCCCTGACATGACCGGCACGGCGCACGATGCGCGGCGCAAAGAAGCAGCCGGTGACAAAGCCGCCGGCCCAGGCTGTGCCCATCAGGCCGAGTGATGCCGTCGAGAAGCCTTCCAATTGGCCGCGCAACGGCAGCAGCAGCCCGTGCAGTCCGGATGCCGCAAGGAGGAACGCGGTGCCGCGCAGCAGCGAGAGGATCGGTCTGTAGCTTGCGAACATTTTTCAATCCGGCTGGAGTTCGGGGCACAGGTCTGGAGACAGCCGCATTCGGGCTTTTCGGCGGCATGCCCCAGCTTTTGGAATTACTCTCAGAAACTA
The DNA here is from genome assembly GCF_040323155.1 of Mesorhizobium sp. M0060. NCBI lineage: Bacteria > Pseudomonadati > Pseudomonadota > Alphaproteobacteria > Hyphomicrobiales > Phyllobacteriaceae > Mesorhizobium > Mesorhizobium sp. M0060. The sequence continues at coordinate 20,235 of NZ_JAMYUP010000002.1, forward strand.
TCCGCGGCGAAACAGCGCCTCTGCCGCCGACTTGGTGGAGCCCTTGGTCTTGAGCTCGGCTTCCAGCCGCGCAATCTCGTCGCGCAGGATGCCGATCCGTTCGGACAATTCATCGACGGAAAGCAGCGACAAATCCTGGCCGATCTCGTGCGGGCGCGCTTTTTTCTTGGGTTCGTCGTCGAAGATCGCCATCGTCGCTCCTCCGTGCCCATTTGCCTGATTTGCCAATGAGCATACATAGGGCAACGGCGCTGATGCAAATAGCCGGCAAGAAATCGGCGAAATACGACGGGACAATTCATGGTGAGCGGACAGAAAATTCCGGCGAAGATGACGGCGATCGCAATCTCGGAACCCGGCGGGCCGAGAGTGCTGAAACCGGAAATGCGCGACGTGCCGGTACCCGGCCCCGGCGAGATCCTGATCCGGGTGCGTGCCGCCGGTGTCAATCGGCCGGACATACAGCAGCGCAAGGGCGCCTACCCGCCGCCCCCCGGAGCATCAGATCTGCCGGGCCTCGAAGCGGCGGGCGAAGTCGCCGCCCTTGGTGACGAGATATCGCGCTGGCGCGTCGGCGACCGGGTCTGCGCGCTGACGCCGGGCGGCAGCTATGCCGAATATGTCAAAGTCCACGCCGGCAGCGTGCTGCCGCTGCCCGCCGGCTTTACCCACACCGAAGCGGCGGCAGTGCCCGAAAACTACTTCACCGTCTGGCACAATGTGTTCGAGCGCGGCGGCCTGAAGAGCGGCGAGACGCTGCTCGTCCATGGCGGCTCCTCCGGCATCGGCACCACCGCGATCCAGCTTGCTTCCGCATTCGGCGCCTATGTCGTCACCACCGCCGGCAGCCAGGAGAAGTGCGACGCATGCCTGAAGCTCGGCGCCGACCGGGCGATCAACTATCGCCAGGAGGATTTCGTCGCCGCGGTCAAGGAAGCAACCGCTGGCCGCGGCGCCAACGTCATCCTCGACATGGTCGGCGGCGACTATGTGGCGCGAAACCACGAGGCCGCGGCTTTCGAAGGCCGCATCGTCCAGATCGCCACGCAGGCCGGGGCGGTGGCCAGCGCCGATTTCTCGAAGATCATGGTCAAGCGGCTCATCCATACCGGTTCGACGCTGAGGCCACGCACCGTCGAGTTCAAGGCGGCAATCGCCGCCGCGCTGGAGGCGCAGGTGTGGCCGCTGCTCGGCACCCGCAAGGTGGCACCCGTCATGGACATGATCTTCCCGCTCAAGGAAGCCTGGCGGGCGCATGAGCGGATGGAGGACGGTGAGCATATCGGCAAGATCGTGCTCGATGTCGCCTGACGGCCGGCAAACAGACTGAACGAAAGCTTAATTGTGCAATGCAACAAACGCATTGCGGCCATGCAAAAGCGTCTGTTCAATTTTTCATCGCCGATGCCTATTTGAGTGGCATCGAAACGATGGAGGACTACCATGAACCCGATCCGCGCTTTCCGTAACTGGCGCATGTACAATGAAACCGTGCGCGAACTGAACCGGCTGAACGCTCGTCAGCTCAACGACCTCGGCATCAACCGCGGCGACATCGAGAGAATCGCCCGCCAAGGGCTTTGATCTCGAGCATGATCTCGCCCGACGACCGGGCGCTGCTTTTCTGCAGCGCCGAGTCGCGGTTCGGGATCAAGCCTTAGAAGCCAGAGCCGCCGCAGACGGATTTCCGTCGCCGGTTCCGAGCCCGCCTGACCTTGGTCCGGCGGGCTTTGTCTTTTTTGAAGCTTTCGACCGCATCGCTTCAGTGCGTCCCGACCCTTGGCGGTCTGCTGGTCGCTGCGCTGAGGTCCTTGACGCGCGTCTCCCAAAAACATTGCGAAACGGCGAGGGAGCGGTTATATAGGCCACGATTTTCCCATTTTTGGTGGCTCTAAACCACCGCCCGCGCGGGAACGCGGGCGAACGAGAAGGATTTTTGTAATGGCCAATACGCTGCTGATGCCAAAGGCGACCGCCGTCTGGCTGGTTGACAACACAGCGCTCTCCTTCGAGCAGATTGCGCAGTTCTGCGGACTGCATCCACTTGAGGTCAAGGCGATCGCCGACGGCGAGGCGGCGCAAGGCATCAAGGGCATGGACCCGATCATGACCGGCCAGCTCACTCGCGACGAGATCGCGCGCGCCGAGAAGGACCCGAACCACCGGCTGAAGCTCTCCGATCCCAAGGTGCGGGTGCCGGAATCCAAGCGCAAGGGTCCGCGCTACACGCCGCTGTCGAAGCGCCAGGACCGGCCCAACGCCATCCTCTGGCTGGTGCGCAACCATCCCGAGTTGAAGGATGCGCAGATTGCCCGCCTCGTCGGCACGACGAAGTCGACGATCGACCAGATCCGCGACAGAAAGCACTGGAACTCCGCCAATCTCCAGCCGATGGATCCGGTGACGCTCGGCCTGACGTCGCAGATCGACCTCGACATGGAAATCAACCGCGCCTCGCGCGGCCGCGAGCAGGCCCAGCCGGCCGGCGATACGCTGCTGCCGGCGGCCTTGACCGAACGGCTGGTGCCGGCGCCGGAAAAGCCGAAGGACGAGGACCGCGAACTCGACGCCAACGCCGTCTTCGCCAAGCTTTCGGCGCTGAAGTCGAAGGACAAGGACGCCGACGAAGAGGAGTAGGGTCTCGCATCCAAAACAAAAAGCCCGCTTTCAAGCGGGCTTTTTTGTGATCTCCCGTGTCAGCTTCGCGCCGCCCGGTCGGGCGCCATGCCGTAGTCCTCGCTGCGTTCCACCGCGCGGTAGAAATCGGCGAGCTGCTTGCCGCGCTCCGGCTTGAAGGTGCGACCGGCGATGACCACCGAGGCGATGCGGTCGATGCGGAAGGCGCGGAAATCGCCGCGCATCTCGCACCAGGCGACCAGCGTCCACACCTTACCCCAGAACCACAGGCCAAGCGGGCGGATGTCGCGCGCGGTGCTGCGGCCGGCCTCATCCGAATAGTCGATGGTCAGCACCTGACGTTTCTCGATGGACCGCTCGATCAGGTCGATGGCTTCGCGGGCGGCATCGCTTACCACCCACATCGGCGTGTGGATCTCGGTACGGGCGATCCTGTCCTTTTCGGCGTCGGGCAACACGGCGCCTATTTTGACCAGCGCCTCGTCGGCGGCTCGCGCCATGGCCGCGCCGCCAAAGGCGCGCACCATGCGGGCGCCGGCGACCAGGGCGACGATCTCGTCACGCGTGAACATCAGCGGCGGAAGGTCGAAACCCTCCCTCATCATATAGCCGACACCAGCCTCGCCGTCGATCGGCACGCCGGTCGACTGCAAGTCGGCGATGTCGCGATAGATGGTCCGCTCGGAAACCTCGAGCCATGTGCCCAGCTTCTGGGCGGTGACCAGACGGCCACCGCGCAGATGCTGCACGATCTGGAAGAGCCTGTCGGCGCGGCGCATCGTATGGTCCCTCGGCGTCTATTGTTCCAGCCCTTCGCGCTTGCGCTGCGCGGCGACGAAGGCCGCGCCGAAGGATAGTTTCCTCGTTGTCGGCGTGTCGGCGTCGAGCACCCGCCAGAACGGCGCAATGTCGCTCAGCGCCATGCCATGCTCAAGATCCTCGTTGGCGGCCTCGGCGACGGTGCGCAGATGATAACCGATGGTGACCGGACATGTCACCTCGGCACCGTGCTCGATGGCAAGCGCGGTGCGCAAAGCGCAATCATCCATGGCCATGCCTTCGGGGATGGAGCGGACGAATGCATCGACTTGGCGAGCTGTCGGAACCAGCATCGGTTGGCCTTCGACGACGTCAGCCATGGCGCGTGGCGACGGTTTTATGCCGTTGATGCCAGGCGTGTTCAGCCTGTCGTTCCAGCTTTTCATCGATCGCCCTCTCGGCCGTCCGTCTCTGACGGCCATCGCACTATGGCACGAGCCTCCTGACACCATCCTGTCAGGAGGCTTCAGCATGCCCACTTAAGCTCGTCGCCGGGCCGCATCCAAACGCCGTGCAGAAAAGACTGCCTCAATTGCCGCCATTGCGGCGGTCGCCATACATGTCCGGCCAGCCAATGTCCTTACGGATGTCCGCCGGCAGGGTATTCATGAAACGCTGTGTGCGGATCTCGTTGCGCATCGTCCGGATCTTGCCGACATAGTGCTGCACGCTGCGCAGAATGGTAAAACCGTTCATGGCTGGTCTCCTCTCTTTCGATGGAGACACTATCGCACACCCCTGCTGACAACAGTCTGTCAGGAGGGTGCGGCTCTCATGACCGGCGTTCCGATTTGTCCGCCGAAGTGATCAGGCAGCGCTGAAAAAAGAGGCTTGCCGCAATGGAAAGATGGCGATCCCGGAGCGCTTTGACAGCCAGCCGCGATGCTGATCAAAGGCTGCATGTCGAAACTTCTCGCGCTCGTCATCATCGCCATGATGGTCATCCAGCTCATCAAGCCGCTCGGCTGGCTGGGGCTGAAGCGGCGCAGCGATTTCTGGAAGCTGGCGCTGCTGGCGATGGCGGCGATTTCGATAACGGCGGTGCTCGGGCATTGGACGTAGTGCCGACGGCCCATTACGCGACGCCGGGTTCGTTGGCGAGCACCAAGCCGACCAGATGTTCCGCCCAGGCTCGGTAGCCGGCTTCCGAAGCATGAAATCCATCCGACGCAAAGCCGGCCTCGGCATCGGTGATCGGCAGGCGGGGTGCCGGTATCGCGCCGCGCTCGAGGCAAAGACGCTCGCCCATCCGGTTCATCTCGACGGCGCGGATTTCGAGGATCTTGCCGAGCAGCGGCGGCATTGCCGGCGCCCGGGTGAACTCCAGCACCGGCGACCACACGACGCGCGCCTCCGGCCATTTGGCGCGCAGTGCGTAAAGCAGGCCGCCAAAATCGCGCTTGAAGCGCGGTACCGAATGAAAATTCTTGGCGTCGTTGGTGCCGATGGCGAGCACGATGTGCGTCCACGGATCGGCCGACAGATTGGGCAGCACATGGTCGCGGATCTGGCCTGAGGTTGCCGAGTTGAAGCCGGCTGCCCGCCAGCGCACGGCGCGGCCGGTGCGTTGCGCAATCAGAACGGCCAGTTGCGCAGCCAATCCGTTTTCGGAATGGCCGATGCCAACCGATGCGGCGGAGGAATCACCAAGCACCAGAAGCGAAATTGCCGGCGCCTGGCCTGATATCTCGTGGATGACCGGACCTTGTGCCGGCAGCATGCGGGTGGTGCGGCGACGCACGCCAAGCCCTTGCCAGACATAGACCGGAAAGGCGAGCCAGGTGAGAAGGGTCGGAAAGCGCCGCATGGCAAGTCCCTTTAGGGCATAGCGAACAGCACTTAGCGCATGTTGCACTGAAGGTGAACGACCTTGCAGCGACAGCCTGTCGCCTCAATGGCAGCAGTCATGCGTCCCGGACCGGTCTTCATATTCGTCATGCAGCCGCACCCAGTCACCAAGACTATGATGTGGGCCGGTTTCGTTGCGACCTTTCGGTGTCAAGTCGAGATAGTGATAGGCGCCGATCAGCGGATCGCCGCCCCTGGAGCGCGAGACGAAGGTCAGGAAGATGTCGCCTTTCTCGTCGCGATAGAACACGCTGGTGCCGGGAAGATCCTTCGATTGCCGCGCACGCCGCTCGAAATTGTAGGTCGTGTCGCCGGCTGCGATCTGCTTGTCGGTGAATGAAACCTGCATGTCGAAGTTGAAATCCGAGGCGTAGGACGACACCCAGTCGAATTTCCAGCCCATGCGCTGCTTGTAGGGCAGCAATTCGGCCAATGGCGCCCGCGCCACCACGACAAGTGAGACATCGTGATGCCTGAGATGCTGGTTGGCGCCATCGATGTGGTCGGCAAGGAACGAGCAACCCTCGCAACGATAATCGGCGCCCGGCCCGAACATGAAATGGTAGACGATCAGCTGGCTGTTGCCGCCAAACAGGTCGGGCAGTTTCTTTGGCCCTTGCTCGGTCTCGAAGACGTAGTCCTTGCGGATCTTCAGCCACGGCAATTCGCGACGTTCGGCGGCGATGCGATCGCGAAAGCGCGTCAATTCTTTTTCGCGCGCTAGATGTGCCTTGTGCGCCTGAAACCAGTCTTCCTGCGACACGGTCTTGTTGTTCGGCATAGGTCTGCTCCTCTTTTCACGGAGGACGTTCGGCAGCGACGCATGCCGACACAGAGCTGCATTTAGTTGCAAGTAATTGCAGCCCTTGCTGCTTTCGAACAAAACCCGGGCACGCGGCCCGGGATCGAGGAACCAAGACGGATTCGGTCAGGCGGCTTGCTCCAGCGTCGGCTGCCATTGTCCAAGCGCTGCCAAATGGTTCATGTGGGCACGATGGGCGAAGGCGGCCTGGGCGGCGGCGACATTTGCCGCCTTGCCGCTCCAGGCCTTCTGCGGGGCGGCCTGCAAGGCGCGGCCGTAGGAGAAGGTCAGCGTCCAAGGATGCGGGCCGATGGCGTTGATGGCATTGAGGTTGGCGGTCGCCTGCTCGTCCGTTTGTCCGCCCGACAGGAAGGCGATGCCTCCAATCGCGGCCGGCACCGTCTCGCGGAACAGTTTTATCGTCTTTTCGGCGACTTCGTCGGGGCTGCTGACCTTGCCCGATTTCTTGCCTGCGAGGATCATGTTCGGTTTCAGGATGGTGCCTTCGAGGACGACGCGAGCCGCATAGAGCTCGGTGTACAGCTTTGTCAGCGTTGCCTTGCTGATCTCGTAGCAGATATCGATGTCGTGGGCGCCGTCCATCAGCACCTCCGGCTCGACGATCGGCACGATGCCAGCCTCCTGGCAGAGCGCGGCGTAACGGGCGAGCGCATGGGCGTTCGAGCCGATCGAGGTGGCGGAAGGCACCCCCTTGGCAACATCGATGTCGATCACCGCGCGCCATTTGGCGAAGCGGGCGCCGAGCTTGTAGTACTCGGCGAGGCGTTCGCGCAGGCCGTCGAGGCCCTCGGTGATGGTGTCGCCGGGGAAGCCTGCCAGAGGCTTGGCGCCGGCATCGACCTTGATGCCGGGGATGGCGCCCGAAGCCTTGATGATGTCGACCAGCGGCGTGCCGTCGGCGGCATTCTGGTGGATGGTCTCGTCATAGAGGATGACGCCGGAAATATATTTGGTCATCGCATCGCTGGCGCGGAACATCATCTCGCGATAGTCGCGGCGGCTGTCGGCGGTCGACTCGACGCCGATGACGTCGAAGCGCTTCTTGATGGTGCCGGAGCTCTCGTCGGCGGCCAGCAGGCCCTTGCCGTCGGCCACCATCGCGGCGGCAATATCCTCGAGACGTTCGCTCATCGTGCTTCTCCTGAAACGGTTTGTCCGTCTCCAGCAGACCACTAGAGCAACGCAGGTTCAAGTCGAACGATTTCGTCGGGGAAGCGCGAATCGATTGAAAGTCGAAGGAACCTTCATTCGCAGCGTTGTTGCCGAGGCAATCAGCGCTTCAAGACGTCGACGCCGGGTAAGGGCTTGCCTTCCATCCATTCCAGGAAAGCGCCGCCGGCCGTCGAGACATAGGTGAAGTCGTCGGCGACGCCGGCATGGTTGAGCGCCGCCACCGTATCACCGCCACCGGCGACCGAGACCAGTCTGCCGGCCTTGGTGCGCGCCGCCGCGTGCCTGGCCGTCGCCACCGTCGCATGGTCGAACGGCTCGATCTCGAAGGCGCCGAGCGGCCCGTTCCAGACCAGCGTCGCGGCACGGTCGATCCATTCGGCAATGGTTTTCACGGTCTTCGCGCCGACATCGAGGATCATGCCGTCGGCCGGCACGTCGGCTATGGCGACGGTCTCGCTGGCGGCGCCGGCCTTGAACTCCCGGGCGACGACGCCGTCGACGGGCAGGATGATGGCGCAGCCGGCCTCAGCCGCCTCGATCATGATCTGCTTGGCGGTGGTCGCGAGATCATGCTCGCAGAGCGATTTCCCTACGTCGGTGCCGCGTGCCGCGAGAAACGTATTGGCCATGCCGCCGCCGATGACCAACGCGTCGACCTTCTTCACGAGGTTCATCAACAGGTCGATCTTGGTCGAGACCTTGGCCCCGCCGACGATGGCGACAACCGGGCGGACGGGATTGCCGAGGCCCTTTTCCAACGCGTCGAGCTCGGCCTGCATGGTGCGCCCGGCGAAAGCCGGCAACACATGCGCCAGTCCTTCCGTCGACGAATGGGCGCGGTGCGCAGCGGAGAAGGCGTCGTTGACGAAGATGTCGCCGTTAGCGGCGAGCTTTTCGGTGAAGGCCGGGTCGTTCTTCTCCTCGGCCTTGTAGAAGCGGGTGTTCTCGAGCAGAAGCACATCGCCGCTGTCCATGGCGGCGACGGCGCTCGCGGCCTTGTCGCCGATGCAGTCGGGGGCAAAGCCGACCGGGCGGCCGAGCACGTCCGCCGTCGCCTTGGCGATCGGCTCGAGCGAGAATTCCGGCGCCGGTCCATCTTTGGGACGGCCGAAATGCGCAAGCAGGATGACCTTGGCGCCCTTGCCGGACAGCTCGGCGATGGTCGGTGCAATGCGCTCGATGCGGGTGGCGTCGGTGACCTTGCCGTCAGTGACGGGAACGTTGAGGTCGACACGCACCAGCACACGCTTGCCGCTGATATCGCCGATGTCGTCGAGTGTCTTGAAGCCGGCCATGCTGATCCCTTTCGCGAAAAATCGCGGGGACCTTACCCCGCATCGACGACGATGCAAGACCTGCCTAAGGGTTCACGGAAAATATGATTCGCGTCTCGAAGATGAAGCGCCCACCGGGAGCGAGATGGGCAGCAATGGTGCGAAGCACCGCCGCTCGAACTTCTGACGTCAGAAACACCTGGAAGGCGTGTCCGGTCGTTAAGAAGGATGATCTTGGCGGCCATGTTTCCAGCTTCCAGATCCGACGAAGCGCCGACATATGGCTTTACCGGTTGCGCACCACAATGCATGCGCCGCCGACGCTCTGCAGCTTCTCGCAGATATCGTCGGCCTTGACTTTGGTGTCGGCGCCGATCCGCACCGCGTAGATGCCGCGCCTGCCGATCGGTGTGCGCACCCGGCTGACCACCGGATTGCGACCGCTGAGCAAGGCTGGAAACCGGCGTTTCACAGTGCTCCACTGATTGAGCGCCGCGGCGCGGCGGAAATTGCCGGCCACCTGCACGCCCCATGGCTTGATGTTGATCGACGACATCGGCACGGTTCTGGACATGATCACCGGCAGCTTGCGGCAGGCGGCAGCGAAGCTCGCCTTCTTGTCGAGCGGCCGGATGACGCCGGCATACGCGGCATCAGTGAACCTGTCGGCCGGCTCGCCCATGACGTCCAGGACGTAGCTTTCGGTCTCCATCGGCAAGAAGCCGCCGGAATTCAGCCAGCGCGACACTCGGGTCTCGCCGGCATTGTAGGCGGCTGCGGCGAGGCCCAGATTGCCAAAGCCGGTCTTCAGTTCGGCGAGATATTTTGCCGAGGCCGGGATCGCCTGCTCGATATCGAACGAATTGGTGAGGCCGCGTATCTTGGCGGTGCCCGGCATGAACTGGGCAATGCCTTCGGCGCCGACCGGGCTGACCGCATTGGGATCGAAACGGCTTTCCTTCCAGATCAGCCGGGCAAAGAAATCCTTGGGCAAGCCGTTCTGGTCTGCATGGGCCTCGATCAGATTGCAAACCTGGTCGATCAGCTTCTTTTTGGCGGGCCGTGGTGGATCGGCCTGAACGGCTGTCGCCCAGACCAGCCCGCAAATGAGAACCAGCGCCGCGCCCAGCAAACGCCGCATTGAACTACTCCGCCGCGGCCTTGTCGTGTTGCCCAAACCGCCGTTCGATATAATCGGCGACCATCTTCTCGAAATCCGCGGCAATCGATGGGCCGCGCAGCGTCGCCGCCTTCTTGCCGTCGACGAACACCGGGGCGGTCGGCGTCTCGCCAGTGCCGGGCAGCGAAATGCCGATATCGGCATGTTTGGACTCGCCCGGACCGTTGACGATGCAACCCATCACCGCGACCTTGAGGTTCTCGACGCCGGGATATTGTTCGCGCCACACCGGCATGTTCTTGCGCAGGTCGGCCTGGATGTTCTGGGCAAGCTCCTGGAACACGGTCGAGGTCGTGCGGCCGCAACCCGGACAGGCGGCGACGATCGGCACGAACTGCCGGAAGCCCATGGTCTGCAACAGCTCCTGCGACACCTGCACCTCGCGCGTGCGGTCGCCGTTCGGCTCCGGCGTCAGCGAGATGCGGATGGTGTCGCCGATGCCTTGCTGGAGCAGGATGCCCATCGCAGCCGATGATGCGACAATGCCTTTCGAGCCCATGCCCGCCTCTGTCAGGCCGAGGTGCAGCGCATGGTTGGAACGCGTGGCAAGTTCGGTATAGACGGCAATCAGATCCTGCACGCCGCTGACCTTGGCCGACAGGATGATTTTTTCGCGGACAAGGCCGATCTCTTCAGCCATTTCGGCCGACAGGATCGCCGACTGCACGATTGCCTCGCGCGTCACCTCCTGCGCGGTCAGCGGAAAGCCTTGGGCCTGGTTGTCGTCCATCAGCCGGGTCAGAAGCTCCTGGTCGAGCGAGCCCCAATTGACGCCGATGCGCACCGGTTTGTCGTATTTGATCGCCATCTCGACGATCGCCGCGAACTGCCGGTCTTTCTTGTCCTTGAAACCGACATTGCCCGGGTTGATGCGGTATTTGGCCAAGGCCTCGGCGCAGGCCGGATGATCGGCCAAGAGCTTGTGGCCGATATAATGGAAATCGCCGACGAGCGGCACGTCGATGCCTAGCCGTTCCAGCCGCTCGCGGATGGCCGGCACGGCGGCAGCACTTTCGTCGCGGTCGACGGTGATGCGCACGATCTCGGAGCCGGCGCGATGCAGCGCCGCCACCTGCGCGATCGTTTGGTCGACATCGGCCGTGTCGGTGTTGGTCATCGACTGGACGACGACCGGCGCGCCGCCACCGACCATCACGCCGCCGACGTCGACACCGACCGACCTGCGGCGCGGGAAGGGTGAGGAAAAATATCCGGTCATGCCGGCTGCCTTTATCTTGAAGGTCCGGGCATGAGGTGGAGGAGCAAAGATGGCTTGTCAATGGCGAGTGGCGCGCAGGCCTAGCAAATCGGTAATGACAAGACGACGGCTTGCCGCAAATCCACAGCCGTTTCCGGCAGCATAAAGATATGCCACCGGAAAGAGATCGCGCCGGGCGGCGCGGCTAGTCTTGGAAGGGCTTCAGTGCGTCGTCGGTTTCGCCTTCAGTTTTTCAATCTCGTCCTTGAGTGCCAGCTTGCGCCGCTTGAGATTCACGATTTCGAGGTCGTCGACCGATGGATGGGTCATCGCATCGTCGATTTCGCGCTCGATATCGCCGTGTTTCCGCTGCAGCTCATCAAGATGGGATGCAAGAGACATGATTGGTTCTCCCTTTCATGGTTTCCTCGATTGCAGCCGTCAAGGCAACGTCCACCGCAGGCTCGCTTCTGTGACGGCATAATGACAGTGTGCCACCATCGCGCGCCGATGTCGAATGCTGCGTGGTAGCATTCCACGACAATATGAAATGTGATATGGGCTGCGCGCCGGTGCAAGAGACGCTGGCCCCGCCCAATCAGGCCCATAGTTTGGGCGCCGCAGACGTGCAGACGGTAAAAATGTCCGATCAGGAACAGGCAGATATCCGCCTCGAATATTCCCGACTGAAGCAGGAACACGCCGATTTCGACGCGGCCATCAATGCGATGATCGCCATGAATTGCGACCCGCTGCAGATCCAGCGCATGAAGAAAAAGAAGCTTTTCCTGAAGGACAGGCTGATGGCGCTGGAAGACAAGATCATTCCAGACATTATCGCTTGAACGAACCCGCCGCTGGCTTCTGATCAGGCGGCTTATGCCGCGATCGAAAGCCGTGCGGCACGGTCGCGCAACAGTGCTATCAGATCATCGGTCTTCTCGGTCGAGGTATCGATGGGAACCACCAGGCACATCGTCGCCTCGATCTTGCCCGGTGCTGAAAAGACCGGCGCGGCCAGGCATTTCGTGTAAGCATCGATGAGGCCGGAGGTGACGCAGTAGCCCGCCGACTTGGCGACGGCGATATCGGTTATGAAATCGTCGAGCTGCAACCGGCGGCCGTCGGGCAGCACGAGATCGTCCTCGGAGACCATGTCTTCGATCGCTGCCCTTTCGAAGCCGGCGAGGAGCAGCCTTCCGGAAGCGGTCCAGGGAAGCGGTATCTGCAACCCCGTCGCCGAGCTGATCCGGAATGGCCTCGTTCCCGGGCTTGAATGGACGATGGTGTAACGGCCGCTTTGCAGCATGCACAGTTCCGAGGTCTCGCCGGTCTCGCGCGACAAATGGTCGACTTCCTGGCGCCCTCGCCTGAGCAGGTCGTTGCCCCGTACATAATCCATTCCGTAGAGATAAAGCTTCTTTCCGAAATAGACCCGATTGCCGTCTCCGGCCATTTCCAGCAGGCCTGCGTCGACCAGCGAGCGCACGAGCGTATAGGTCGTCGAACGCGGCGCATTCACCCCTTTGGCAAGATCGCCAATGCCGATCGCGCGCTGGGTCGCGTGAAGAAACTCCAAAATCTGGAGGACCCGGTTGAGACCCTTCTCCCGAGAGCCCGAATTCTTGTCTTCGTCCAGACCGACATCCGGTCGAGCGGCCAAGGCATTGCCATCTTGCATTATCGATTCCTGATGTTAATCTGTCTTGTACAGAGTACAGGCGTCTCTTGTAAGGGACAATGACGTCAGTTGCAATCGATGCATGCACTGCTGGTCCAAAGGGGAACACAACACGAAAGGAGGTCGCCGTGAACGACACATCCAAAAGGCGTGAATTTCTGAAACTGGGAATGGCCGGGCTTGCAACGGCCGGAGTGATGAGCGCGGCAACAGCGGTCGATGTTCAGAAAGCGGCAGCCCAGGCGGCGCCCGACAGCCTGCTGCGCACCGTTCTCGAGCGCGGCAAGGTGATCGTCGGCACCGGCAGCACCAACGCGCCTTGGCACTTCGAGAACGACGCTGGCGAGCTGGTCGGCATGGACATCACCATGGGGCGCATCCTTGCCAAGGGGCTTTTCGACGACCCGACCAAGGTCGAATTCGTCATGCAGGATCCGGCTCAGCGCATTCCAAACGTGACCACCAACAAGGTCGACATCACCATACAGTTCATGACCATGACCGCCCAGCGCTCGCAGCTGATCCACTTCTCCCGGCCCTACTACGTCGAGGGCATCGCCTTGCTGACCCTTCCGAACGCCGAAAACAAGACCTTCGACAAGCTGCTTGCCGCCGGTTCGGCGACCCGGATTTCCATCCTGCAGAACGTCGATGCCGAGGCAAACGTGCGTATCGTCCTGCCCGAGGCGCAGGTAATGCAGATAGACACGCAGGCCAACGTGCTGCAGGCGCTGGAATCGAAGCGCGTCGACGCCGCCGCCGTCGATCTGTCAACGGTCCGCTGGCTCGCCTCGCGCAATCCGGACAAATACTTCGATGCCGGCAAGAGCTGGTTCTCGATGCTTTATGGTGCCGCACTCCGGCAGGGCGACCTCGACTGGCTGACCTTCGTCAACCAGACCTTCACCATCGCCATGTTCGGCCATGAAACGGCGCTTTATGACGCGGCGTTCAAGGATTATTTCGGACAGGAGCCGCCGGCCCGCCATCCCGGCTTCCCGGTCATCTGATGCAAGCAGGCGGAAGGGCAGCGCCCTTCCGCCTGCTTCTCCTCGGCAGCCCTCAGCATTGCGGGAGACGCATGGGCTATACCCTCAACTTCAACCTGATCTGGCGGCATTTCGATAAGCTCTGGGGCGGGCTCCTGCTCGGCCTCGAACTGGCCGTCATCTCGATCGCGATCGGCATCGTCATCGGGCTGCTTCTGGCGGTCTGGTACGTGTCGGCCGGGCGGGCGGTTCGGACCGTCATCGCGGCCTATGTCGAGTTCATCCGCAACGTCCCGCTGATTCTGCTCGTCTACCTGGTCTTCTACGGCCTGCCGACTGTAGTCGACATCGCGTACAGCGCGCAAACCTCATTCATTGCCACGCTGTCGCTCTATAGCGGCGCCTATCTGGTCGAGGTGTTCCGCTCGGGGCTCGAAGCTGTGCCGCGCGGCCAGCTCGACGCCGGCAAGGCGATCGGCCTGACGCCATGGCAAAGGCTGGTCCATGTGCGCTTGCCGACGATGCTGCGCATAACGCTGCCGGCGCTTTCCAACACATTCATATCGCTCTTCAAGGATACGTCCGTGGCATCGGTCATTTCGGTGCCCGAGCTCACCTACGGCGCCCAGTGGATCAACTTCAACACCTTCCGCATCGTCGAGGTCTATCTGGTGGTGACGGCGATGTACCTGTTGACCGGCTATGCGCTGCTTTTCGCGCTGCGGTTGGTCGAACGCCGATTCAGGGCGGGGCACTAGGATGATTGGCCAGATCGCCTATGCCTTGCCTTTCCTGGGTCAAGGATTTGCCCTGACGCTGTGGGTGTCGCTGCTGGTCGTGGTGTTATCGCTCATCGCCGGCGTGCTGATGGGCGTCGGCCTCGTCTATGGTCCGTCTCCGCTGCGCTGGGTGGTGCGCATCTTCAGCGACACCATACGCGGCATTCCGATCCTGGTGCTGATCTTCTTCGTCTACTACGGCCTGCCGGCAGTAGGGCTGCATCTGGAATCCTTTTGGGCGGCCGTGCTCGCGCTTACCCTGTTCAAGACGGCGCAGGTCATCGAATATCTGCGCGGCGCCGTCGGCTCGATCCCCAAGGGTCAGTCCGAAGCGGCGATGGCGATCGGGCTGACCTTTCGCCAGCGGCTGGCCTACGTCATCTTTCCGCAGGCGTTCAGGCGTTTCCTGCCGCCCTGGATCAACGGCGTCACCGACGCGGTGAAGGGCAGCGCGCTGGTCTCGCTGCTCGGCATCACCGACCTGATGCAGGCAATCAACCAGGTTATCGGCCGCACCTACGAAGCGATGCCGCTCTACATCCTCGGCGCGCTCGTCTATTTCGCCGTCAACTACGCCCTCTCCTTGGCCAGCCGCCGGCTGGAGCGGCGTTTCTCCTTCATCCGGGAATAGCAAGATGTCCAACTCCGCCCACGCAAATCCGGCGCTTCTCGACGTCTCCGACGTGTCCAAAGCCTTCGGTCCCGTCGAGGTCCTGCGCTCGGTCAGCCTCAAGGTGGCGCGCGGCGAGGTGGTGACGATCATCGGGCCGTCCGGCAGCGGCAAGACCACGCTGCTGCGCTGCGTCAACTTTCTGGAGAGCTATGATAACGGCTCGATCCGTATCGATGGCAAAGAGGTCGGCTACCGCGAGGCGGGAACACGTCAGCGCCGCAGCGAGCGCGACCTCGCGGCGATGCGAGCCGAGACCGGAATGGTGTTCCAGAGCTTCAATCTGTTTCCGCATCTGACCGCGGCCGGCAATATCATGCTTGGTTTGCGCAAGGTGCGCGGCAAGAGCAATGCCGAGGCCCGCACCATTGCCGAGCACTGGCTCGGCCGGGTCGGCCTCGCCCACAAGGCCGACAGTCTGCCAGCCGAGCTTTCCGGCGGCCAGCAGCAGCGCGTCGGCATCGCCCGCGCCGTGGCGATGGAGCCGAAGATCCTGCTTCTCGACGAGATAACTTCGGCGCTCGACCCCGAATTGGTTGGCGAGGTGCTCGAGGTCGTGCGCAGCCTCGCCGAAGACGGCATGACGATGCTGATGGTCACGCATGAAATGGCTTTTGCACGCGACGCATCGAGCCGCATCGTTTTCATGGCGGATGGCGGCGTCAGTGCCGTCGGACCACCCGCCGAGATTCTGGCTGCGGAGTTCGACAATGAACGCCTTCGCAGCTTCCTGGCGCGATTTCGCGCCTCGCATTTTTGACATCGGACCGCGAAAGCTGTCGCAAGGAGCTTTTATGACGCCTTACATCCGGCTCGCGGAATTGGGCCTGACGCTGCCCGAGCCGCCGAAGCCCATCGCCAACTTCGTCACCTACGCCGAGAGCGGACGGCTGGTCTTCCTCTCCGGCCAGGGGCCGTTGCGCGCCGATGGTGTGCTCTGCACCGGCAAAGTCGGCGAGGATATCTCCGTGGAAGAGGCCTATGATCATGCCCGTCTGACCGGCCTGAACCTGCTCGCCGTCATGCATGCCGCGGCCGGCGACCTCGGCCGCATCGTGCGCGTCGTCAAGCTGCTTGGCTTTGTCAATGCGACGCCGACATTCAGCGAGCACCCCAAGGTGGTGGATGGCTGTTCCGATCTTTTCGCCGCCGTCTTTGATAGGATTGGCGGACACGCCCGTTCGGCGATCGGTGTCGGCTCGCTGCCGGGCAACATCACAGTTGAAATCGAGGCGGTCGTCGAGATCGCCGCCTGAAATCCATGAATAGGATCTACAGAGATGACGACCTATGCCGCTGACCGTTCCAACACGACAATCCGCGAACGGCTCGGCCTTCGTCCGATCATCAATGTTTCCGGCACGATGACGGCGCTCGGCGCCTCAATCATTGTCCCCGAAGCGATTGCCGCAATGTCGGAAATGGCCTCGCAATGGGTAGAGATGGACGATCTGCAGCGCGCCGCAAGCACGGTGATTGCACGCCTCACCGGCGGCGAGGCCGGCTTCATCACCGCATGCTGCGCCAGCGGTATAACCATGGCGATTGCCGGCGCGATGACGGGTACCAACCTTCTCGCCATCGAGCGGCTGCCGGACGACACCGAGGGCCTCAAATCGGAGGTCATCGTTCAGCTTGGCCACATCGTCAATTATGGCGCGCCGATCGACCAGTCGATCCGGCTTGCCGGAGCCAAGGCAGTGCCTGCCGGCACGGTCAGCGTCACTCAGGATTATCATGTAGGCGAAGCGATCCGGGACCGAACGGCGGCAGCCCTCTACGTCGTTGCGCATCATACCGTGCAATACGGCATGCTCTCGCTCGAAGAGTTCTGCGAGATCTGCCACGCCAAGGGCGTGCCAGTGATCGTCGACGCCGCCTCGGAATACGATTTGCGCGGCTTTCTGGCGCGCGGCGCCGACATTGTCGTCTACAGCGGACACAAATTTCTCTCAGGGCCGACAAGCGGCATCATTGCGGGCCGCAAGGATCTGGTGCGGGCCGCCTATCTCCAGAACCGGGGCGTTGCGCGCGCCATGAAGGTCGGCAAGGAGAGCATTGCCGGCACCATGGCGGCCCTGGAAGCCTGGGAGCGGCGAGACCATGCCGGCATCCGCCAGCGGGAAGAAGCCGCACTGCAGCTGTGGCAAGCCGCATTGCAGGACCTTCCGGGCATCGCAGCACATATCATTCCCGATCCGACCGGAAATCCTCTCGACCGGCTGCAGATATTCGTTGCGCCCGAAAGCAGGTTCACCGCCGCCGGTCTTGCCTCTGCGCTGGCGGCGGGTTCGCCCCCCATTATCGTTCGCAACCACGAGGTCGAGCGCGGCCACTTCTTCCTCGACCCGTGCAATCTCCACCCTGGCGAGGCGGAGACCGTCGCCGAACGCCTGCGGGCGGTGTTGAGCGCAGCTGATCGTCCCGCCAATGCAATGAAGTCCGTTCGCAAGCAGTCCGCCGGCGCCTTGCGCTGGCCTGATTAGTCACAACGCTGAAGCCAGTCGATGGACGAACCGTGCTTTTCGAGCCTGGCTTCGCCAACCGCCCCACTGCGCCATCACGGCACTGTGAATGACCGCTTTGTCTTCGGGCGGGAATAAACCACCCCGCCCATTGGTCTCCCAAGCATACGCCATTCCCGGCGTTGCAGGAGACCGGTATGAACCACCACCACGACAATGAAGCTGACGGCATCAGCCGCCGTCACGCACTGGAATGCATGATCTGGGCCGGCACGGGAGTGCTTTGGACGATTTCGGCCGGCGTGCCGGTTTCGCTCAGCCTGCTCGGCGCGGCGGAAGCCGCCGAGGCAATGGCCACCGGTTTCACCTTCCTCCAGATCTCGGACAGCCACATCGGCTTCGACAAGGCCGCCAACCCGCACGCCATTGATACGCTGAAGGAGGCGATGGGCAAGATCCAGGCGCTGCCGCAAAAGCCCGCCTTCATGATCCACACAGGCGACATCACCCATCTGTCGAAGGCCGCACAGTTCGACAACGCTGCCCAGATCATCGGCGGCGCAGGCTTCGACGTGCATTATGTGCCGGGCGAGCACGACCTGATCGATGACGGCAACGGCCAGGCCTATCTCGAGCGTTACGGCAAGGGCACCAAGGGTGCCGGCTGGTATTCGTTCGACCAGAACGGCGTCCATTTCATCGGGCTGGTCAACGTCGTCAACCTGAAGGCCGGCGGGCTCGGCAATCTCGGTGCTGACCAGCTGGCATGGCTGGTCGATGATCTGAAGGCGGTCAGCGCCTCGACGCCGATCGTCGTTTTTGCCCACATCCCGCTGTGGGCTGTCTATCCCGAATGGGGCTGGGGCACCGACGACGCGGCTCAGGCTTTGGCTCTGCTCAAGCGCTTCGGCTCGGTGACCGTGCTCAACGGCCATATCCACCAGATCATGCAGAAGGTCGAAGGCAACGTCACCTTCCACACCGCGCGTTCTACCGCTTTCCCGCAACCGGCGCCAGGCACCGCCGCCTCACCCGGGCCGATGACCGTGCCCGCCGGCCAGCTGCGCGGTCTGCTCGGCACCAGTAGCGTGACGGTTAAGCAAGGCGGGCAGGACCTCGCCATCATCGACAGCACGCTGGCCTGAGAGGAAATGCGATGATCCGCTTCCCGACCCGCCTCTTCGTCGGATTTCCTGTCGCATTCAGTTTGGCTGCCATCCTGGCGATTGCTTCCGCGCCGCTGAAGGCCGCTGACGAGCCAATGGTCAAGATCGAGAACTTCGCCTTCACGCCGGCCGTGCTGACGGTGAAGCCGGGTACCGTCGTGACTTTCCAAAACGATGACGACATCCCGCATCTGGTGGTCGCCAACGATGGCTCGTTTCGCTCCAAGGCGCTTGACACCGGTGATACATATGCCCTCACCTTCACCAAAGCGGGCGACTATGCTTATTTCTGCGGGCTGCACCCGCACATGCAGGGCAGGATCACCGTCGCTCCGTGAGGATGTTCGGAAGGTCCTGCCCGGGATGCCGGGCGATGCGACGGTGTTGAACGACAAGGCCGCGGCCGAGCGCTTCCGCGAGGTGGTTCTGCCCCATCTCGCGGATGCGCTTTCGCTTGCCCGCTGGCTGACCGGCAACACCGCCGACGCCGAGGATGTTGTTCAGGACGCCTGCCTGAAGGCGCATGCCGGCATGGCCACCTATGCTGGCGGCAATGCCCGCGCATGGTTGCTGGCGATCGTGCGCAACGCTTCTTATTCCTGGCTGGCGCGCAACCGGCCGCGAAGTGTCGTCGCTGTCGGCGATCTCAATGATCTGGAAGATGTGGCCATGCGCAACAACGCCCTGACAGACCCGAACAGTCCGGAGGCAAGCCTGATCGCCAAGGCCGACACGGCGGCACTCGAGGCGGCAATCGCCGCGCTGCCGCAGCAATTTCGCGAGGCCTTGGTGCTGCGCGACATCAACGGCCTCAGCTATCGCGAGATCGCGACACTGCTTGGCGTGCCGCTGGGCACGGTGATGTCGCGGCTAGCAAGAGCGCGCGGCCTGCTGATGTCCCAACTTGGGAGGGCGCCATGAGCGCGCACAACGATGGATTGCCCGAAGACCCGGCGGGCATGAAGCTGATGATCCACGCTTTGGTCGATGGCGAACTCGACGCAGCGGCGGCATTGGCCGTCGAGCGGCGCATCGCCGCCGATCCGGCGCTCGCCGCCGAGCATGCCCGCACCTTAGCGCTGCAGACCGCTGTTGGCGGGCTGCCGAGGCCCGATGTCCGTGACGATTTCAAGGCTCGCATTGCGGCTATCGGGACAGCCGATACAACGAAAGTGGTGTCGACGCCCGCGCGCGACGGTCCGATGCTGCCGGCGCGCCGGGCAATGCGCCGTTTTGGCGCGTTCGACTGGCGAGCGCTGGCGGCATCGATCGTCGTCACCGCCGTGCTGGCCAGCGGCGCGACGCAATGGGTGATGCTCAGCCGGGCGCCCGACAGCTTTGCCGCCGCGGTCGCGAGCGGCCATCGCCGCAGCCTGCTGGCCGCCAGCCCGGTGGACGTCGTCTCCTCCGACCGGCATACCGTCAAACCCTGGCTCGATGCCAGGGTCGGCCTGTCGCCCCCGGCGCCTGATCTTGCCAATGACGGTTTCACATTGCTCGGTGGCCGGGTCGAGGTGATCGCCGACCGGCCGGTGCCAGCGCTGGTCTACCGGCACCGCGAGCACCTGATCACCCTCGTCGCCGCTCCGGAGGACACAGGTTCGACGACCGTGCCGGTCGATCTTTCGGCTGGTCGCTTCTCGCTGGTGCACTGGAGCGACAGCGCCTTTTCCTACTGGGCGATTTCCGATACGGAACGGCCCGAACTCGACGACTTCGTCAATCGCTTTCGAACGGCGGCCGCCCGGTGAAACGATCGGCCGTATGCATTTGCGTGCGACAGGAACCGGCATAGGCGGCTCGCCATCTCTGGCCATCCTTGCGGCTCCGCTCGAATTCCGCTAATGCGCGCCTTTGCCGCCGGGGAGCATAAGCTTGGACGATCACCGCGCCGACGTCGCCATCATCATGGGCAGCCAGTCCGACTGGGCGACGATGCGCCACGCCGCCGAGACGCTGGAGGCGCTTGGCATTCCGCACAAGCGGCTGATCGTCTCGGCCCACCGCACTCCCGACCGGCTCTATGACTTCGCCAAGGGCGCCAAGGCGGCCGGCTACAAGGTGATCATCGCCGGCGCCGGCGGCGCAGCTCATCTGCCCGGCATGACGGCGGCGATGACGCCGCTGCCGGTGTTCGGCGTGCCGGTGGAATCGAAGACGCTGTCCGGCCAGGATTCGCTGCTTTCCATCGTTCAGATGCCGGCCGGCATTCCGGTCGGCACTTTGGCCATCGGCAAGGCCGGCGCTGCCAACGCCGCCCTTCTGGCCGCCGCGGTGCTGGCGCTGAGCGACGAAAAGCTTGCCGCCCGGCTGGATAGCTGGCGCGCCGCGCAGACCGCCAAGGTGGCCGCAGAGCCCACGGACACGCCGTGAGCCTGCCCTCCGGATCGACCATCGGCATCATTGGCGGCGGCCAGCTCGGCCGCATGCTGGCGATGGCCGCGGCCCGCCTCGGCTACCGCATCGTCGTGCTGGAGCCGCAGCCGGATTGCCCGGCGGCACAGGTCGCCAACCGGCAGATCGTCGCCGCCTATGACGACGCGGCCGCGCTCGGCGAGCTGGCTGCGGCCAGTGCCGTCGTTACTTATGAATTCGAGAACGTTCCGGTTTCTGCCGCCGCGGCACTTGCCGCCACGGTTCCGGTCTATCCGCCGGCACGCGCGCTGGAAGTGGCGCAGGACCGGCTGGCGGAAAAGAAATTCCTCAACGGCATCGGCATACCGACCGCAGATTTCAGTCCTGTCGACAATGACGACGAACTGACGGCTGCGCTGAAAAAGTTCAACGGCAGCGGGATATTGAAGACGCGGCGCATGGGCTATGACGGCAAGGGCCAGCGTGTCTTCCGCAACATGGAAGCAGGCGGCTTTGCCGGCACCTGCGAGGCGATGGGCAACGTGCCGCTGATCCTGGAATCCTTCGTCGCCTTCGAGCGCGAGATTTCGGTGATCGCCGCGCGCGGCATCGATGGCTCGCTCGCCGCCTACGACCCTGCCTGGAATGTCCATCGAAACGGTGTTCTTCACAGTTCGACGCTGCCGGCCGGAGTAAAGTCCGAGACGGCGGCTGCGGCTCAAACCGCGGCGGCAGAGATACTTGCAGCGCTCGACTATGTCGGCGTCATCGGGGTCGAGTTCTTTGTCCTTGCCGACGGTTCGCTGCTGGCCAACGAGATCGCGCCGCGCGTCCATAATTCCGGCCACTGGACGGAGGCCGCCTGCGCCATCTCGCAATTCGAGCAGCACATCCGCGCCGTCGCCGGGCTGCCGCTGGGAAATCCCGCACGGCAGTTCGACTGCGTCATGGAAAACCTGATCGGCGATGATATCCGGCACATTCCGGCACTGCTCGCCGAGCCCGATCTTATGTTGCACCTCTATGGCAAGGCCGAGGCGCGGCCTGGCCGCAAGATGGGCCATTTTACGCGCGTGAGCCGCCGCAGCTAGAACCTACTCTTACTGGACATCGCTCTCGTCCTCGTCGGGGCTGGCGCAGCTCACATCGCCTTCCGCGCAGGTCGCATCGGCGGCGAGCTGCTTGGTGCGGTCGTCGGTTAGCCGCGTCAAGCATTCCGATACCAGCATCGGATAGATCGAGCCGCCTTCGCTGTCCGCGGCGGAATAGCTGCATTCCGCGTCGCGAAAGGCGATCCACGCGCGCTGCGCCGTCTGCAACAGCTTCATGGCCTTTGCATCGCTTGCGCCGATGAGCTCCTGGTAGGCCTTGTTGAGCTTGGCGTCGGCGGCCTTGTAGTCCGCGTCGGCACAGATGTTCATCATCTGCTGGCTGTCGTCGTTACGGTCGCATTCCTGCGCATGGGCAAGAGAGCCTGCCGCGAGCACCGCCAGACAGGCGGACAGAAGAATTCGGCGCATGATGATCTCCAATTCGCGGCAACCGCATCATTCCAGCCGGCTCAATCCCGCGCAATGCCGCAAGGCGCCAGTGGCGGATATTTGATGATACGAAACGGTCGGTATCGTTTAGGCAACGCGCTTGCGGTTGACACGGGCAAGGCTCCTCGTCTATGAGCCACGCACAGTTCAAAGGCGCGTCTGTGGGCGCGCCTTAATAATTCGGCCCGTGACCGGGCCCAGACCGACGGGCAAGACCATGAAGATCAAGAATTCGCTCAAGGCGTTGAAGGCGCGTCACCGCGACAACCAGCTGGTTCGTCGCAAGGGCCGCGTCTACATCATCAACAAGACCGCGCCGCGCTACAAGGCGCGCCAGGGTTGAGTTTTCGACCGGAGGCTGCGCGCCTCCGCTCGCACGATGGCTCTTTCACGCTAAATTCAGTTTGACGATCCGCCGTCGGGGGCTAGATTCCCGCGATGCGGATTCTTTTTGCATTTTTCACGGCTTTCTTCGTTTCCAGCGCTGTCTCGCTGCCGGCGTGGGCCGACGATCCGACAGCACCTCCGGTTGTTGTGACGAAACAAGGCCGGCTCGATCAGCTGTTTGCCGATCTCAAGCGCGAGCGCAATGAAAAGGCCGCCGAGCGCATCGCCGGGCGCATCGGGAGCGAGTGGTCCCAGTCGGGCAGCGCCTCGATCGACCTGATGATGCAATGGTCGCAAAAGGCGATTGAAAACCAGAAATTCGATGTCGCGCTCGATTTCCTCGACCAGGTGGTGACCCTGCAGCCGACCTATGCGGAAGGCTGGAACCGCCGCGCCACTGTTCATTTCATGATGAAGAACTACGGAAAATCGATGTCGGACATCGACCGCACCCTGCAGCTCGAGCCACGCCATTTCGGCGCACTTTCGGGCTTGGCGCAGATCATGGCCGAAACCGGCCACAAGCAGTCGGCGCTTGAGGCCTGGCAGCGCGTTCTCGGCATCTACCCGATGATGCGCAGCGCCCAGGACCAGGTCGCCGCACTTTCCGAAGAGCTTGCCGGTGAAGGCATCTGACGCCCCGCCCGGCAGGGCAATTCCGTCGGGCTGAAATTACCTTTATACCGGTGAACTAATTTCGCCTCGGGCCCGTATCTCTCCCCATGAACCTGATCTATGCCGCGCTCGCCTTGCTCATGGCGCTTGTGTTCACTCTTGCCGGCGTCACCCGCGCCGGGTCCTGGCTGATCGAGCGCCGCAACCCGTCGGTCGGCGGCTTCGCCGATATCGACGGTGCCCGTATCCACTATGTCCACATTCCGGCGCCGGAAAATGCCGACCTGCCGCCGGTCGTCTTCAGCGTGCGGAGCTACCGCACCACGCTCTTCGGCAGTTGGTTCAGAATGCTATGCAGCCGCAGCCGTGATGGCGGTCGCCTCAGTTGGGGCACTTTCAACCTCCACGGCGCCAGCGCCAACCTCAGGGACCAGATGCTGCCGCTGCGGCCCTTGCTCGAAGGCCGTGCGGAGATGGTTTTCTTCGACCGGCCTGGTCTTGGCCGGTCTGGGCGTGGATCCGGCAATGACACCCCGGAGGCGCAGGCAAACACCATCGCGGCGCTGATGAACAATCTTGGCATCAAGAAAGCCATCATCGTCGGCCACTCCTTCGGCGGCGCGATAACCACCGCCTTTGCGCTGCAACACGCCGACAGGACGCTCGGCCTGGTCTTCGTCTCGCCCGCCACCCATCCCTGGCCGGGCGGCGCCACCGCCTGGTACTACAATTTGACCACCATTCCGGTTGTCGGCCGGCTGTTTTCCGAGACGCTGAGCTATCCTGCGGGAATGCTTCGGATGGCCGCCGCCACCGCATGCGTCTTCTCCCCTAACCAGGTGCCGGACGGCTATGTCACTGAGGCCTCCATCCCGCTGGTGTTGCGGCCCAGCGCTTTCCGGTCGAACGCCAGGGATGTCGCCGGGCTCTATCGCTACGTCCTCGGCGCCGCTCCGCACTACCGCGACATCGAGGTGCCGACCGTGATTATCTCGGGCGATCGCGACAAGGTCGTCTATGCGACAATCCATTCGACCGGTCTCGCCCGCGACATACCCGGCGCCGAGTTGGTCTGGGTCCGCAATCTCGGCCACAAGCCGGACTGGATCGCACCCGATCTGGTTGCCGGTGCGATGGAGAAGGCGGCCGGACGGGATGTGGACCTGCACGCTCTAGCCAGAACTGTGGAAGCACGGATTGCCGGCGACGCCCATGCCGGCGAATGCGCCGATCTCAAAGCGCCGGAGGCTGAACTGGCGCCGACCTGACAGCCATATCGACGAGCTGGCCTAGCGGCCGACGTCCGACCCGACATAGGCGATGCGCAGCATATTGGTCGAGCCCGGCGTCCTCAGCGGCACGCCGGCCGTGATGATGACGCGGTCGCCCGGCTTGCCAAAACCTTCGTCGAAGGCGATGCGGCAGGCGCGGTCGACCATATCATCGAGATCGATGGCGTCGGGCGAGACGACGCAATGCGTGCCCCACAAAAGCGACAGCCGCCGCGCCGTGTTGACGATCGGCGACAGCGCCACGATCGGCACTTGCGGCCGCTCGCGCGCGGCGCGCAGACCCGTCGTGCCGGACGCGGTGTAGGTTATGATCGCCGACAGCTTCAGCGTCTCGGCGATCTCGCGGGCGGCGAGCGAGATGGCGTCGGCGCCGGTTGCTTCCGGTTCCGAGCGCTGCGCGTTGATGATGCCGGCATAGGTCGGGTCGGTTTCGACCTTGGTGGCGATCCGGTCCATCATCGCCACCGCTTCGACCGGGTAGGCGCCGGCGGCGGACTCCGCCGAAAGCATGATCGCATCGGCGCCTTCGAACACGGCGATCGACACGTCCGACACCTCGGCGCGGGTCGGCACCGGCGCGGTGATCATCGATTCCAGCATCTGCGTGGCGACCACCACCGGCTTGCCGGCACGGCGCGCGGCGCGGGTGATCTGCTTCTGGATGCCGGGCACGGCTTCGAGCGGCATCTCGACGCCGAGATCGCCGCGGGCAACCATCAGCGCATCCGAAAGCTCGATGATCTCGGCCAGCCGGGCGACGGCCTGCGGCTTTTCGATCTTGGCCATGATCAGCGCCCGGCCGCGCGCGATCTTGCGCGCCTCGGCCAGGTCCTCGGGCCGCTGCACGAAGGACAGCGCCACCCAGTCGACGCCTGTCGCGAGAACCGCATCGAGATCCCGGCGGTCCTTTTCCGTCAGCGCGCCGACCGGCAGGTCGGTGTCTGGCAGGCTGACGCCCTTCTTGTCGGAAATGGTCGTGCCGGCGACGACGGTGCAGACGATCGCCTTGCCGTTGCTGCTGACTGCCTTGAGCTCGAGCTTGCCGTCGTCGATCAGCAGGCGATGACCAGCCTCGACCGAACGCAGGATTTCGGGATGCGGCAGGTAGACCCTCGTCGAATTGCCGGGCTCGGGATTGTCGTCGAGCGTGAAGGTCTGGCCGACGGTCAGCACCTCTTTGCCGTTGGCGAACTTGCCGACGCGCAGCTTTGGCCCTTGCAAGTCGGCGAGAATGCCGATCGGCCGGCCGACCGTCTCCTCGACGGCACGAATGCGGCCGACTAGCGTCCGCATCAATTCATGATCGGTGTGGCTCATATTGATGCGGAACACGTCGGCGCCGGCTTCGAACAGCTTCTTCAGCATCTCCTCGGACGAGGAGGCCGGACCGATGGTGGCGAGGATCTTGACCTTGCGGCTGCGTCTCATTGACTGTTTGTTCCCGGGGCGGCTGGAGCGCCATCCGTTGCGGGCTCGTCAGTCAGCTGGACCATCCAGCTTGCCTGCTCGCCCGTGTCATATTCTTGGAATCCGGCGCGCTGAAAACCCCGGGCGACGCAATCGGTAACGCCGGCGATCTTGAACTCTTTTTCGGCCACGCACATGTTGATCGGGCCATCCCAGCGTCCGCCGCGCTCGGCGTCTTCTGCATAAAGATAGTAAAACCTTGATGACAACGGCCCCTCGATCAGCGTCTTGCAGCTCGATCCTTCGATGTGCCACCAGCCTTCGGTGATCCAGCCGGCCTTGGCGCGATAGCCGATGCCGACGCCGACCAGGTTCTGCGTCGCGTTGCAAACGCGGAAATCGGCGCGTGCCGGCGAGGCCGTAATCACCGCGAAAAGGCCCATGGCCGGTATCAGGAGCGGCATGGCCAAGGCGCAGCGCACGCGCAGCCTGCCGGCGAAACCCATCCCGAAACCCCTCAAGAACCACATTTGCATCTCTCAACGCCCCTTTTCGGAAAAGTCCGGACGCATGTCAACGCGCCGATCTGTCCAATCCAATCGATTTAGAAAGGCTCTGACGCGCTTGCGGTCGCCCCTGGTCAGTTTTTTGGCAGAAACCGTGGCCAAACAACGGCATTGCGCAAGCGTCCTCTTCGTGGAATGACGATACCACCCTCCCCGGAAGCCAGCGAACAGACCTTTCCCGCCAATGACCCGATCCACAGTTTTCGCGCCGTTCGACATCGTCGAAGGCGACCGCAAGCGCGGCATGGTGCTTCTGGCCGATCACGCCCGCCGCGACCTGCCGGAGGAGTATGGCAGCCTCGGCCTGCCGGCGGCGGAGTTCGACCGCCACATCGCCTACGACATCGGCGTCGAGACTTTAACCCGCGAACTCGCAAGTCTGCTCGGCGTTCCGGCGGTGCTTGCCAATTTTTCGCGACTGCTGATCGACCCCAATCGCGGCGAGGACGATCCGACGCTAATTCGCCAACTCTATGACGGCACCGTCATCCCGGGAAATTACCCCATCGCGCCGGAGGAGCGCGAACGGCGGCTGGACCGCTTTTACCGCCCCTATCATGATGCCGTCGGCGCCATGATCGCCTCAGTGGCGCAAGCGTCCGCGCAGGCACCCCTCATCTTTTCGGTGCATTCCTTCACGCCGACCATGCAGGGCTTCGTGCGGCCGTGGCACGTCGGCATACTATGGGACCTCGACGATCGCGTGGCGCGGCCGCTGATCGACATGCTCTCCGAGGACAAGAGCCTCCTCGTCGGCGATAACGAACCCTATGACGGCGCACTGCGCGGCGATACCATGTTCAGGCACGCCATCGTCAACGGCTTTGCCCATGCGCTGATCGAGATCCGCCAGGACCTGATCGCCGACCGGAAGGGTGCTCTCGCCTGGGCCGAACGGCTGGCGCCGATCGTTGACGCGATAGATGGACGTGCCGATATACATGCGGTGAAAATATTCGGCTCGCGCACCGAGCCGGTATGATGGAGACCCAAGGGAGGCCAACAAGACATGACCGAACTCAGCGACGAGCAAAAGCGCGATCTCGAAGCCGCTGCCTTCCGCCGGCTGGTCGCGCATCTGCGCGAGCGTTCCGACGTGCAGAACATTGACCTGATGAACCTCGCCGGCTTCTGCCGCAACTGCCTGTCCAACTGGTACCGCGATGCCGCCGAAGCCGAAGGTGTCGAACTCAGCAAGGAGCAGTCGCGCGAGATCATCTACGGCATGCCCTATTCCGAGTGGCAGGCACTGAACCAGATCGAGGCCTCTGACGCCAAGAAGGCCGAGTTCGAGGCAAGACGCCCCAGAGACCATTAGGTCGACCAATCGCGCCGGACCACCGTCACGAATGTTTTTGCCACCCAAATGGGAGGACTGGCATGCCTAAGATCGACATCGGCGCCGTGCCCGAGCGCAGAGGCTCGTCCTATCTGCCGCCATTCGATGCGCCTTGTGCCGAACGCGTGCGGCAGCGGCTGGGCAACGCCGGCGGGCTCACCGATTTCGGCATCAATCTCATGCCGCCGGGCAATTGGTCGAGCCAGCGCCACTGGCATTCGCACGAAGACAAATTCGTCTATGTGCTCGAAGGCGAACTGGCGCTTGTCGAAGATGCCGGCCAGACGGTGCTGCGCGCCGGCGATTGCGCGGCCTTTCCGAAAGGCACCGGAAACGCCATCACATGATCAACAAATCGGCTGCGATGGCGGTTTATCTCGAAGTCGGTTCGCGCTCGCCCGCCGACGTCACCACCTGCTCAGACATCGACATGATGAGCAGCAACGCCGATGGCCGGTTTGTGCACAAGGACGGCACGGCCTATCCCGAGCCGTAGGGCTTCGGAGTGGATTGCAGAGCTGGTCCGCCGATCCCTGGCAACGCAAATTCCATGACGGCGCCTAGTCGCGCGGCTTGGTCCAAACACTTTCGGCCGCGAGCGCTTGACTGCAGATTGAATCGATCTAATTTGCCGCGCAAAGCCATTTCCGGACCGGATTCTACCCGATGGACGCGCAGAAAATCATGCAGACCGCGATTCGTGGACGCTGGGCCGTGGCAGGCATCTTCCTCGCCAACGGCTTCCTGACCGGCAGCTGGGCGCCGCAGATCCCAGTGTTTCTGACCCGGCTGGACATCAGCAAGTTCACGCTCGGCCTGTTGATCCTGTTGTTCGGCGCCGGCGCCGTCACCGCCATGACCTGGTGCGGCCATCTGATCTCGAAGCATGGCTCGCGCAGCGTGCTGCGCTGGTTCGGACTTGCCGGCAGCTTCGGCCTTTTGGTTGTGGCTCTGGCCCCCAACGTGCCCCTTGCGGCCGTCGCCATGTTCATCTTCGGCGGTTCGATCGGCGGCATGGACGTCGCCATGAATGCCAACGCAGTGGCAGTCGAACGGCGGCTGTCCCGTGCCATCATGTCGTCCTCGCACGGCTTCTGGAGCCTTGGCGGTTTCGCTGGCGGCGCTTTGGGCGGTTTCGCCATCCAGAACTACGGTCACCTCGCCCATGCGACAGTGGTGACGGCTCTTGCCTTTGCCGTCATCGCCGTAGCGATCCGCTACCTGATCGACGAGGACAAGCACCCAGTCGCCGAGCACCACAAATTCGCGCTGCCGGCAAACCCGCTGGTCTATCTGGTTGGGCTGATGGCGCTGCTGACGATGATCTCCGAAGGTGCGGTACTCGACTGGGCGGCGCTGTATCTCAGGCAGGAGCTCGGCGCCGATCTTGCCATCGCAGGCCTGGCCTATGCCGCCTTTTCCGGAGTCATGGCCATCATGCGCTTTCTCGGCGATGGCGTCCGCAACCGTTTCGGTGCCGTTACGACGTTGCGCGCCTCGGCCCTTGCCGCTGGTGCCGGCATGCTGGTGGCCGGGCTGGCTCCCTCGCCTTGGCTGGCCATTGCCGCCTTTGCCTTTTGCGGCCTCGGCATTGCCAACATGGTGCCGATCATCTTTTCGGCCGGCGGCAACCAGGAGGGCATGGCGTCCGGCACCGGCATGAGCGTCGTCACCACAATGGGTTACTCAGGCATTCTGGTCGCCCCCTCGGCGATCGGCTTCATCGCCGAGCACTCGAGCTTCGGTCCGATCTTCGTCGCTCTGTCCGGGCTGCTGGTCGTCGTGCTGTTGATGGCCGGGCTCGCTCACCGCGCCGAATTCGCTGCCGAGCCCGCACCGGCCGAATAGCGCTTGAGCTCTTCGTGGAGGAAATCCGCCACGCGGCGGATGCGCACGCTGGTGCGGACGTCGCGATGCATGGCGAGCCACACCGGCAGCGTCGGCAGCGCGAGCCCCGGCAGCACTGTTTCCAGCAGTGCATCGCGATCGGCCAGCGGCTCCTGGCCAAAGCCGATGCCGTTTCCCGCCCGTAGCGCCTCCCACAGCACGATCTGATTATCGGTCCTGAAGCGGAAGGCATTGCGGGCGAGCGGGACGCCGAACTGGGCAAAGCCGCGAATGATCTCATCGCTGCGGTCGAAGCCGACCAGATCGTGGCCGGCAAGATCGCGGGCCTCGCGCGGACGGCCACGCCGGTCCAGATAGGATTTTGCCGCGCAGGCGCGGAGCGGAATGTCGGTCACCTTGCGCGCGACCAGTTCATTCTGCGCCGGCTTGACCATGCGAATGGCGATATCGGCGTCGCGACGCAGCAGATTCTCGACCTGGTTCGAGGCGACGATCTCGACCTCGATGCCCGGCTCCTCGAAACCAAGCCTCGCTGTGATTTCCGGCAGCACATAGGCCGCCACCACTTCGCTGGCGGCAATGCGCACCGTACCCTCTATCGCCTCGACCGATCCCAGCGCCAGCAGCGAAAAGGCGCTCGCCTGCTCGCTCACCGCGCGACCCCGTTCAAAGAGCGTGCTGCCTGCTTCCGTGAGCGCATAGCCACGCCGCCCGCGCCGGAACAGGGTGACGCCGAGCGCCTGTTCCAGCTCGGCGATGTGGCGGCCGAGCGTCGGCTGGCTTGCGGCAAGTTTTCGTGCGGCCGCCGACAGGCTGCCGGTCTCCGCCACCGTGACGAAACTCTTGATCAGATTCCAGTCGATATCCATTCAAAATTGAATATCAGATCGCCAGCTTAAGTCAATTTCCATTCGTTAGCGAAGAGATCACATTGGCGTCGTAACGCAACAAGGAGACGAACAATGACCAAGATCGCAATTCTCGGTGCCAACGGCCGGCTGGGCCGCACGGTGGCCAAGGTCTTCATCGATGCCGGCTACGACGTCCGCGCTGTCACCCGCAGCGGCAAAGTGCCGGCGGAGCTCGAAGGCGCCACGGCGATCGCCGGCGACGCGCTCGACCGCGATGCGCTGATCCGCGCCACCGACGGCATTGATATCATTTTCAACGGCCTGAACCCACTCTACACCGACTGGAGCAAATGCCTGCCGATGGCCGAGAATGTGATGGCTGCCTGCCGGGCGAATGGCGCACTGCATCTCTTCCCGGGCACCGTCTACAATTACGGCTCGCCGATGCCGGCGGTGATCGCCGAAGACACGCCGTTTCGCCCGACGACGGAAAAGGGCCGCATCCGCGTCGCCATGGAAGATCTGTTTCGCCGCGAGGTCGACGCGGGTCGGGTGCGCACGATCCTGCTGCGCGCCGGTGATTTCTTCGGTGGCACCGGCAGCGGATCGTGGTTCGATCTGGTTGTTGCCACCAAGATGACCAAGGGCGTCTATACCGCCCCAGGGCCGGTCGATCTCGTGCATGAATGGGCCTATCTGCCCGACTTGGCCAAGGCCTTCGTCGGGCTGGCTGACAATCTCGACAAGCTCGGCTCCTACGAGGCGCTGAACTTTCCTGGCCATGCGGTGACCGATCTGGACATCAAGGCGGCCGCGGAGAAGGCGCTCGGACGCACGCTGAAGCTGACGTCGATGCCGTGGTGGGTGCTGCGCGCCGGCAGCCCGTTCGTGGCGATGTGGCGCGAGATCGTTTCGATGTCCTATCTCCGCTTCGAGCCGCACCGGCTGGTTTCAGGCAGGCTGGAAAGCGTTATCGGTACGATCCCGCACACGCCGCTGGAAGATGCAGTGTCGGAAGCGCTCGAGGATATCGGCATCGCCACGCTTAAGACGACGCAAAAAGTTGCCTAACAACAAACCAAAAAAAGCGGATGGCCAGATGGTCATCCGCCGCTTGTCACGACCAATGATTGCGGTCAGATCCGGCCCATCAACAGCAGTACCAGGACAACGATCAGAATGACGCCGACGATGCCGGATGGTCCGTAACCCCAGGACCGCGAATGCGGCCATGCCGGAACCGCGCCGATCAGAATAAGAATAAGAATAATGATGAGAATGGTGCTGATCGTCATCAGAAAATCCTCGCTTTGAGGTTGCAATGACGGAACAATGCAGAAGGCCGCCCATTGTTCCCGGGCGGCCTTTGCTTGATTGGGGACGTCGATTTATTCGGCGGCCTTCGGGAAGGCGATCGCCGGTTCGGTGCCCAGATCGGCCTCCAGGCCCTCCGAGGTGATCTCGGGCTTGCGACGCCCGAACAGGCGGCTGAACCAGCCCCGACGCGCACCGGGTTTGATCTTGGCGCGAGTGAATACCATCAGCATCGACGGCGTCACCACCAGCGTCAGCACGGTGGCGAAGGACAGGCCGAAAACGATCGCCGAGGACAGCGATATCCACCATTGCGTCGACGGCGCGTTGATCGTCGTCTCGTGATGGAAGATTTCGAGGCCGAGGCCGAAAGCGATCGGCAGCACGCCGAGGATCGCCGACACCGCCGTCAGCACCACCGGGCGGGCACGTTCGCGGCAGGTCTGCAGAACGGCTTCGTATTTGTCCCAGCCCTCTTCGCGCAACCGGTCATAGGTGTCGATCAGCACGATGTTGTTGTTGACCACCACGCCGGCCAGCGCGATGACACCGATGCCCGACATGACGATGCCGAATGCCTCTCCCGTCAGCAGCAGCCCGAGGAAGACGCCGATCGTCGCCATGACCACGCACGACAGCACCAGCCAGACGCTGGTGAATTTGTTGAACTGCGCCAGAAGCACGAGGAAGATCAGGAAGATCGCTGCGCCGAAAGCCTTGCTGAGGAAGGCGCTGGCCTCCGCGCTGTCCTCGTTCGAGCCTGCGAGCTTCCAGCGTATGCCGCTGCCGAGATCCATCTCGGACACGGCCTTGGTGACCTCTTGCTGGACGGCAGCCACCTGGGCGCCGGCAGCGACGTTGGCCTGGACGACCACCGTTCGCGCACCGTCGATGCGGTTGAGGATACCGACCGTCGGCTCTGGCTTGCGCACGACGAAATTCGAGATCGGCACCGAGCCTTGCGCGGTCTGCACCCGCAGCTCGTCGAGCGTCGACAGCGTGCGCCGATCCTCGGGCAGGCGCAGTCTGATGTCGACGGCATCGTCGGCGCCGGCGGGCCGGTATTCGCTGAGCTTCAGCCCGTTGGTCACCAATTGCACGACCGTCCCGACCGCGGTTGGGCTGATGCCGTACTGCGCCGCCTTGGCGCGATCGACTTCAAGCGCCCAGTCGACGCCGGGCGGCGCCAGACCGTCGGAAATATCGATGACGCCGGGCACCTTGGCAATGCGCGCGGCGACCGCGCGGGCCTTGTCGTCAAGGCCCTTCGGATCTACGGCCGAAAGCCTGATCTGGATCGGCTTGCCGGTAGGCGGGCCGGCTTCCGGCACGCGAACCTCGACGTCGACACCGGGAATGCCGGCCATAACGCCGCGCAGTTCGTCCAGGATTGAGTTCGCCGATTTACGCTCGCGCCAGTCGACGAATTCGTACTGGATCACGCCAACCACGTCTTCCGGAACATCCTGGCCGCCGCCCTGCGTCTTGCCGACACGGGTATAGACAGACTTCACGCCCGGCCAACCGAGCAGCCGATTTTCCGCGGTCTTGGTGGCCGCGTCCATTTCGGCAAGCGAAAGATTGCCGCGGGCGTGGACATAGAGCAGGCCGTAGTCAGGCTCGACATTCGGGAAGAATTCGACGCCGGCGCCGAATTTCGAATAGGCGTAGCCGACGCCGAACAACAGCGCCACAGTGAGGACAAGCACGGTGATGGGATAATGCACCGCCTGCTTGACCACGGCCATGTACCAGCCGTCGCGATTGTCGTCGGGGTGATGGGCCGGCGCCTTGGCAAATATCGCGCCCAGCGTCGGCGCGAAGACCAGCGCATAGAGCATCGAGGCCGAGAGCGTCACGATCAGCGTGATCGGCATGTATTTCATGAAGTCGCCGATAATGCCCGGCCAGAACAACAGCGGCGAGAAGGCGGCAATGCGCGTCATCGTCGCCGCGATGACCGGGCCGGCCATGCGCTTGGCGGCAAGCGCGAACGCTTGCTCCTTCGGCATGCCCTCGCTCATGCGTCGCTCGGCGAATTCGGTGACGATGATGGCGTCGTCGACCAGCATGCCGACCGCCAGGATGAGGCTGAACAGCACGATCATGTTGATCGTGTAGCCCATCATTGCCAGCAACAGGATGCCGATCAGGAAGGACGAGGGGATGGCCAATCCGATCAACAGCGAGGCACGGCCAGACAGCGCGTAGAGAATGACGATGAACACCAGGATGACGGCGATCATCACGTGGTTCTGCAGGTCGCCGAGCAACTGGTTCACGAAGACGGACTTGTCTTGCGTGTAGGTGACGTGCATGCCCTCCGGCATGGTCTTGATGAAGGCGTCGGACACCTCCCTGACCTTGCCAATCGTATCGATCAGGTTGGAGCCGATGCGCTTCTTCACCTCGATGGCGATCGCCGGCTTGCCGTCGAGGCGGGTGACCGTCTCGGCGTCCTTGAATGTGGAGCGGATGGTGGCAATGTCCTTGGCCTGCACCACCGCATTGGGGCCGGCGACGACCGGAAGCGCCGCCACATCCTCTGGTGTCTCGATAAGCGAGGGGACCTTGACCGCGTATTTGCCCTCGGATCCTTCGATGTTGCCGGCGGCGACAAGACTGTTGGAAGCGCCGACCGCACCGATCAACTGGTCGAGCTGCAGCCCGTAGGACGACAGTTTCATCGGATCGATGACCACTTCGACGAGGTCGTCGCGCGCACCCTGCAGCGAGCCCTCAAGCACGCCGGGCACTTCCTCGATGCGGTCGCGCAGCTCGCGCGCCGCTGCCGTCAGCACGCGCTCGGGCACCTCGCCCGATAGCGTCACGACCAGGACGGGAAATTCGGAGATGTTGACCTCGGAGACCACGGGCTCCTCAGCCGCTTGCGGCAGGTCGGCCTTGCCGTCCTGCACCTTGCTGCGCGTGTCCTGCAACGCGGTGGCGAGATCGGTCTGTGGCTGGAATTCGACCAGCACATAACCGCCGCCCTGGAAGGCGGCCGACCGCATCTCCTTGAGGCCCTTCAGGCTCTTCAGCTTGGCTTCCATCGGCCGCAGCAGGAGGCGTTCGGAGTCTTCCGGCGAGATGCCCTGGTAGATCAGGCTGACATACATCATCGGAATCGGAACGTCGGGTTCCGCTTCTTTCGGCGTCGACTGGTAGGCGACCGCACCCGCAAGGATGAGAAAGATCAGGACCGAAATGGTCAGCCGGGCATTGCTGATTGCAAGTTTGACGATGTCCATGATTACTGCGTCCCGGCCGTCGCTTCGCCCAACAGCTTTTGAATGGTCGCCTGGTCGGCTTCGACCGGCTTGACCACTTCGCCTTCCTTAACCAGCTCCTGGCCGGCGACGATGATGCGGGCGTCTGCCGCAATGCCGCCGAGCACCAGGCCGGTTGGCGTGTCGTCGACCAGGTCGATCGGGAAGAACACGACCTTGTTGTCCTTGTCGACGGCGCGGATGCCGAGGTCGCCCTTGTCGCCGAGCGTCACCACCGATCGCGGCAGCATCACGGCGTCGGTCGGCTGGGCGCTGAGCGCGATTTCTGCCGTCATGCCGGCCGGTACGGAACCATCGGCATTGGGGATAGCGACTTCGACGCGGAAGGTACGGGTTGCCGAAGATGCATCCCGGCTGATGTAGCGCACCGTGCCCTTGACGGTCTGGCCGCTGACCAGGCGCACATTGGCTTCGTCACCGATCTTCAGATAGCCGAGATCGCGTTCGCTGACTTCGGCGCGGGCGATCACCGGATCGAGCTTGAGAATGGTTGCCACCTCGCCGCCCTGCATCACGGAACTGCCAAGCTCCACCGGCACCCGGTCGATGACACCGTCGAACGGCGCCTTAACCTCGTTGCGGTCGAGCTCGGCTTGCACGGCGTCCAGTTGCGACTTGGCCAGCGTCAGGTTGGAGCGGGCCGTGTCGAGCTGCAGCTTGGGCAGATTGCCGGTTTTCATCAGCCGCAGGGCCGCAGCGAGCTCGGCCTCACGTTGCACGACAAGCTGCTTGGCGTTGTCGACCGCCGAGATTTTTTCCTCGGCGGCAAGCATTAGGATGAGGTCGCCGGTCTTGACGTGCTGACCCTGCTTGACCGGCAGCTTGTCGATGACGCCGGCGACGCGTGTCGCCAGGACGGCGCGCTTGTCGGCTTCGGTCAGTCCGGAAATGCGGATAGCGCGTGCATAGGTGCGCCGCGGCGGGGTTATGACCGCGACCGTGCGCAAGGGCGCCTTGGGCTGCTCTGCTTCGGCAGCCCCCGGTTTAGCAGCCCCCGGTTTTGCAGATTGGGGCTTGCCTGCGTCGGCTGCCTTGGGCTGCTCGACCTCTCCTGCCTTGGGCTTGTTATCGGCGGACGCGCTACCGACGGAAGAGAACTCGCCTGTCGCCATCCAGCCGGCGAACCCGATGAGCACAACAATGGCTGCAAGCTTGTGAAACCTGAATTTCGGCATCGTCATTTTTCCAGTGCGCGGGGTTCGGCCAGGCCGCATCTTCTAATTGGGGCGCGTCGCCGATATGGGTGCGCGCGAGGCCGTATTCAAATTGCCGTGATCGGCGAAGCGCGCTTCTACCTCAAAGTTGCATCGCAATATAGTCAGAAAAGTTGATGGATTGTTGCTTTGCCCGCAAAGATGCGGTTGCTGCATCGGCTCTCGATCGCCAAAAATAGCGGCATGGCAGCAAGTGTCAGGATGATTGAACAGATTGCGAATGCCATCTGCTTTGCGAAGCAGCTAGGCCGGACGGCGGGCGGCCTCGGGCTGCTTGCGCGCCGCCAGAAACTCCTTGACCCGCCGGCCCGGCGCCGGCCCGCGCACCGGCTTCAAGCCGTCGTCGAGCTCGCCGGACAGATCGATCGTCGGCCGCTTGCCGACGGCGTCGTAATTTTCTTCCAGCCAATCACTGGCTGCGGTGCGGCCGAGGTCGCGCAGATAGACAAGAAACGCCCATTCGGCATTGACCTTGGACGATGCCGACAGATCCTTGAACGCCTCGTCGGCATCGATGCGATGCATGCGGATGTCGCGATATTCGCCGTGCGGCAACCGGCCGGCGGCGATCAGTTCCTTGACGAAGGCGATCGAGCGGAATTCCCGCAACAGCCCGGCATTGAAGGTGATCTCGTCGATGCGGTTCTGGATTTCATTGGCGCTCTTTGGCGTCCCCTCGCGGACCACCGGATTGATCTGGACCAAAAGCACGTCCTCGGTGGCCGCCGTCTTGAAGAACGGGAACAGTGCCGGGTTGCCGCCATAGCCGCCGTCCCAATAGGGTACGCCCTTGATCTCGACGGCGCGGAACAATTGCGGCAGGCAGGCCGACGCCATCACCGTGTCGAGGTCGATCTCGCCGTCCGAGAAGACACGCAGCTGACCGGTCTCGACATTGGTCGCGGAAATGAACAGTTCCATCGACTTGCAGGCGCGCACATTGTCGAAATCGATCTCACGTTCGACCACGTCGCGCAGCGGATTGATGGCGAGCGGATTAGCGACATAGGGCGAAAATACCCGCGACATCGTATCGAACAGGAAATAGCCGGGCGTGTTCTCGATCGACCAATTGCCCCAGGCGACGTCCCAAGGCATGCGCTGCACCGGGCTGAAGCGGCCCTTTGCGGCCACCGCACGCCAGAAATCGTCGAGCTTCCGCCGTGCGCCCTCGACGCCGCCGCGGACGAAACCGTCGGCCAGCGCCACGGCATTCATGGCGCCGGCGCTGGTGCCCGAAACCGCCGTTATATCGAGGCGCCCGTCCTCCAGCAGCCGATCGAGCACGCCCCAGGAAAACGCCCCGTGCGAGCCGCCGCCTTGCAGCGCGACGTTTATCTTCTTTGGCTCCTCCGCCTTGCCGTTTTTCGTCATGGCGTGGCCCTCGACCGCTGGATGGCTCACTGAGCGGCCCAGCCGCCGTCGACAGAGATGTGTGTGCCGTTGATCTGCGCTGCCGCATCCGAGCACAGGAACACCGCGGCCGCCGCAACCTGCTCGACGGTGACGAACTCCTTGGTCGGCTGCTTTTCGAGCATGACCTCGCGGACCACAGTCTCGCGGTCCATCTTGTTGGCCTTCATTTGGTCGGGGATCTGCGCCTCGACCAGCGGCGTCAGCACATAGCCGGGACAAATGGCATTGCAGGTGATCTTGTCGCGCGCCAGCTCCAGGGCGACCGTCTTGGTCAGGCCCATAATGCCGTGCTTGGCCGAGACATAGGCCGACTTGAACGGCGAGGCGACCAGCCCGTGGGCCGAGGCGACGTTGACGATCCGGCCGCCACCGGTCTGTTTCATCAGCGGGATGGCGGCGGCGATGGTGTGGAAAGCCGACGATAGGTTGATGGCGATGATCGCATCCCACTTCTCGATCGGGAAGCTCTCCACCGGCGCGACATGCTGGATGCCGGCATTGTTGACCAGGATGTCGACCGAGCCGAATGTCTCGGCTGCCTTCACGACCAAAGCCCGGCACTCGGCCGGCTTCGACATGTCGGCCTTGACGTAGGCGGTCTTCACCTTGTGGTGCTTCGCGATCGCGTCGGCGATGGCGTGGTCATCGGCGGTGTCGGAAAAGGAATTGACGACGATGTTGCAGCCTTCGGCCGCGAGCGCGTGGGCAATGGCTAGGCCGATGCCCGAGGTGGAACCGGTGACGATGGCGGTTTTTCTGGCGATCAAGGCGGCTTATTCCTTTTGAGATGGGCTCACATGGAACCATGCTGCACTGCAGCATATAGGTTCTCTGTCACCCAAGAACAGCGGATGTGTGGAGCAATGACATGAAATTTTTTGTCATGAGCATACATCCGCGCCCTCGTCCAGAAGAGGGGCGCTGCCAGCCAAGCGGCTGCGGCGGCCGGTTCCGCGAGGGGAAATCCTCAGGCGACGAGGTCCGGCACCGGCCCGATATAGTGCGACTGCGGCCGGATCAGCCGTCCGCTCGTCTGCTGCTCTCGTGCGTGGGCGATCCAGCCGGCGACGCGCCCGGCGGCAAAGACGTTGGTGAACGCCTCTTTCGGAAAGCCCGCCGCTTCCAGCAGAAGCGCTGTGAAGAACTCGACATTAGTCTGGATCGAGCGCGACGGCTTGGCGATCCGAAGCACCTCGAGCGCCGCCTGCTCCACGCTTTCGGCAAAGGCCAGCCGGTGGCCGGCTTCGCCCTCGGCGCCAAGCTGGCGCACGACGGCTTTCAGCACGTCGGCACGCGGATCGCGCACGCGGTAGATGCGATGCCCGAAGCCCATGATGCGCTGGCCGCGCGCGATCTCGTCGCGCAGCCAGCCGCTAGCGTCGCCATGCGCCTCTATCGCATCCAGCATCTCGATCACCGGACCAGGGGCGCCGCCATGCAGCGGCCCTTTGAGCGCTCCGAGCCCGGCCAGCACCGCCGAAGTGAGTCCGGCCTGCGTCGAGGCGACAACACGCGTTGCGAAGGTCGAAGCGTTGAGACCATGGTCGCAGACCGTCACGAGATAGGTATCGAGCGCCTTCGCCAACGCCGGCGAGGCCGCAGCGCCGGTCAGCATCCGCAGCATGTCGGTGGCATGATCGGCCTTGGGATCGGGCGCAATTGGGCTTTCGCCGCGCTGAAAGCGCAGCAAGGCCGGCGTCAGCACGGCAGGTGCTGCAACCAGCCGGAGCGCGTCCGGCAATTTGTCGCCGTCCGCCAGCAGGGCAATGCCGGCGCGCATCGCGCTGTAGATGTCGAGGGACGCGAGAAACGGCGGCAAGGGCTCGATTTGCTCGAACACTTCGCTGCGCGCTCGACCGATCGCGTTCGCCAGCTCCTTGTCGCCGGGAAGATCGTCGAAAAAGCCGTCGAACAGCAGCCGAACCACGTCGGCGTATTTCCAGCGGCCTGCCAGTTCCGGCAGCGAATGGCCGCGGATGGTCAGGCGGCCGCCAAGGCCGTCGACATCGGAGAGCACGGTTTCCGCCGCCACCACATCATCGAGCCCATTCGCCATCGGTTTCTCCTTGACCATTTCCGTGTCGTAGATAAGGGTCGGCGACTAGACCATCAATCTTGATCAACTGAATCAACATGCCAAGGCTGACATGACGGAGTGGCTGACGCGGGAAGAAGCCCTGGAGCGCCTCAAGGTGCGCGCGCAGACACTCTATGCCTATGTCAGCCGCGGGCGCATCGGCATGCGGCCGGATCGGTCCGACCCACGCCGCAGCCAGTATCGCGCCGACGATATCGCGGCGCTGGCGAGCCGCCGGGCGCGCGGCCGAAATCCCCAGGCAATCGCCGAAAGCGCAATTGCCTGGGGTGAGCCGGCAATCGCCACCACGATCTCGACCGTTTTGCACGGCCGCCTCGTCTATCGCGGCCAGGATGCGGTTGCTCTCTGCGAGACTGCCACGCTGGAGCAGACGGCAAGCCTGCTTTGGGCATCTGACGCAGCAGTGTCGTTCGTGTCGGCGAGCCGCCATGGCAACGGCGCAACTGGCCGGCCGGCTGCCTTCGCGGAATTGGCCGCGTTGGCGGCGAAGGGCCGGCCTTCGCTCGGCCGCAGGGCGGCTTCGCTCAACCAAGATGCGGCCGGCGCCATCGCCGCTCTGGCTCAGGCGCTCGGCGCGGTTCGCGGAACCGGTGCCGTGCACGAAAGACTGGCGCAGGGCTGGTCCCTCGATGCTGCTGGCGCAGACCTGATTCGCCGCTCGCTGGTGCTGTTGGCCGATCACGAACTGAACGCATCGACCTTCGCCGCGCGGGTCGCCGCGTCCACCGGTGCACCTGTTTCGGCCTGCCTGCTTGCCGGCCTCGCCACGCTCTCCGGTCCGCGCCATGGCGGCGCCGCGGAGGCAGTCATGATGCTCGCGGAGGATGCGCAGAGATTGGGGCCGGATGCGGCTATCGGACGCTGGCTCGGTCACGACAGGCCGCTGCCCGGATTTGGCCATCCGCTTTATCCCGAAGGCGATCCGCGTGCGGAGCCGTTGCTGGCCGCCGTCGATGTCG
Organism: Mesorhizobium sp. M0060; assembly: GCF_040323155.1. Classification (NCBI taxonomy): domain Bacteria; kingdom Pseudomonadati; phylum Pseudomonadota; class Alphaproteobacteria; order Hyphomicrobiales; family Phyllobacteriaceae; genus Mesorhizobium; species Mesorhizobium sp. M0060. Next base: position 61,429 of record NZ_JAMYUP010000002.1, read on the forward strand.
ACGATGGGCTGCTACGGCTTTGCGATGCGGCCTTTGCAGCAACGGGCATGCGCCCGAACGTCGATTTCGCCTTGGCCGCGCTGACGCGCAGCCTCCGCTTGCCGTCCGACTCGCCGTTCCGCTTGTTTGCACTCGGCCGCAGCATCGGCTGGGCCGCGCATGCCGTGGAGCAGGTGACAAGCAACGGCCTGATCCGGCCGCGCGCCCGCTACCAGGGACCGCTGCCGGAGCAGCTCTAGCCGCGCTGTGTGCGAAGTCTCAGCCGCACCTGAGGGAAGGTTCGACGCGGCGCCTCGCCCCGGCAATCACGACATCGTGTCGAGCTTGCGCTGCATCGCGGCGATTTGCTCCTTCAGCTCCTGAAGGTCGTCGGGTTTTTCCGGTGTTTCTTTCCTGGCCGGTTCGGCCGGCGCTGCTGCCGGCGCAGAGCCCGCAGGCGGGAACGGCGTGAACAGCCGCATGGCGTTCTGGAACATTTCCATGTTGCGCCGCGTCTGCTCCTCCAGCACCTTGATCGGCGTGGCGATCTTCATCATGTCCATCGGCGACTTGCCGAGGGCATCTTTCATCTGCTCGCGAAAGCGTTCCTGCTCCTTCGAGAAGGCCAGCATCGACTGCTCGAGAAAGCTCGGCACGATCATCTGCATCTGGTCGCCGTAATAGGCGATGAGCTGGCGCAGGAACGGGATCGGCAGCATGTTCTGCCCGTCCTTGTTCTCCAGCTCGAAGATGATCTGGGTCAAAACCGGATGCGTGATGTCGTCACCGGTCTTGGCGTCCTGGACAGTAAACTCCTCGCCTTTTTTGACCATTTCAGCGAGATCCTCAAGCGTCACATAGGTGCTGGTGCCCGTATTGTAGAGACGGCGATTGGCATATTTCTTGATAACAATAGGTTCGTCTTTTGCGGCCATCTGCATCCTCCCCGGACACCGGCCAGCTTAAGTAAGCCGCCGGTAACGATTACGCCTTTTTAAAGGATATGCGCAAAAGCGTCATGAATCCAAGCAGTTTGTGCAGTGCGGGAACATTTTATGCTGCGCAGCACGGATGAGCCGTCATCGCAGCGACGCGCGGCCCGCTTGCCGCGGAGGAACGCCCTGCCCATTTCGGATTTGACTCGGGTTGTGGAAAGGGCAAGAAAAGTCCCCGACCGCACCCGAAATCGCTCCCCGAAAGTATGGAGAAGAACATGTCCGCTTCCAACGCCATCGTTGTCGCCAGTGCGGCGCGCACGCCCGTCGGCTCCTTCAACGGCGCCTTCGCCAACACGCCGGCTCATGAACTGGGTGCCGTCGCTGTCAAGGAAGCGCTTGTTCGTGCCGGTGTCGACGGCAAGGAGGTGGACGAGGTCATTCTCGGCCAGATCCTGACCGCAGCTCAAGGGCAGAACCCGGCGCGGCAGGCGGCTATGGCCGCCGGCGTGCCGCAGGAGGCGACCTCCTGGAGCCTAAACCAGCTTTGCGGCTCCGGCCTGCGCGCCATCGCGCTCGGCATGCAGCAGATCGCACAGGGCGATGCAAAAATCATCGTTGCCGGCGGCCAAGAATCGATGTCGATGGCTCCACATGCACAGCATCTGCGCGGTGGCGTCAAGATGGGCGATTTCAAGCTGATCGATACCATGATCAAGGACGGCCTGACCGATGCCTTCTATGGCTATCATATGGGCAACACCGCGGAGAACGTCGCCCGCCAGTTCCAAATCACCCGCGACGACCAGGACCAGTTCGCACTGGCTTCCCAAAACAAGGCCGAGGCTGCGCAGAGAGCCGGAAAATTCAACGACGAGATCGTTGCCTTCACAGTCAAGGGCAGGAAGGGCGACACGGTAGTCGACCAGGATGAATACATCCGCCACGGCGCGACGATCGACGCCATGACCAAGCTCAAGCCCGCCTTCGACAAGGACGGCACGGTAACCGCAGCCAATGCTTCCGGCATCAATGACGGCGCCGCCGCCGTGGTGCTGATGACCGAAGCGGAAGCCGCAAGGCGCGGCATCACGCCGCTGGTGCGCATCGTTTCCTGGGCGACTGCCGGCGTCGACCCGCAGATTATGGGGACGGGACCGATTCCCTCCTCGCGCAAGGCGCTGGCCAAGGCCGGCTGGTCGGTCGGCGACCTCGATTTGGTCGAAGCCAACGAGGCCTTCGCCGCGCAGGCCTGCGCCGTCAACAAGGACATGGGCTGGGACCCGTCGATCGTCAACGTCAATGGCGGTGCCATCGCCATCGGCCATCCGGTCGGCGCGTCGGGCGCCCGCGTCTTCAACACGCTGGTCTACGAGATGCGCCGTCGCGGTGCGAAAAAAGGCCTTGCCACGCTGTGCATCGGCGGCGGCATGGGCGTCGCCATGTGCGTGGAAGCAATCGGGTGAATGGAAAATAGTGAATGGTGAATGGAAGACCAGAGGGCTTTCGCGACCATTCACTATTCACTATTCACCATTCACTCTGGGAGGGAGCATTATGACAAAGGTCGCAATCGTTACAGGTGGGTCGCGCGGCATCGGTGCGGCGATCTCGATCGCCTTGAAAAGCGCCGGCTATTCGGTTGCCGCAAACTATGCCGGCAATGACGACGCGGCGCAGAAATTCAACGCAATGACCGGTATCCCGGTCTACAAATGGTCGGTCGCCGACTATGAGGCGTGCGCCGCCGGCGTCAAACAGATCGAGGCCGAACTCGGTCCCGTCTCGGTGCTGGTCAACAATGCCGGCATCACCCGCGATGCGATGTTCCACAAGATGACGCGCGAGCAGTGGAAAGAGGTCCTCGACACCAATCTTTCCGGCGTCTTCAACATGACGCATCCGCTGTGGGGCGGCATGCGCGACCGCAAGTTCGGCCGCGTCATCACCATCTCCTCGATCAACGGCCAGAAAGGCCAGGTCGGCCAGGTCAATTATTCGGCCTCGAAGGCCGGCGACATCGGCTTCACCAAGGCGCTGGCCCAGGAAGGTGCGCGCGCCGGCATCACCGTCAATGTGATCTGCCCCGGCTATATCGCCACCGAAATGGTCAAGGCAATGGACGAGAAGGTGCTCAACGAGCGCGTCATCCCGCAGATCCCGGTCGGCCGCCTCGGCGAGCCGGAGGAGATCGCGCGCTGCGTCGTCTTCCTCGCTTCCGACGATGCCGGTTTCATCACCGGCTCGACCATATCCGCCAATGGCGGGCAGTATATTAGCTGATAACTTTATCTTTACGTTGAGACAGATACGCGCTGGACGAAACGGGCCGCAAAACGGCCCGTTTCCATAGCAGCCTTCCCGTTGAACGATCGCGGTGCGGCACGCTGCCCCAATCCGGCACGCAAAGGTTAATGGCCGCCGCGCAGCCTGTGCAAAAGCCGTCTCACTGCCTGTGGATTCTCGGTGGAAAAGCTGTTCACGACACAACATGTTGCGGTGAACAAATCGAGAAACTTTGCCTATCGCTGATTCGTCGCCGATTCGTTCCGGCTTTGAGCGGAATGTTAACGGCGAGTGCTGAAAACACCATTGAAATGATTAAGGCGCATTAAGAAACATCAATAATTTCACAATGTTGGACGAAGCGGATTGGCCGGCCACGATCATTCACCGGCAAAGGTTAACGGAGGTGCTCGCCTGGATGCTACCTGCATGAATCGGGCCAGTTTCTGTGATTCAGCATGTGGTGAGACTCGCCGGCAGAAAACCCAGATGTAGCCGTGAACAAAACCTGAATCAGCGCGAGTCTGTGATTCGTCGCTGATTCGTTCCAGACTCGTTCCAACTGTTAATCGGGAACAGATTTGCGGCTTCGAACGAACCAATCGGCCTGCCTCGGCACATTCCGCTTTCGCTTCGCGCCCGAAATCCCTATGTGTCGCCTGTCATACGCGGCCAATATGGGCGCGCTCCCGACAATGCGAGGCAGAGAGCCTTATTTCCAGGCCGATGAACATCCATCCGAAACACACTGAACCGCTGATCCTGTCGGGTCGAGACGTGACGGCCGTGCTCGGCCCGACCAACACCGGCAAGACCCATCTCGCCATCGAACGGATGGTGGCGCATGAAAGCGGCGTCATCGGCCTGCCGCTCAGGCTGCTCGCCCGCGAGGTCTATACGCGCGTCTGCGAGAAGGTCGGCGCTCACAAGGTGGCGCTCATCACCGGCGAGGAAAAGATCCAGCCGGCGGGCGCGAAATACTCGGTCTGCACGGTGGAAGCCATGCCGCGCGAGACCGATGCCGCCTTCGTTGCCATCGACGAGGTCCAGCTCGCCGGCGATCTCGAACGCGGCCACATCTTCACCGATCGCATCCTGCATCTGCGCGGCCGCCAGGAGACGCTGCTGCTCGGCGCCGCCACCATGCACGGCATCCTGCAGCGCCTGCTGCGGGGCGTGTCGGTAGTGACACGGCCACGCCTGTCGCATCTTGCCTATGTCGGCTCGAAGAAGCTGACCCGCCTGCCGCGGCGCACCGCGATCGTCGCCTTCTCGGCGGACGAGGTCTATGCCATAGCCGAGCTGATCCGCCGCCAGCAGGGCGGTGCCGCCGTCGTGCTCGGCGCGCTAAGCCCGCGCACTCGCAACGCCCAGGTGGCGCTGTTCCAGTCGGGCGACGTCGACTACCTCATCGCCACCGACGCCATCGGCATGGGCCTCAACCTCGACCTCGATCACGTCGCCTTCGCCCAGAACCGCAAATTCGATGGCTACCAGTACCGCAACCTGACCTCGGCCGAGCTCGGCCAGATTGCCGGCCGTGCCGGCCGGCATTTGCGCGACGGCACCTTCGGCGTCACCGGCCAGGTCGATCCGCTGGATGAGGAACTGGTCAAGAAGATCGAGGCGCATGATTTCGACCCGGTGAAAGTGCTGCAGTGGCGCACCGCGCACTTCGATTTCGCCAACCTCGATGCGCTGAAGCGCTCGATCGAGACCAATGCTCCGGTCGAAGGTCTGACGCGCGCACTGCCGGCAGTAGACGCGCAGGCGCTCGAGCATCTGTCGCGCGACGAGGACATCCGGGCACTCACCACCGATGCCAGGCGCGTGGCGCTGCTTTGGGAAGCCTGCGCGCTACCCGACTACAGGAAGATCGCGCCGGCCCAGCACGCCGACTTGATTGCTTCTATCTACATGGACCTTGCCAAGCATGGCCATGTCGACGAGAACTATATGGCCGAGCAGGTGCGCCGTGCCGACACCACCGAAGGCGACATCGACACGCTGTCGCACAGGATTGCCCAGATCCGCACATGGACCTTCGTTTCGAACCGGCCCGGCTGGCTGGCCGATCGGGCACACTGGCAGGAAAAGACGCGCGAAATCGAAGACAGATTGTCGGATGCGCTGCATGAGCGGTTGACGAAACGTTTTGTAGACCGCAGGACTTCCGTCCTCATGCGGCGCCTTAGAGAAAACACGATGCCTGAAGCCGAAATCAGCCCAACCGGAACCGTCCTCGTCGAAGGCCACCACGTCGGCGAGTTGCAGGGTTTCCGTTTCACTGCCGACCAGAGCGCCGGCGGCGAGGATGCCAAGGCGGTGCGGGCGGCGGCGCAGAAGGCGCTTGCCGCCGAGTTCGAGGCGCGGGCCGAGCGCTTCGGTGCCTCGGCCAATGGCGACATCGCCCTGGGTTCGGATGGCACGCTGCGCTGGATCGGCGCGCCGATCGGCACGCTGGTCGCCGGCGAAGACGCTTTGAAGCCGCGTCTCGTCCTGCTGGCCGACGAGCAACTCACCGGTCCGGCCCGCGACAAGGTTGCCGCGCGCGCCGAGCGCTTCGTCAATTTCCAGATCGAATCCCTGCTGAAGCCGCTGGTCGACCTCAAGAATGCGGAGCAGATCACCGGCATCGGCCGCGGCATTGCTTTCCAGCTCGTCGAGCATTTCGGCCTCATCAACCGTCGCGACATCGCCGACGAGATGAAGTCCCTCGACCAGGAAGGCCGCGCGGCGCTTCGCCGTCTCGGCGTGCGCTTCGGCGCCTACCACGTCTTCGTGCCGGCGCTGATCAAGCCGGCGCCGGCCGGGTTGATAATGCTGCTGTGGGCGCTGAGGAACGACGGCAAGGACAAGCCCGGCTTCGGCGATGTCGTTCACGCGCTGGCCTCCGGCCGCACCTCGGTGGTCATCGATCCGACCTTCGACAAGACTTTCTACAAGCTTGCCGGCTACCGCAATCTTGGCCGGCGTGCTGTACGCGTCGATATTCTTGAACGGCTGGCCGACCTGATCCGGCCGGCGACCAACTGGAAGCCGGGCCTCGGGCCCCGCCCCGACGGCGCCTATGACGGTCAGTCTTTCATGGTGACGCCGCCGATGATGTCTATCCTCGGCGCCACCGCCGACGACATGGAAGAGATCCTGAAGGGCCTAGGCTATCGCGCCGATGCCAAACCGGCGGCCGAGGTCAAGGCGCGGCTCGAAGCACAAGACAATGCCGCACGTGAAGCCGCCGCTGCAAAGCAGGCCGCGGACGAGGCTGCGCGGGCCGAGCAGGCGAGGATAGCGGAAGCAGCTGCCGCGGCAGAGCCACCGGCGGAGCCTTCCGAGCCCGTGTCGGATGCGGCCCCTGTTGCGGAGGCTGCGGCCGAAGCCGTAACCGAAACGGCGGCAGAGGCTGTCGCGGAAGACCAGCCGGCAGCTCCAGAAGAAGTCACGCAAGAGACCCAGCCCGCCGCCGAAGCGGCTGCTGAACCAGCGGCTGAGCCAAAGGCGGAACTTGGGGCGGAATCTGAGGCTACGACACCGGCAGAGCCGCCGGTTTTCGAAACCATGGAAACATCGCCGGCCGAACCTGCGGCGACGGCGGAAGCCGTCACCGGCGAGCCCGCTCCAGAGACCGAGGAGCCAAAACCTATCCTGTTGTGGCGGCAGGGTCGCTTCGACCAGCGCCCGCGTCATCGCCAGCAAGATAATCGTCCCCGGGACAATCATCGGGACAATCGCGCGCGTAACGGCCAGGCCGCACGCGAGGGCCGCAACGATGCGCCGGTTGTAGATGCAGACGGGCAACCGACAGGAACGCCGGGCGACCGGCCCGCCCGTCAAGGGCGCCACGATCAGCGTGACGGCGCCGGCAAGCCGCGCTTCGACCGCAGCAAATTCAAGCCCAAGCCGCAAGGCGAGGCGGGAGAGCAGCGCTCCGGCAAGCCGCAGGGCGAACGCCCCGACCGGCGTGAAAACCGGCCCGACTGGAAGGCTGGCCGGCAGGACGGCAAAGGCGGCGCGCCGGGCGGAAAGCCCGCCTTCCAGCCGAAGCCGCGTGAGGAACGCCCGGTCCGCTTCGACCCGGACTCCCCCTTCGCCAAGCTCGCCGCATTGCGCGACCAGTTGAAGAAGTAAGCTGCTCGTCCGATGGTCACTGATGCCCGCCAGCGCATCGACAAATGGCTGTTCTTCTCGCGCGCGGTGAAATCACGATCGCTGGCAGCCAAGCTGGTGGTCGCCGGACGCGTCCGCATCAATCGCGACAAAGCAGCGCAGGCCTCCGATACGGTCCGGCCGGGAGACGTTTTGACCATCACGCTCGAGCGGCGGATCTTCGTCTGGAAGGTCCTTGGCACCGGTGCACGGCGCGGGCCGGCCGAAGAAGCCCGCCTGCTCTACGAGGACATGTCGCCGCCTCCGGTGCCCAAGGGCGCGGCGCTTCCGGATGCCATGCCTCCGTTGCGCGAGGCCGGCAGCGGCCGCCCGACGAAGAAGGAACGCCGCCAGACCGACCATCTGCTCGGCGACGATTGAGCAAGGTCAAACTTCCGCTTTGCCGGCTCTCTGGAATTCCATTCCGGAAACCCCGGCATTGCTGGCAAGGGCTGCCCTTGCCACCAGCGGACAAAGGCATTACCTCACCAAAAAGGCCCAACAAAATGGGACGCCCCGGAGCCGACCAATGACCTATGTCGTGACCGACAATTGCATAAAATGCAAATACATGGACTGCATCGAGGTCTGTCCGGTCGACTGTTTCTACGAAGGTGAGAACATGCTCGTCATCCACCCGGACGAGTGCATCGATTGCGGCGTCTGCGAACCGGAATGCCCGGCCGACGCGATCAAGCCCGACACCGAATCGGGCCTCGACAAATGGCTGCAGATCAACACCGAATATGCCGAGAAATGGCCCAACATCACCGCCAAGAAGGAGCCGCCGGTTGACGCTAAAAACTTCGATGGCGAAGCTGGCAAATTCGAGAAATATTTCTCCCCGGAGCCCGGCGAAGGCGATTGACAAGACTGCCGATTGCGGCCGCCTGACGCCGCGTAACAGACGTGATACATTAACTGCCTTGACAGACGGCGATGGCGCATGGCCTTCGCGCGTGCAGCAAAACCTTGATTCTTCCGACTTTTTGTGTTACATCAGCTCAACATGCCGGTGACACAACGTCGATTTATGGCGCAAACGCCCCAAATCACTGAAAGGTGAATTTCTCAATCCGGACCAGAGCGATCTGGGGCAGGCGGTCGCAAATGTTGCGATTTGCCGGTCCTAGCCTTTCCGGTGAGTTCATCGTTGTGTGGCTAACGACCGGTCACCCCGGTCGCACGAGTTCGGGCCGGCACGATGCCGGTACCACAACAAGGAGTTCAGGGCGTAATGGCAACGATCACCCCGCAGAAGAAGTCCACCGCAGCGCGCCACGGTTTCAAGACCGGGGAGTACATCGTCTATCCGGCGCATGGTGTCGGCCAGATCGTCTCGATCGACGAGCAGGAAGTTGCAGGCCACAAGCTGGAACTGTTCGTCATCGACTTCCAGAAGGACAAGATGCGCCTCAAGGTGCCAGTCGCCAAGGCGACCTCGATCGGCATGCGCAAGCTGTCGGAAGAGGATTATGTCGAGCGCGCGCTGAAGGTCGTGCAGGGCCGCGCCCGCGTCAAGCGCACCATGTGGTCGCGCCGCGCCCAGGAATATGATGCCAAGATCAACTCCGGCGATCTGATTTCGATCTCGGAAGTGGTGCGCGACCTCTACCGCGCCGACAACCAGCCGGAGCAGTCCTATTCCGAGCGTCAGCTCTACGAGGCGGCGCTCGACCGCATGGCCCGCGAGATCGCGGCCGTCAACCGCATGTCGGAGACCGAAGCGGTGCGCCTCATCGAGGTCAACCTCAACAAGGGCCCGAAGCGCGGCGCTAAGGCCGATAACGAGGAAGCCGAGCAGGAAGAAGCTGCCTGAGCTTTTTCGCCCTGGAAATTAAAAAACCCGGCCTCGCGCCGGGTTTTTTGTTTTTGGCTGACCGGCGATGGTCATTCTAATGCATGTCGCGCAAAAGTGTGCAGCGGTTTTGCGATAACGACATGCGTAAAAACAACAGCCTAAAGCGCGTCGCATGAGGCCGGTCAAACGCGACGCGCTTTAGCTCTCGCCACCGCCCTCCCTTTCCGCCTCCTGCTTCAGCGTCGCGATGAACCGCTTAGTCCGCTGGCGCTCCGGGTTGCTGAACAGCACCGCGGCCGGCCCTTGTTCGACGATGTTGCCGCCATCGAGGAACACCACTTCCCGCGCGATCTTGGAGGCGAGCCGCAGATCATGCGTCGCCATCACCATGGTGGTGCCCTCGCTGGCGAGCTGGCTGAGCACATCGACCACCTCCTGCACCAGTTCCGGATCGAGTGCCGAGGTCGGCTCGTCGCAGAGCAGGACTTTCGGCGAAGGCGCCAGCGCCCGGGCAATCGCCACACGCTGCTGCTGGCCGCCCGACAGCGTCGCCGGCCAGGCATCGGCCTTGTGCGTCATGCCGACCTTTTCGAGCAGAGCCAGCGCCCGTTCGCGCGCCCTTTCCTTGGGCCATTTCAGCACCGTCACCAGCCCCTCCATGATGTTCTCGATCGCGGTGCGATGCGGAAACAGCTGGAAATTCTGGAACACCATGCCGGTCTGCAGCCGCAGCCGCTGGATATCCCTGGTCGAGACCCTGCCGCCGGGGTGGAATTCGAGTGCATCGTCGCCGATCCGCACAGTGCCTGAAGTCGGCAGCTCGAGCAGGTTGATGCAGCGCAAAAGCGTGCTTTTCCCGCCGCCCGATGGTCCGACGAGCGCCGTGACGCTGCCTTCCTCGATGGTGACGGTCACACCCTTCAGCACCAAATTGTCGCCGAAACGCTTTTCAATGTTGGTGAGGCCGATCATGCGCGCGCCTCCAGGAAGCCGCCATAGCGGTTCAGCCTTGTTTCCAGCCGCGCTTGCAAGGCCGACAGCACGGAGCTCATGACCAGATAGAGGGCCGCTGCCTCGACATAGAGGATCAGCGGCTCATAGGTGGTGGCGACGATGCGCTGCGCTGCCTGGAACATCTCCGGCACGGTGATGGCGGCGGCGAGCGAAGTGTCCTTGACCAGCGAGATGAAGGTGTTGGACAGCGGCGGCACGGCGACGCGCCCTGCCTGTGGGAGAATGGTGCGCCGCATTGCCTGGGCCCAGGTCATGCCGATCGAATAGGCTGCCTCCCACTGGCCCTTGGGCACCGAACCGATGACGGCGCGGATGATTTCCGACGAATAGGCACCGATGTTCAAGGTGAAGCCGATCAGTGCTGCCGGAAAGGCGTCGAGCAGGATGCCGACCGATGGCAGGCCATAGAAGATAAGGAACAGTTGCACGAGAAGCGGCGTGCCGCGGAAGATCCAGACGTAGAAGCGAACCACGGCGACCAGCGGTTTGGGACCGAACAGGCGGACAAGCGCCACGACCAGGCCGAGGACAAGACCGAATGCAAACGACAGCAGCGTCAACGGCACGGTGAAGATCAGTGCAGCCCACAGCAGCGTAGGCAGGGATTCCAGCATCAATTGCAGCCAGTGCGGCACGAAGGCTCCTCCTTGCCAGATTGCCGTCGCTCATATCACGCGAAAGCGGCGGGCCGTCAAAGACAGCTCGCCGCGACATGAACGACGCGGGCCGGCATTCGGCCCACACGAGAAAAGCCGTTTTACTTCGAAACGTCCTGGCCGAAATAGGTGTCGGCGATCTTCTGGTAGGTGCCGTCGGCCTTGATGTCGGCCAGCGCCTTATTGATGGCGGCCACCAGTTCCGGATCGCCCTTGCGCACGATGACGCCGGAATAGTCGGCGTTTTCTTCCTGCGCGGCAATCTTCACATTGGCGTCGGGCTTGTGCTTCTTGAAGTCGAGGAAGGACAGGCTGTCGTTGATGGTGGCGTCGGCGCGGCCGGTGAGAAGCAGCTGGATCGACTGGTCGAAGCCGTCGGTGCCGACGAGCTCGGCGCCGTTGGTTTCAGCCAGCTTGCCGAAATTCGAGGTCAGCGACTGCGCCGCCTTCTTGCCCTTGAGGTCGGCGAAACTCTTGATGTCGGTGTTGTCGCCGCGCACGATCAGCACCGCCTTGGAGGCGATGTAAGGATCGGAGAAATCATATTTGGCCTTGCGCGCCTCGGTGATGCCGACTTCGTTGATGACGGCATCGTAGCGGTTGGCGTCGAGACCGGCGATCAGTCCGTCCCATTTGCCTTCGAGGAACTGGGCCTTGACGCCGAGGCGCTCGGCGATGGCCCGCGCGATCTCGACGTCGAAGCCGACCAGCGCGCCGGAAGCATCATGATAAGTGAAGGGCGCATAGGTTCCTTCCGTGCCGACCTTGAAGACGCCGGACTGCTTGATCTGGTCGAGATTGGCGCCGGCATGACTGGCGGCGATGGCCAGAACCTGCAGCGTTCCGGCGATGATGAGCGATTTGAGCCATGTCATTTTTCTGTGATCCCGTCCTTGGCCGATGTCCGGCGTCATTGCGAGTGCCGGAAAATGACAGATGCGCGATGCCAGAATAAGAAACTAAATTTCAAAAATCTCGCGCCCTTGAAATCCCATTCTCAACCAGCATCTCCCGGCGCCATCCGGCTGAGTCAAGGCCGGTGGCGAATCGCCTGGAAACAGCGCAATCGACATGACAGTCCGGGGGAACATTCCCCCGCATGGCACGTTCTTGGCTGTTGTAGGGCGCGGCGCCGCCATTTCAACCATCGGCGCCAACTCACGATTCGATCGCACCGCAACGCCTGAAGCAGGAGCGCGGCATGATGCAAGACAGTGCAGGACGGACCATGGTTCGCGCGGCGATGAAAGCCCCTTATCTGGAACGTGACGAAGAGCATCTCCTGGCGCTGCGCTGGAAGGAAAACAATGACCAGCACGCGCTGCACTGCATCACCGTCGCGCATATGCGGCTGGTCATTTCCATGGCGTCGCGGTTCCGCCACTACGGCCTTCCGCTGGGCGACCTGATCCAGGAAGGCCATGTCGGACTGCTGGAGGCCGCGGCCCGTTTCGAGCCGGAGCGCGAGGTGCGGTTCTCGACCTATGCGACCTGGTGGATCCGCGCGTCGATGCAGGATTATATCCTGCGCAACTGGTCGATCGTGCGCGGCGGCACCAGTTCGGCGCAAAAGGCGCTGTTCTTCAACCTGAGGCGCCTGCGCGCCCGCCTGGCAAACGGCGCCGAGCAGACGTCGAATGCCACGCTCTACCGCGAAGTGTCGGCGGCTCTCGGGGTTTCCGAGGCCGATGTGGCGATGATGGATTCCCGCCTTTCGGCACCCGACAGCTCGCTCAACACGCCGCTTGCCGACGATGCGGGCGCAACCGAGCGGATGGAGTTCCTGGTTTCGGATGATCCGCTGCCCGACGAGGTCGTCGGCGACACGATCGATGTCGAACGCCGCTCTGTCTGGCTGAAGACGGCGCTCGGCGCGCTCAATGCGCGAGAACTCAGGATTATCGAGGAGCGCCGGCTGAGCGACGAGGGCGCGACGCTCGAAGCACTCGGCGAGACGCTCGGCATCTCCAAGGAACGTGTCCGCCAGATCGAGGCGCGCGCCATGGAAAAACTCAAGGCGGCGCTGGTGAAGCAGAATCCGGAATTTCTCGCAGCCTGAAAATCGCGTCGGCTGCTATTTGTCCGTGACGATCTTGACCTTGTCGCCGGCCGAGACGGCGGCACCCGGTGACAGCGCATTGAGCACCCTGAACAAATCCAGCTTGCGGTCGACGCCGACCATCTGTGCGGCCAGGGAGCCCATTGTCTGGCCGGGCTGCACCGTGACGATGCGGATACGCAGCGGCTTCAACGCCGCCTTCTCGGCAGCACTCAGGATACGGAACGAGCCGCTGACCGAGCGCGCCACCGTGCTCAGCGAAGTGCTGGCCGAAGGTGCCGCGGTCAGCAAGCGGTAGACCTGGCCGCCGGCGCGGATCACCGCAATATCGAATTGCCAGCCATCGGCGCCGGCATGCGCGGTCGCCGCTTCGTTGCCGTTGATCGTCTCCTGGCGCACGCTGCTGTCGTCGAGGCCGGCAACCCAACCGCTGCGGATGTAGTCGGTCAGCGAGCGGCCCTTGTCGATCGAAACACCGTCGAAGCGGATCGCCATGTCGCCCGGGCCGGTCGCCGTCACCGCCGCTGCCGAATTGTCGATGATGAAGCCGTTGGGCACCGAGAACGACACGCCGAGGCCAGGATGCAGGAAGGTTTCGCCGCGCACATAGCCTTCCTCCGGTGTGTCGCCGTAAAGCAGCCCGTCTACGCCGGAAAGGAATGAATCGCGGTCGCGCGACCCGACACCGGGCGCGCCGAACTGGCGGGCGTGACGCTGCGCGAGATCGATACGCTGCGGCGTATTGGGGTGCGTCGCCAGGAAGTCGAGGCTGGCGTCGGTGGCGCCGCTGATCGAGCGGAAATCGGTATAGGCCGACATCGACTGCAGGAAGCGGCCGGCGGCGTAGGGATCGAAACCGGCTTCGCCGATCGATTTGATGCCGATGGCGTCGGCCTCCAACTCCTGATTGCGCGAGAACTGGGCCAGCCTCAACTTGCCGCGGATCAGCGCCGCCTTGGCCGTCGGGTTGTCGCCGAGCACATCCGAAACCACCTTGGTCGCCAAGCCCTCTTCGGCTTCCAGCTGCTGGCGCTGCAGGCCGTGATTGGCCGTAACGTGGCCCATCTCATGCGCAATGACGGCGGCAAGCTCGGCTGAATCGTTGGCCAACGCCAGCAGTCCGCGGGTGATGTAGAGATAGCCGCCCGGCAGCGCGAAGGCATTGACGTTGGGCGAGTTGAGGATGGTGATGCGGTAGGTCTGGGTCGGGTTGGCCGACACCACGGTCAGTCTGCCGACGATCTTGGCCACCATGCGCTCGAGCTTGGGGTCGGAATATTCTCCGCCATAGGTGGCGAGGATGCGCGGGTGCTGCGCCTTCGCCAGTTGGGCGAGCTTGCCGTTGGCGGCGACGTTGTCGACCGTGATCGGCTTGTCTGAGGGCTGAAAGCCTGATTCCTGCACGTCGGGAGGCGTGAACATCTGGCAGCTTGCCAGCGCCACGGCAAGACCGGCCAGCGCCAGAAAGCGCGCCAGCGGTTTCACCCTCCGATTGTCGATGCCGGTCGGCAGATCGGCTTCCTTTCAAGTCCTGGCACGTGACCGCGAAAATCGGGCGCGATTTCCGGAAAGCATCACGCGCAAAATCAAGTGCTACGGCGTCCTTCGTGCGTCCGACAGATACGAGGCAGCAAGGGCAAATCACGGTCTAAGCCGGACCAACTCCTGGCGGACCTAGCCACACTACCTCGACCATGGCAAGCAAGCGCCGCTTCGCCTTCCGCCGGTTTGACCATAAATTATGTCCGCTTCCGGGCAACATCTCGTGATCCAGCCGCAAACGGACCCGAGCCGATATAGCGTCGGAATGCCTCCGGTCCAGCCCCGACGAAAAAATCGGCGGCGGTGCCCGTCGCGGCAACCGTGCCACCATCCAGGAAAACCATGTTTCGGCCGATACGGCGCGCATCGTCCGGCTGGTGCGTGACGAATAGCACCGTCATGCGCTGCTCCGAATGGACGTCGGCCACCAGGTCGAGCATGTCGTCGCGCAGTGCCGGTCCGAGCGAAGCGAACGGCTCGTCGAGCAACAACACCGGCCGGTCGCGCACTAGGACCCGGGCGAGCGCGACGCGCTGCCGCTCGCCGCCCGAGAGTTCGCGCGGCAGCCGGCTTTCCTTGCCGGCAAGGCCGACGCGCTTCAGCGCTGCGGCGATTGCGGCGCGATCGGCGTCGTTCAGCCTGAGCGAAGGCGAGCGGCCGAGCCCGACATTCTGCTCGAGGGAAAGATGGGCAAACAAGTTGTTTTCCTGAAATACCATCGACACCGGCCGCTCTGAAGGCGGCGCAGTGCTGACGTCGGCGCCGCCGATCAGCACGCGGCCCGACCGCGGCACCTCGAAACCGGCCACCAGATTGAGCAGCGTCGACTTTCCCGAACCGCTCGGCCCCATGATGGCGGTGATTTCCGACGCCGGGAAATCGACGTCGAATATAAGCGGCGTTTCACCATAGCTGAACGAGACATTGTCGAGCCGCACGGCCGCGCTTTTTTCCACCGAAATGGACCGTTCCGGGCTGATCGGCATCATGATTTCTCTCTCCTTCCCAGCCAGTCCGCGGTCAGCACCAGTGCCAGGCAGACAAGGCCGAGCAGCAGCGCCAGCCCGGCCGCATCCTCGGTGCGGTAGCTGCCCATGCGCGCCAGCAGCAGATAGGGCAAGGTCTGCACGGAATCGCTGCCGAACAGCGCAATGACGCCGAGATCGCCGAGCGACAGCGCCATGGCGAAAGCGAAGCCGGTGGCGAGCGGCCGCCGCAGCGACGGCCAGTCGACCAGCCGCAACCGGTTCCAGCCCGAGATGCCAAGCTGTGCACAGAGCCGTTCGTGGCGTTCGCTCGCCGCGTCATAGGCAGGGCGGATAGCGCGGATGGCGAACGGCATCGCCATCACCGCATTGACCGCAACCACCATGACAGGGGCGATCGCAAAGACATCGCTGACGGTGCGCAGGAGCAGGAACCAGCCGGCACCGATGACAATGGGCGGCACCACCAGGACGAACCCCGCACCGGTGTCGGCCAGATGTTCGAGCAGCGTCCGCCTGCCGGTCCGCCGGGTGAGTGCCAGCGCCCGGCGCGCCATGACCAGCGACAGCGACAACGCCAAGGAGAGCAGCGCCGATAAGAGGGAGAGCATGGCACTGGTCGCCGTCGCTTGCCGCACCGCGCTCTCGCCGGCCAGGCGGCCGAGATCGGCGCCAAGCCCGGCCGCCAGCGTGGCCGCCATCGGCCCGGCGACGAACAGCAGTGCCAGCCCGATCACCAGCGCGTTCAGCACGGTCTCGGCCGCACCAGCTGAAAAATACCGGCGCGGCGCAACCGGCAGATTGGCGTCGCCGGTCATATTGGCGCCAAGCCGCGTCAATGCCAGCACCACGACAAAGGTCAGGGCAATTTGCAGCAAGGTCAGCGTCACCGCCCGCGCCGGGTCGAAGTCGAAACGCAGCGCCTGGTAGATAGCAACCTCCAGCGTCGTCGCACGCGGCCCGCCACCCAGCGTAAGCACGATGGTGAAGGAGGTGATGCAGAGCATGAAGACGAGCCCGGCGATGCCCGGCAGGGCCGCACGCAGCGTTGGCCATTCGATCAGCCGGAAGGCCGGCGCCGCGCCCATGCCAAGCTGGCTCGCCAGCCGCCATTGGTCGGCCGGCACCGTCTGCAACGCTTCCAGGAACAGCCGCGTTGCCAGCGGCAGGTTGAAGAAGACATGGGCGACGAGAATGCCCGACAGACCATAGATGCCGGGCCAGCTCTGGCCGCCAATCGCGCCGAGCATGCCGGCGAAAAACCCAGCGCGGCCATAGAGTGCCAAGACGCCGAGTGCGGCAACAATGGCCGGCAGCGCCAGCGGCACGGCGAAAAGCTGCAGGATAAAGCCTCGCCCGAAAAACTGTGGATGCCGCGACAGGGCACGCGCGACGAACAGCGCTGGTGCGACGGAGAGCAGGGTCGACAACAGAGCCTGCCAGAGCGTGAAACGGGCGACCCGGAAGAGATAGGAATCGAAAGCCGAGACAGCACCGGAAGGGTCGCGTGCGGCTTCCAGGACGAGCCCTGCGAAGGCGCCGCCGATCAGCAGCGCGATGGCGGCGAGCGCGACTGTGCCAGCGGTGACGCGGGAGTCCGATGATGACGCGCGTTGCACGCTAGACCGCCAGATTCGAGATTCTTAGCGAGGACGGCGTTCCTTCGCGCCCCCCTCTGTCCTGCCGGACATCTCCCCCACTTGGGGGGAGATCGGCAGCGTCCGCGCCTCGCTCAGTCCTGCAACGTTGGAGATTGGCGAAAGCCGAAATGACGGCCAATCTCCCCCCTCGTGGGGGAGATGCCAAGCTTTGGCAAAGAGGGCAGGACAGAGGGGGGCGCCGTAGAGCGAACATCTTCGTCGGTGAAAGCCTACTTGCTCATCACCGCCAGCCACTCGTCGACCCAAGCCTTGCGATTTGCCGCCACCTCCTCCGAGCTGAACAGCAAGGTTTTGGTCGGTTTGACGAGCTTGTCGAAAGCCGGGTTGAGCGGCTTGTCGGTCTTGCCGGCCGGGAACATCCAGTTGGTCTCGGGAATGACGTCCTGGAATTTCGGCCCGGTCATGAAGGCCATGAACTTTTCCGCCAGCGGATTCTTCGCGCCCTTGGTGGTGATCCCAGCGACCTCGATCTGCAGATATTCGCCTTCCTCGAAGGACGCCGCCTGGTAGCGCTCGGTGTTTTCGGCAACCATGTGATAGGCCGGCGAGGTGGTGTAGGACAGCACCATCGGCGCCTCGCCCTTGGTGAACAGGCCGTAGGCCTCGCTCCAGCCCGGCGTTACCGTGAGCACCTTTGCCCTGAGCTTGGCCCAGGCTTCCGGCGCCTTGTCGCCATAGACCGACTTGACCCACAACAGCAGGCCAAGGCCCGGCGTCGAGGTGCGCGGATCCTGGATGACGATCTTGTCGCCGGCATCGCCCTCGACCAATTCCCTGAGGCTCTTCGGCGGGCTCTTCAGTTTTTCGGTATCGTAGACGACGGCGAAATAGCCATAGTCGAACGGCACGAAAATACCGTCGCTCCAGCCGCCCGGCACGCTGACGTCCGACACGGCGCCATGCGGCGAAAACAGGCCGGTTGCCTTGGCATCTGCGGTCAAATTGGTATCGAGGCCAAGCACGATATCGGCTTTGGTCGCGGCGCCTTCCAGCTTCACACGGTTGAGCAGCGCGACGCCGTCGGCGACCGAGACGAATTCGACGACGCAGCCGCACTCGGCCTCGAAAGCCTTCTTCACCGCCGGTCCCGGACCCCAATCGGCGGTGAAGCTTTCATAGGTATAGACGGTCAGCTTATCCTGTGCCGATGCCTGCCCTGGCAGGGCGAGCGCGGATGCTGCAAGCAGGACAATCGAGACAAGAGAGTGGAAAAAACTGCGCATCGGCGCCTCCTTCGTTCGCGTTGAAAGGAATTGAGGCGTCGGGCTGTCCGAAACGTCTAATCCCTCCGCCGGTACAAACCGGATCAGGTTCAGCGGGTTGGCAGTCTTGCCTCTCAGCCGGTCCGCGAAGATCGCGTCCGGCACCCCGTTAGAGCGTTTCGACACATAGGCCCGGCCGAAGTGCCGCGCAAGCGGAAGTTTGCCGGGCATCCAAAGCGCGGCCTTCCGTTTCGTCTGCCGTTTCATCTTCCGTTTCCGGGGCAGGGCTGGTAAGGGCCACGAGATATGAGCACATTCACCATCCTGCTTGGCGGCGATCTCATCCGCACGCCGCTGCTCGACCGCCAGGTCGCCGGCACGCGCGTCATTGCCGCCGATGCCGGCATCGGCCATGCCCGTATGCTGGGCCTGAGGCCGGAACTCTGGGTCGGCGATTTCGATTCCGTGCCTGCCGATTTGCCGGAGGATCTGGCCGCCGTGCCACGGCAGGTGTTTCCCGCTGAAAAGGACAAGACCGACGGTGAACTCGCTATCGCCGCCGCGCTCGAACGCGGTGCGACCAGCCTTGTGCTCGCAGGCGCCTTCGGCGGCAAACGCACCGACCACATCTTCCTGCATCTGGCGCTGAGCGTCCGGCTGGCGGAAGGCGGAACGGAAGTGCTTTTGACCAGCGGCGCACAGGAAGGCATTCCTTTGCTGCCTGGAAAGACCGGCTTCGACTATGTCGACGGCACGCTGTTTTCGGTGCTCGGCTTTTCGGATCTCGCCGGCCTGACAGTCACCGGCGCCAAATGGCCGCTCGACGATGTCGAGGTTGCGTTCGGCTCGTCGCTAACCATTTCCAACGAGGTCAAGGGCCGGCTCGAAATCGCGCTGGCCAGCGGCCGCGCGCTGCTGCTCGCGCATCCCTACCCTCTTCCGGAAAGCTGAGCCCAGAAAGCTGACATGGCGCCGCCGCTTCTCAATCTCGACGGGATAAAGCTGACCTTTGGCGGCACGCCGCTGCTCGACGGTGCCGCCCTGACGGCCTCAGTTGGCGACAAGATCGCCCTGGTCGGCCGCAACGGCTCTGGCAAGTCGACGCTCCTCAAGATCGCCGCCGGGCTGATCGAACCACAGGACGGCGAAGTCTTCCGCCAGCCATCAGCGACCGTGCGCTACTTGCCGCAGATGCCCGACATGGACGGCTTTGCGACTGTCCGCGCCTATGTCGAGGCGGGGCTCGGGCCGGCCGACGATCCTTACCGCGCCACCTATCTGATGGAGCATCTCGGCCTATCCGGCGAGGAACGGCCGAACGATCTCTCCGGCGGCGAGGCGAGGCGCGCCGCGCTCGCCCGCGTCATGGCGCCGGAGCCCGACATTCTCCTCCTCGATGAACCGACCAATCACCTTGACCTTTCGGTTATCGAATGGCTGGAGGAGGAGCTTGCCCGCACCTCCTCGGCACTGGTCGTCATCTCGCATGACCGGCGTTTTCTCGAACGCGTGTCGCGCGCCACAATTTGGCTCGACCGCGGCCAGACCCGCCGTCTCGACAAGGGCTTTGCCTATTTCGAGGAATGGCGCGACATCGTGCTGGAGGAGGAAGAGCGCGAGCAGCACAAGCTCGGCCGCCAGATCGTGCGCGAGGAGCACTGGCTGCGCTATGGCGTGACGGCAAGGCGCAAGCGCAACATGCGCCGGCTCGGTGAGTTGCAGACCATGCGCCAGCGCTTTCGCGGCCATCGCGGCGCCGAGGGTGCGGCGACGATGATAGCCAGCGACGCCGCCGAATCCGGCAAACTGGTGATCGAAGCCAAGAACATCGAGAAGAGCTTTGGCGATCTGACCGTGGTCAGGGGATTTTCGACCCGCATCCAGCGCGGCGATCGCGTCGGCCTGGTCGGGCCGAACGGCGCCGGCAAGACGACGCTATTGAAGATGCTGACCGGCGAATTGAAGCCGGACGCAGGCACGGTGCGGCTCGGCACCAATCTGGAGATCGCCACGCTCGACCAGAAGCGCGAAGCCGTCGACCCGCAGGAGACGCTGGCGCAGTATCTGACCGACGGGCGCGGCGAGAACCTCGTCATCAATGGCGAGCAGCGGCATGTCGTGTCCTACATGAAGGACTTCCTGTTCAAGCCGGAACAGGCGCGCACGCCGGTGCGCGAGCTTTCGGGCGGCGAGCGGGCGCGGCTGATCCTCGCCCGCGTTTTGGCGCGGCCGGCAAACCTCCTTGTGCTCGATGAGCCGACCAACGATCTCGACATGGAGACGCTGGAGCTGCTGCAGGAACTGGTCGCCGGCTTTGCCGGCACGGTGATCCTGGTCAGCCACGATCGCGATTTCCTCGACCGCACCGTGACCAGCATCATCGCGCCGGAAGGCGGCGGCCGCTGGATCGAATATGCCGGCGGCTATTCCGACATGCTGGCGCAGCGCGGCGGCACCAGGCTGGACGACCGCAAGGCGCGGCCGAAGCCAGAAAACGGCGAAGCGGCAACTAGGAGCGAAGCGGCCGCGCCGAAGGGCCCGGCGAAGAAACTGTCGTTCAAGCAGAAATTCGCCCTGGAATCGCTGCCCAAGAAGATCGAGGCGGTGTCGGCCTCGATCTCGCGGCTGGAGAACAACATCGCCGATCCGGCCTATTACGAGCGCGACCCGGCCTCGTTCCAGAAGACGATTGCCGCGCTCGACAAGGAGCGAACCACGCTGGCAGCACTCGAGGAGGAGTGGCTGGAACTCGAGATGCTGCGGGAAGAGATGGAGGCATGAGAGGTTGCATGCACGCTCATATGCGCCTACATTATGCGCATAAATGGGAGCGACTCCATGCTTCAATCGACTCCAAAAGCCCAAAGAAAGTCGGTTAATACATCGATCGACTCCAGATTGATCGAGGATGCCAAAGCGTTGGGCATCAATATATCCCGCGCTGCGGAAGAGGGCATCGCCAAGGCGATTTCGGCCGAAAAAAACCGGCGGTGGCAAGAGGAAAACAAGGAAGCGATCGACAGTTCCAATGACTATGTCAGGCGCAACGGCTTGCCTTTGGCCAAGTACCGGCTGTTTTGATGGCGCGTTATGATTTCTATCAGAGTGCCGAAGGCGACGGTTACCTTCTCGATGTCCAGTCCGACCTTCTGGGACGGCTCGACACGAAGGTAGTCGTCCCGCTGATGCCAGCCAACAAGGCCCCGGTGCCGGGCCGCCGGCTAAATCCTATCTTCACCATCAACGGTAAGGACCATGTCATGGTCACTCAATTCATGTCAGCCTTGATGACCTCTGAATTGCTCATCGCCGAAGGAAATCTTTCTCGGCATCACGACGACATCGTGACCGCACTCGACATGCTGTTCCAGGGCTTCTGAACGGTACCAGCGACCGGACCAATACCTCAGCTTCAGCCCGCCGTTTTGGCCTGCCAGGCCTTCAGCGCCTCGTCGAACACCTTCTCGCCGGGAATGCCCTTTTCCATGGTGAGCAGCGCCCGCCGCCCGGTCTTGTAGACGACCGGCACGTCGATCCAGTCCTGGCCCCTGAGCAAGGTCAAATTGGCGTCTTCATCCGCCTTGGTGTCGTTGAGCGCAACCAGGAAGAAACCGTCGGCGATCTTGGCCGGGATGCCGATCAGCGGACTGCCGGCATCTTGTTCGGAGCCCTTCATGGCGACACGCAGGATGTTGTCGACACCGCCGCCCTCGAAGCCGTTAGGCGTCAGGAAGATCATCTCGATGATATGGCTGGCCGGCAGCGTCTGGTCGGTGTTGCGACGGATCGTCATGCGCAACTGGATATCCTTGCCTGGAATAGTCGCCTCGGCGCGGATCGCCGGCTCGGGCGGCAGGTCGCCGCCGGGCGATTCCTGCACCAGCGACCAGACGATGTTGCCGGGCTCGGCCGAGCCTTGAGCGGTGCTGGTGCGTTCCTCGTAGAAGATCGCCTTCTGGCCGACCGCCAACGCGGCTTCCGGTGGAACTACCGTTGGTGCCGCTGCCGGTGCGGGCGGTGTGGCGGCCGCTGCGGGCGCGGGCGGGGCAGTCGCAGCATCGGCGGGTGCTGCCTCTCCGTTGGCGGGCGGCGTTGCGGGAGTTGGTGCAGCCGACCCATCGACTGCTGGAGCAGTGGCCGGGGCTTGCGTGTCGGCAGGTGCGGCCGGTGCCGGCGCGGCGGGTGCCGGGGTGGTCGGAGCTTGTGCGGCCGACGGCGGCGTGGTGAGTGCGGCGACGGATTCGCCTTCGCCGATGCCCGCCTGCCCGGCTGCGGGGCCGGGATCCACTTCGTGGCCCTCGGGCGTCAGGCGCTGCGTGAACTTCGCGCCTTCGCCGGCCTCCGTCGGAGGCGCGGCGGCCGGTACGGCCGCGTCGGCCACCGGCTTGGCCGGGGCTGGTTTTACCAGCGGTTCGGTGGCGACGGCTTTGGTCCCGTCGAGGCCGAACATACTGCCGAACGCCTCCTTGTTCAGCCACATGCCATAACCCCCACCGGCAATGACGAGCAAGGCGATGACGGCGGCTATCACGCCGCCATAGCTGCGCCTGCGCTCGGCAGGATGGAGCCGCTGGAACCTGTCCTCCGCGGGGCCGCCGTCGTTGGAAAAGTCATCGTCCTGAAAAACGCCATCTTTGCCATCGGCCGTCGGAAGATCCATGTCGGATGACGGCGAACCAGCGCGCTCCGGAGGAAGAGCGACGGGCTGCGGCTTTTGCCAATTCGGCGCCGCCTTGGCGGGCGTGGGCTGCCATGCCGGCCCGCTCTTTGCCGGCTCCGTCTTTGCCGGCTGCCGGACATGACTGGACTGGTTCTTGTTGCGGTCTATGGAGGAGAAGATGTCCTCCAGTTCCGCCAGCGGATCGGATGTCGGCGCAGGTTTGGCGTAGTCTCGCTCAATGCTTGAGATGGCCTCTTCGAGCGCACGCTTCTGCTTAGCGGCGTCCGACGGCGTAAGCGGTGGATCGCGGTCGGCAATCTTCTTCGCAATCGTCGAACGAGCCTTGTCGTAGACCCTGGCGCGCACCTCCGCCGACGGCTCGCCAAGATTATCGAGCGCCTTTTTCAGAACAGAAACAAAATCTACCATGCTTCAGTCGACCTGCATTTTGTTTCTGGGCCGGCCCCCGCAAATCAGCCGCAATGCCCGGAAAGGCTGAGAAACTAGTCTTGAAACGGATCGGTCACAAGTATCGTGTCGTCGCGTTCAGGGCTGGTGGAAAGGAGTGCGACCGGCGCGCCGATCAGCTCTTCGATGTAGCGGACGTATTTCACCGCCTGGGCCGGGAGGTCGTTCCAGCTACGCGCGCCGGCGGTGGTGCCTTTCCACCCCTCCAGCGTCTCGTAGACCGGTTCGACGCGCGCCTGCGCGCCCTGGCTGGCCGGCAGGTAATCGATCGCCTCGCCGTCAAGGCGGTAGCCTGTACAGACCTTGATCTCATCCAGCCCATCGAGCACATCGAGCTTGGTCAGCGCAATGCCCTTGATGCCGTTGACGGCGACGGCCTGGCGGACCAGCACGGCATCGAACCAGCCGCAGCGCCGCTTGCGGCCGGTGACGACGCCGAATTCATGGCCGCGCGTGCCCAGGAACTCGCCGATTTCGTTCTTCTGTTCGGTCGGAAACGGACCTTCGCCAACCCGCGTCGTATAGGCCTTGGTGATGCCGAGCACATAGCCGATCGCGCCCGGGCCGACACCGGACCCAGCGGCAGCCTGACCGGCGACCGTATTGGAGGAGGTGACGAACGGATAGGTGCCATGGTCGATGTCGAGCAGCGTGCCTTGCGCGCCCTCGAACAGGATGCGCTCGCCGGCCCGGCGCTTGTCGTCGAGGATTTTCCAGACGCGATCCATATAGGGCAGGATCTCGTCGGCGACCGAGATCAGCTCGCTCATGATCGCCTCATGCGTGACCTCGGCATGGCCCAGCCCGCGCCGCAGCGCATTGTGGTGCGTCAGCAGCCTGTCGACCTTCAAGGGCAGCGTTTCCAAATCCGCCAAATCCATCACCCTGACCGCGCGCCGGCCCACCTTGTCTTCGTATGCGGGACCGATGCCACGACGGGTCGTGCCAATCTTCGTTCCGGAATTGGAAGCGGCGTCCTCGCGGAATCCGTCCAGCTCCCGGTGCAAGGACAGGATAAGCGCGGTGTTTTCGGCTATTTTCAGGCGGTCCGGCGTCACCTCGACGCCCTGAGCCTTCAATTTCGCAACTTCCGCGACGAAGGCGTGCGGGTCGAAGACGACGCCATTGCCGATGATGGACAGCTTGCCTTGCCGCACGACGCCGGACGGCAGCAGCGACAGCTTGTAGACCTTGCCGTCGACGACCAGCGTATGGCCGGCATTGTGGCCGCCCTGGAAGCGCACGACAACGTCGGCACGCTCGGACAGCCAGTCGACGATCTTGCCTTTGCCTTCATCGCCCCATTGCGAGCCGACGACCACCACATTGGCCATGCTTCTTTTCCCTTGAGACGCCGCGCGACGCAGCTTGAAACGGTTCGAAACGACAGGCCTCTATCGCATCGGCCCGAAAATCGGAATCGATTTTCAAAAGCACGATGCGAAGATTAATAAGCCCTAGAGCGTACTTTGTGCGTCCAATTGGGCGCATGTCGCTCTATAGCGTCAAGACCCGGCGAGCGCGACCATTCTTTGCCGCCCAAAACGCTCCGAGGCACAACAATTTTCGCCTTTGACATCATTTACTTGCGCGAGCTGTCGCAATAGGCCCGCAACGACCCGTCATTTCTCTCTGCCTGGCCGGGACTTCACGATGCATCGAACCGCCTATCTGTTCCTGCTGTTCACCACCTTGCTGTGGGGCGGCAACTCCGTGGCGGGAAAGCTGGCGGTCGGTCATATTTCGCCGATGACGCTGGTCTTCCTGCGCTGGCTGCTGGCGGTTCTGATCTTGCTGCCGATCGGCTGGGGAACGCTGCGCCAAGACTGGCCGGTGGTGCGCAGGCAGTGGTTGCTACTTGGCGGGCTCGGCGCTTGCGGCTTCGCCTTCTTCAACACGATCTTCTACACGGCGCTTAACTACACCACGGCGATCAACGTCTCGATCGAGCAGGCGGCGATTCCGATCGTCATCATCATCGCCAATTTTGTGTTCTTTCGCCTGCGCGTCAACGGCGTGCAGGTCATCGGTGTCGTGCTGACCATCGCCGGTGTCGTGGTGACGGCGAGCCATGGCGATCCACGCCAGCTTCTCAGGCTGGATCTCAACTTCGGCGATGCCATCATGCTGGTCGCCGTGCTTTGCTACTCCTTCTATTCGGTGGGGTTGCGGCTGAAGCCGGTCATCCGCTGGCAGAGCCTGATGCTGGCGCTGTCGGTTGCCGCACTCGTCACATCGCTGCCTTTCTTTCTGTGGGAGATTGCCGCCGGCAGGGTCATCGTCCCCGATGCACGCGGCTGGGCGGTCGCAGTCTATACTGCCGTCGGCGCCTCGGTCATTTCGCAGATCTTCTATATCAGAGGCAACGAGCTGATCGGCGCCAACCGGGCCGGCCTGTTCATCAATCTGGTGCCGATCTTCGGAACGCTGCTGTCGGTGCTGATCGTCGGCGAGGCGTTCCAGCTCTATCAGGCGTTGGCCCTCGTGCTGGTGCTTGGCGGCATCGGCCTCGCCGAATACAGCGGACGGAAGACGGCGATATCCGCGGCTGAATGAAGTCGCTTGCCGCGACGTTTCACTGCGGTCCATCAACGACCGCGGAAGAGCTCCGCGTGCTGCCGCACACGGAGCGACCGAATTTTCAGGCGACGCCGACGTCGAAGCGCAGCCGCTTGGCCGAGTCGATCGATTTGTGCGAGCGCACCTGCGCCAAGACGTTTTCCGGGAACGGGGCATCGAGATAGAGCAGCGCGATGGCATCGCCCCCCGGCCGGTTGCGGCCGAGCTGGAAATTGGCGATGTTGACGCCGTTCTCGCCGCACACCGTGCCGAGCAGGCCGATAATGCCGGGCGCGTCGGCATTGGTCGTGTAGAGCATATGCTGGCCGACCTCGGCGTCGAGATTGATGCCCTTGATCTGGATGAAGCGCGGCTTGCCGTCCGAAAAACAGGTGCCGGCGATCGAGCGCGTCCTATGCTCGGTCTTGACCGTCAGCTTGATATAGCCATCGAACACGCCCGACTTGTCGCGCTTGACCTCGGCGACGATGATGCCGCGCTCCTTCACCATGATCGGCGCCGACACCATGTTGACATCGGCGACCTGCGGCCGAATCAGCCCGGCAAGGGTGGCGCTGATCAGCGCCCGCGTGTTCATCGTCGCGGTCGAGCCGTCGAACAGGATCTCGACTTCCTTGATCGGATCCTCGGTGACCTGGCCGACGAAGGCGCCAAGCACTTCGGCGAGCTTGACGAAAGGTTTCAGCCGCGGCGCTTCCTCGGCGGTGATCGACGGCATGTTGATGGCATTGGAAACGGCGCCCTTGATCAAATAGTCCGACATCTGCTCGGCGACGTGTAGCGCGACATTCTCCTGCGCCTCCATCGTCGAGGCACCCAGATGCGGCGTCGCCACCACGTTCTCCATGCCGAACAGCGCGTTCTTCTCCGCCGGTTCGACCTCGAACACGTCGATGCCGACGCCGGCCACCTTGCCGCTCTTCAAGGCCGCGATCAGGTCGGCCTCGACGATCAGCCCGCCACGGGCGCAGTTGATGATGCGCACGCCGGTCTTCATCTTGGCGATCGCCGCAGCGTCGATGATGTTGCGCGTCTTGTCGGTCAGCGGCGTGTGCAGGGTAATGAAATCGGCGCGGGCGAACAGCTCGTCCAGCTCGACCTTGTCGACACCGAGTTCCTCGGCGCGGCTGTCCGACAGGAACGGGTCGAAGGCGACGACGTGCATCTTCAGGCCGACGCCGCGCGTAGCGACGATCGAGCCGATATTGCCGCAGCCGATGATGCCCAGCGTCTTGCCGGTGATCTCGACGCCCATGAAGCGGTTCTTTTCCCATTTGCCGGCGTGGGTCGAGGCGTTGGCCTCCGGTATCTGGCGGGCCAGCGCGAAGATCATGGCGATCGCATGCTCGGCGGTGGTGATCGAATTGCCGAAGGGCGTGTTCATCACGATGATGCCCTTGCGGCTCGCCGCCGGGATGTCGACATTGTCGACGCCGATACCGGCGCGGCCCACGACCTTCAGCCTGGTCGCGGCGTTGATCAGCTTCTCAGTGACCTTCGTCGCCGAGCGGATGGCCAGCCCATCATACTGGTCGATCACCTCGAGCAGTTTTTCCTTGTCCTTGCCGAGATCCGGCAGATAGTCGACGTCGATGCCGCGATCCCTGAAGATCTGCACGGCGGTGGTGGAGAGTTTGTCCGAGACGAGAACGCGTGGCATGGGCTTGGTCCTTTGCGATTGGCGTCCCTCCCCGTTGAGGGGAGGGTCGGCGCGAAGCGCCGGGGTGGGGTCGTTGCGGCCGGGCGCGGCCGAAAATCTTTTCTTTTCTGGATGGCGTATCGTTGAGCTCGTATCGTTGAGCGGGTGGAGGCGACCCCACCCGGCCCTTCGGGCCACCCTCCCCTCAAGGGGAGGGAGTCAGGCGGCTGCCTTCAGCAACGCCTTTTGCGCGGCAAAGGCCCAGTCGAGCCACGGCAGCAGCGCTTCGAGGTCGGAGGCCTCGACTGTCGCGCCGCACCAGATGCGCAGGCCGGGCGGTGCATCGCGATAGGCGCCGATGTCATAGGCGACGCCTTCCTTGTCGAGCGCCGAGATGATGCCCTTGGCGAAGGCCGCCTGTCCGTCGGCATCGAGTGCCACGACATCCGGATCGGTGAAGGAAAGACAGACCGAGGTGTTCGACCGCGTTGCCGGCTCGACGGCAAGGTGGCCGAGCCACGAGGAACTCTTGACGAAGCCATCGAGCACTGCGGCATTGGCATCGGCACGGGCGATCAGAGCATCGAGGCCGCCGATCGACTTCGCCCAATGCAGCGCGTCGAGATAGTCCTCGACGCACAGCATCGACGGCGTGTTGATGGTTTCGCCCTTGAAGATGCCTTCGATCAGCTTGCCGCCCGAAGTGAGGCGGAAGATCTTCGGCAGCGGCCAGGCCGGCTTGTAGCTTTCCAGGCGTTCGACGGCGCGCGGGCTGAGGATCAGCACGCCATGCGCGCCCTCGCCGCCCAGCACCTTCTGCCAGGAGAAGGTGACGACGTCGAGCTTCTGGAAGTCCAGCCCTTGCGCAAAGGCGGCCGATGTGGCATCGCAGATGGTCAGGCCCTTGCGGCCGGCCGGGATGAAATCGCCGTTCGGCACGCGCACGCCCGAAGTCGTGCCGTTCCAGGTGAAGACCACGTCGCGGTCGAAGTCGATTTTCGTCAGGTCGGGCAGCGCGCCGTAGCCGGCTTCGATCCTGCGAACATCGGCGAGCCTCAGCTGCTTGACCGCATCGGTGACCCAGCCGGAACCGAAGCTCTCCCAGGCGACCATGTCGACACCGCGTTCGCCGAGCAGCGACCACAGCGCCATTTCGACCGCGCCGGTGTCCGACGCCGGCACGATGCCGATGCGGTAATCTGCCGGAACCTGGAGGAGCTCGCGCGTCAGCTCGATCGCCTGTTCGAGCTTGGCCTTGCCGATCTTGGCGCGATGCGAGCGCCCGAGCGCGGCATTTTTGAGCGCCTCGACCGACCAGCCGGGGCGTTTTGCACAGGGACCTGAGGAAAAATTGGGATTTGCCGGACGGAGTCCGGGCTTCGTATGCGTCGTCATCGTGGTCTATCCTTCCAGATAGTGGCCCCTCGTTGGGGAGGGGTGGCCCACGGACGGCGATATGCGTTCAGCCTTTCGGCGTCAAGGGGAAAGTTTTTGTCGCTGCCGGGATATTGCCGGCGCCCCGGGGCGAAAACGCAAACGGCCGGCCACGACCCGCCATTGTTAACGCCTCGGCTTCGATCGAGCCTACCAGAGATCGTAGCGCAATCCGATTTTGACTTGGTGATTAGTGATCCCTTTGCGGATCGGATAGGAAATCAGGCTCTCGACAGTCTGGTATTCGGCATCCGGTGCGGAAAAATACTGATAACCAAGATCGACCGAAACATTCTTGGACACTTGATAGGCAAGGCCGGCATTCAGCGTATAGGCGAATGAGTATTGGGTCTTGTTGTCATGCGTGACGAAATCGTCGGCGGGGTTGCCGTTGTTGGTGAAGTAGTCCGCCGAGAGACGACGCCTGCTCTGGACGAGACCGATACCGGCGCCGAGATAAGGCGTGATTCCGACATAGGTGCCAAGATCGACATAGCCGTTGAGTATGCTCGAGAACGCAAAGTTTTTCAGGTCTCCCGATGCCACGGTCGTTCCGCTGTCATAGCTGACGCCGATCTTGTTGCCGGGCAGATAGCCGAGATTGAGATCGGCGCGGAGATAGTCGTTGAAGTGGTAGCCGAAGCCTATGCTCGCAAAAACCGGATCCTCATTTTCTTCGTAGTTGGCAGCATTGAACCCTAAATCCACAGTCCTGTAACTCTTCTGCGCCAGATAAGAGACATCGCCGCGCAGATACCACCCCGAGCCAACCTCGACCGGCACATAGTCCGGCGCCTGGTCGACATAGACCGGCGGATCGTAGTCAGCGCCAAGCGCCGGCGTCAGCGGCATCAGTACGATTGCTGCAAGCGCCAGCACTACAGGCGATTTGAATGTCATGGTCCCGGCTCCCGAACTTGGCGCATTTTGCGGTCGCGCGCCGTATCAGGGAGCATTGTTAACCATAGTGGTTAAGTGCGGGTTAAGGATAACAAGGCGTTAGAGAATTGATTTCGATGCGCTTTCGCTCTTCGGGCGGGACGGTGTTCCAGCACTCCAGGCCGCCAAACGAAAACCGCCCGGCATCAGCCGGGCGGTCGACGAATTCCTGGATTTTCGAAGCGCTTACTTGGTGTAGACCGGCTCCGGTTCCGGAACATAGGGCTCCGGCGGAGCGCAGTCCGATCTGCCGAACTGATAGCGCAGGCCGCCGCGCACTTCGTGAACGTTGATGCCTTTGTCATAGCCGGGGCCGACATTGGGGAGCGAGGCATAGTCGAACATCTTGCCGCCGTTGATGTGGCTGAAGCGGTAGCCGACGTCAAGCTTGACGCGGTCGGTCAAGCAATAGGATGCGCCGACCATGGCAGCATAGGCAAAGCGCCAGCCCTTGCCGCCGGCATGATCGAATGAACCGTCGCTGTCCACATTGTGCAGCTCATCCCATTTGACCCAGGCACCGCCGATGCCGGCGCCGACATAAGGCGTGACGCCATGCCAGGTGCCGATATCGACATAGGCGTTGGCCAAGAGCAGCAGCGCCGAATAGGACGAGGTGTCGACCGAGGTGCAGGGCGTTTGATTGACGCCGCAAAACCCATTGGTCGAGCCGCGGAATTTGGATTTGCTCATCCAGTCCAAGGTGAGATCGGTGCGGAAATGCTCATCGATCTGGTAACCGACGCCGGCGCCGGCCGAGAAGGCGCCATCCAGCTTGCCGGTGGCGAACTTGCCGGGATTCTGGGGCGCTACACCGTAGGTGATATAGTCGCCACCACGAAACTTCGACCAGTGATAGTCGATGTCGCCGCGGATATACCAGCCGCCGAATTCGGCCGGCTGCTCGTAGGCAACTGGTGGCGGTGCCTCCTCGACCACGGGCGGCTCGACGAAATCGGCGGCGAATGCCGGTCCGACGCCGGCAAACAGCGCGGCCAGAAGAGCCATTCTAGCTGTGTTGAACATGCTTATCACCCCTGAGAACCCTCGAACGGCAACGCGCCCGAATATGATTGACCTCAGTTGTGGATAATGAATTGGAAAGGTTAAAAGGCGTTTAACCGTATCGATTAACCACGACTCCGTAAAATTCGATGAATCTGGCGGCCGTTGCTGTAGCAGGACTGACAGAGGATCCAACAAAAAAGCCCGCCGAAGCGGGCTTTCGAACTGACAACCTTGTTGGCGAGATCAGGCGGCGCTGCGCGTTTCCGAAATGACCTCCACGATGTCGTTGACGACGGACTCGACGAGTTGTGGGTCGTCGCCCTCCGCCATGACACGGATGAGCGGCTCCGTGCCGGATGGCCGGATGACCAGGCGCCCGGCCTTGCCGAGGCGATGGCGCGCATCTTCGATCGCTGCCTTGACTGGCGCCTCCTCCAGCGGCTTGCCGCCGGAAATATGCACGTTCTTCAACAGCTGCGGCACCGGCTCGAATTTCTTCGACAGCTCGCTGACCGGCCGGTTCTGCCGCTTGATGCAGGCGAGCACCTGGAGCGCCGAGACAAGGCCGTCGCCGGTGGTCGAGAAATCGGACAGCACGATGTGGCCCGACTGTTCGCCGCCGACATTGAGCCCATGGGCACGCATGTGCTCGACGACATAGCGGTCGCCGACCTTGGTGCGATGCAACTGCAGGTTCATGTCGCCGAGGAAGCGTTCGAGGCCGAGATTGGACATCACCGTCGAGACGACGCCGCCGCCGGCCAGCCGTCCGCTCTGATGCCAGGATTCGGCGATCAGCGCCATGATCTGGTCGCCATCGACGATCGCGCCGTTCTCGTCGACGATAACGACGCGGTCGGCATCGCCGTCGAGCGCTATGCCGATATCGGCGCGTACTTCGTGCACCTTCTTTTGCAGGCCGGCCGGATGGGTCGAGCCGCATTCCTTGTTGATGTTGAAGCCGTTGGGCTCGACATTGATGGCAACGACCTCGGCGCCAAGTTCCCACAGCGCGTCGGGGGCCACCTTGTAGGCGGCGCCATTGGCGCAATCGACGACGATGCGCAAGCCCGACAGCGACATCGAGCGCGGCAGCGTGCGCTTGGCGAATTCGATATAGCGGTCATGCACGCCGTCGACGCGTTTGGCACGGCCGAGCCCATCGGAATCGGCGAGCGCCAGTTCGATATCCTTGTCGAGCATCCCCTCGATGCGCTCCTCGATCTCGTCGGACAGCTTGTAGCCATCGGGGCCGAACAGCTTGATGCCGTTGTCGTAATAGGGGTTGTGCGAGGCAGAGATCATCACGCCGATATCGGCGCGCAGCGAGCGCACCAGCATTGCAACCGCGGGCGTCGGGATCGGGCCGAGCAGGAAGACATCCATGCCGGCGGCGCACAGCCCGGACACCATCGCGTTCTCGATCATGTAGCCGGAAAGCCTGGTATCCTTGCCGAGCACGACGCGATGGCGGTGGCTGCCGCGCTGAAACGAGAGGCCGGCGGCCATGCCGACCCTCATGGCGACCTCCGCCGTCATTGGAAACTTGTTGGCGCGCCCGCGAATGCCGTCCGTACCGAAATAATGTCCTGCCATGCTAGCCAGCTTCCTGATGGTTCTTTCCGAGCATCTCATGCCATAAAATCGGCCGAGCTCTGTCATCACATTGTATGATTATGGACGACTAATCCTTATAAAACCTTTGTCTTGTGTGTTTTGTGTCACGCCGGCCAAGGGACGTTCCCAAAGGGTGTTAAAGGTGAACCATTCTCGCCGAAGGCAAATTTCGGATCGACGGCGCCGGCCGGCATGACTGACTATCCGATGAGATAGTCTCGCGGTCCGAAGCTGGGCGTAGCCGTGGGCGAATACATCCCCAAACATCTACCTTGGAGAACAATAAGGTGGCAACGATTTCATCACCCTATCGCAAAGAAAGCATCTTCCGGCCTTCTCGCTCGCACTTAGCATCTGGCGCAACCGGCCGTTGAGCGCTATTGATTCGCCAGGGACATATAATGGGCGGCACAATGGAGAAAACGCCATGCTAATCCATCGACTTGCGACTTTGACGGGCATTGCCGTCGTCACTTTGTTCCTGGCAGCGCCGGCCAACGCGCTGACCATGGCCGAGTGCAGCACCAAGTATAACGCGGCCAAGGATGCGGGAACGCTTGACGGGCAGAACTGGAACCAGTTCCGCAAGGCCCAATGCGGCACCGATGCCACTGCTGCTGCTACGACCGACACCAAGCCGGCCAAGACCACGGCAAAGGCCGCTGACACCACCAAGGCAGCTGCCGCCGACGATGCGGCGCCGGGCCTGACGGCGAAGGAGTGCAGCACCAAGTACCAGGCGGCAAAAGCCGCCGGCACGCTGAACGGCATGAAGTGGAACGATTTCCGCAAGACCGAATGCGCTGCCGGCGCAACTGCAGCCGCACAGCCTGCCGCCACGACCAAAGCAGCGGCGGCCACCAGCGATGACGCGGCGCCTGGGCTGACGGCCAAGGAATGCAGCACCAAATACCAGGCCGCCAAGGCTGCCGGCACGCTCAACGGCATGAAATGGAACGATTTCCGCAAGAGTGAATGCGCCGCCGGCGCAACTGCAGCGGCACAGCCCGCCGCCGCACCTGCCAAGGCGACGACGGCCGCGGCGACCGATACCGGCAAAGGCCTCAGCATGGCGGATTGCAGCGCCAAATATCAGGCCGCCAAGTCCGGCAATACTCTGAACGGCATGAAGTGGAACGACTTCCGCAAGAGCCAATGCGGCACCGGTGCCGCCGACGACGAAACCCTGCCGGCTCCCGATGCCAAGTACACCGGCGATCCGCAACCGCCGACCATCACCGCCCCCCAGGGCGTGAAATTCCCGACGGCGATCTCCAAAAAATACGCAACCGAGACCCCGGCCAAGGGCCGCATGCATACTTGCCTCGACCTGTATTACGCCAACAAGGACGCCAACACGCTGGGCGGCCTCAGGTGGATCCAGAAGGGCGGCGGCTTCTACAGCCTCTGCAACTCCAAGCTGAAGAGCTGACCGGCGCCATCATCTGACGATATGAGCCCGCGAGCCGCAAGGTTCGCGGGCTTTTTGTTGTGGCCGAGCAATGTGACGGCCCTCCCGAGGTCATGCTCAACCCTTTGCCAACTTCCTTGCGGGCTGCGCGAAACGTCGAAGGTGCCGATCTCCCTACGACGGGCAGGGCAATCGCATATGGGCAAGTGCCCCTCACCCGGGTCGCCAGCGTTGATGCCAGGCTCTTCTCCCCGGCGGGGAGAAGGTGGCCGCAAAGCGGCCGGATGAGGGGACTTCATATGCAATGGCCGGCCCCTTGTGGGGGGAGATGTCCGGCAGGACAGGGGGGCGCTGTCCCGCCAGCGTCAGGCCGGCAACGCCGGAACTTTCAAAAAGCCTGAAACAAAAAACCCGCCTCGGCGGGCGGGTCGTCGGCGCCAATCAGCACCATACTCAAACTAATAGCATAGCTGCCGGAACAAAGCAAGAACAAAATGCGTTGCGGCCGGCAGAAAAACGCGAATTCCCTTCACCGGCTCACCCCATTCGTATTGCCGGAATCGATGCTCAAGGACGATTGCAAAGTCGTGTTCCTTCGCGCCCCCTCCGTCCGGCCCTCTTTTGCGACCACTTGGCATCTTCCCCACGAGAGGGAGATCGGCAGCTTTAGCGCCTCGCGAACAGGTGAGATTGACCGTCATCAAAAGAAAAACGCCGCGGTCAAAACCGCGGCGTTTCGAAGTCGATCTCTCCTGGGCCGGAGCCTAGCTTGACGGCTGGGGTTCCATGCCGCCTTCGGGCTCGGGGCCTTTCTTGCGGCGACCGGACTTCGGCACGGCCGAGCCACGGCTCGGCGGCGTGTCGTCGCCAAGGTCGCGTGCGGGCTTGTTGCCGGCGATCAGCTGCTTGATCTCCTCGCCGGACAGCGTCTCGTATTCGAGCAGGCCTTGCGCCAGCGCGATCCATTCCTTCTTTTTCTTGGTCAGGATGGATCTTGCCGTCGAATAGGCTTCGTCGATCAGCCGGCGCACTTCGGCGTCGATGATCTGCGCCGTCTCTTCCGAGATATTCTGCGTGCGCGCCACCGAATGGCCGAGGAACACCTCCTCTTGGTTGTCGCCATAGGCGACATGGCCGAGCTTGTCGGAGAAGCCCCAGCGCGTCACCATGGCGCGCGCCAGCTTGGTCGCCTGTTCGATATCGGAGGAGGCACCCGAGGTGATGTTCTCCTTGCCGAATTTGAACTCCTCGGCGACGCGGCCGCCCATCATGATGGCGAGGCGCGAGATCATGTATTTGTAGCTCATCGAATAGCGGTCGCCTTCCGGCAGTTGCATGACCATGCCGAGTGCCCGGCCGCGCGGGATGATGGTCGCCTTGTGCAGCGGATCGGCCGACGGCACGTTGAGCGCCAGGATGGCGTGGCCGGCCTCGTGATAGGCGGTCAGCTCCTTCTCGGCCTGCGTCATCGCCGACGAGCGTCGCTCGGCGCCCATCATGATCTTGTCCTTGGCATCCTCGAATTCGGCCATGGTGACGAGGCGCTTGTTGCGCCGCGCCGCCATCAGGGCGGACTCGTTGACCAGGTTCATCAGGTCGGCGCCGGAAAACCCCGGCGTGCCGCGCGCGATCACCTTGAGATCGACATTGGGCGCCAGCGGCACGTTGCGCACATGCACCTTCAGGATCTTCTCGCGGCCGACGATGTCTGGGTTCGGCACCACCACCTGGCGATCGAAACGGCCCGGCCGGAGCAGCGCCGGATCGAGCACGTCGGGCCGGTTGGTGGCGGCGATCAGGATGATGCTTTCGTTGGATTCGAAGCCATCCATCTCGACCAGCAGCTGGTTCAGCGTCTGCTCGCGCTCGTCATTGCCGCCGCCGAGGCCAGCGCCGCGATGGCGGCCGACTGCGTCGATTTCGTCGATGAAGATGATGCAAGGCGCGTTCTTCTTGGCTTGGTCGAACATGTCGCGGACGCGGCTTGCGCCGACGCCGACGAACATCTCGACGAAATCCGAGCCGGAAATGGTGAAGAACGGCACGTTGGCTTCACCGGCGACCGAGCGGGCGAGCAGCGTCTTGCCGGTTCCGGGAGGACCGACGAGCAGCACGCCGCGCGGGATCTTGCCGCCGAGCCGCTGGAATTTCTGCGGGTCGCGCAGGAACTCGACGATCTCTTCCAGATCTTCCTTGGCTTCGTCGACGCCGGCGACGTCCTGGAAGGTGACGCGGCCATGCGCTTCGGTCAAAAGCTTAGCCTTCGACTTGCCGAAGCCCATGGCGCGGCCGGAACCGGACTGCATCTGGCGCATGAAGAATATCCAGACGCCGAGGATGAGGATCATCGGCAGCCAGGAGATCAGGGTGCCGAACAGCGAATTGGAGCCGTCGGATTCAGGACGCGCATTGATGGTGACGTTCTTGTCTTGCAGCCGCGAAACCAGCGACGGATCCCCAGGCGAATAGGTCTGGAAGCCGTTTGAACTGTCGGTGTAGGTTCCGGAGATGCGGGCGCCGGCGATGGTCACCGTCTTGATCCGCCCCGCCGCGACTTCCTGCAGGAACTGCGAATAGGGGACATCGCTCGAGGCTCCACGCGTCTGCGGCGTCTGGAAAAGATTGAAGAGAGCGATGAGCAGGACCGCTATGATCGCCCAGAGCGCGAGGTTGCGATAATTCGGATTCATCAATTGTCCCGTTGGCGCCCGCTGGGCGGACACGCGTCGTGAGAGGAAACTTGGGCCTAACATAGGGAGAGCGTCTCCCCTTGCCAAGCATAACAGCAGGTCTCGGTTAAGCTTTCGCCCGTGGTAAGCCGGCACTGTGGCCGCCGAATGGCGCGGCTGGAATCGGCGCCGCGCCAAGCAACGCGGCGACGGCATCGGCCGGCGCCAGATCGAAGCACGGCAGGAAACGGGCGAAGGGCGCGACTGCCGGATATGCGGCGACCGCCGCCGGCATCGGGCCTTCCCCCGGCAAACCAAGGCATTCGCCATCTCGCCACAGCGCCGGCTCCGCGGCCAAGGCGGCACGTACGAGGCTTGCCGACGTGCCAGGCCCGGCAATTGCCCGCTTTGCGGCAAGGGCCGCCCCGAGCGGTGCTACCAACAGCGGCGCGATCAACAATGCACCTGAATTGTCGCCCAACGTGATCCGTCTGCGGCCATCCCAAAGGGCATTGTTGGAAACCGCAACAGCGGGCGGCAGATCGCGCAATTCGCGATGCAGAAAGATACCGGTACGCCGAGCATCGACCACGCTCCGCGACAATGTGGCACAAAGCGGCCCGCTGCGGAGCCGGTCGAAAAGTGCCTCGCTGCGGGCCTGGTCGGGAAGGAAGGCGGTGCCGCCGGTCGCCGCCAGCAGGATGCGCAGCGCATAGATCGCCGCCCGGCTGTCACCGTCCGTTGCAAAATCCCGATCGAGGCGGACGAGGCCGGCGGCCGGCCTGGAGGCAAAACTGCGGATCAGCATGGCGGCGCCGTGTCCTAACTGCTCACGCTCGACCGCCGCCTTTCTGGCCAGCGCCATCGCTTCAGCCACGCGAGGCGCACCATCACCATCGCCAAGTGCTGCACGGATGCGCGGCCGCTCGAAAGCAGTGTCGGCATTGGTCGGGTCCTCGGCCCAAGCGACCTGTTTACGCCTGAGGAATTCGCGCAGCGCCGCACGCCGCACGCCGAGCAGTGGCCGCACGATCCAGTGCCGCCAGTCGTAGAGGGTTGCCGGCGCCATGCCGGCAAGGCCCCGCCGCTCGTCGCGCGGCCCGTCGTCGCTTTGCCCAGCGTCGCCTGGCCCCGCATCACTCGGCCCCCCATCGCTTGGCCGCTCGTCACGTGCTTGCCGCATCAGCACGGTCTCGGCCTGGTCGTCGGCGGTGTGGCCGGTCAGGATCAGGCCGATGCCTGCCGCTTCGGCGGCCTCGGCGAGCAGCCGGTATCGCGCCTCGCGTGCGGCGGCGGGCAGGCCGGTCGACGGTTTGTGCCCCGACCAGGCGAGGATGCGATGGGCAATGCCGCGCGCCGCGCACAGCCTGGCCACGGCTTTCGCTTCCGCTGCCGCTTGCGGCCGCAATTGGTGATCGATCGTCACCGCCAGCAATTTCGTTGCCGGCGCGGTACGGTCGAGATGGGCTTTGAGGAGGAGGAGGAGGGCGGTCGAGTCGCTGCCGCCGGACACGGCCGCAACAGCGCCGTTGGAAAAGTCGATCTGCGAAAAATCCGAAAGGTCAGGCTCGGTGTCGAGCGTCATGCATGTCGTCCAAAAGTGGGCCCGATTTTGGGGCAACGACATGCAACAGAAAAACTAGCACGCCGCTAGCGCCCTTTCCTGCTTGACCCGCTCCTTGAGCGCGCCGGAAATATCGGGGTAGCGCTTGCCGATCTCGCTGAAGGTGGCACAGGCCACGTCGCGCTGCTTCAGCCCGATCAGTGAAACGCCGAGCTTCAGCAGCATGTCGGGCGCTTTCTTGGCCTTGGGATAGTCCTTGCTGGCAGCGAGGAAAGTCTCGGCCGCATCGCGGTATTTCTGTTGGCCGAGCAGCGATTCACCGAGCCAGTAGTGCGCGTCCGCCGCTTTGGCGTCC
Organism: Mesorhizobium sp. M0060; assembly: GCF_040323155.1. NCBI lineage: Bacteria > Pseudomonadati > Pseudomonadota > Alphaproteobacteria > Hyphomicrobiales > Phyllobacteriaceae > Mesorhizobium > Mesorhizobium sp. M0060. The sequence continues at coordinate 100,040 of NZ_JAMYUP010000002.1, forward strand.
TTGGGAAAACGGGCGATGTGGTCGCGGAAACCCTGTTCGGCGGTGCTGTAGTCGCCCGACAGGATGAACTGGTAAGAGTTGCGGTAAAGCTCCTCCGGGTCGTTGGTCGAGGGGAGTGCCGCGACCACCGTATCGTCGGATTTGCCGGCCTTGTTGCCGGCTGCGTTGGCGCCGGTGGCTGGGGCCGTATTCTGCTCCGGCGCGTTCGCCTGCGCATTGCCGTCGGCTTCGACGACATTGCCGTTTTTGTCGACGGTGATGGTGCCGAACGTCTTGGGCGGCGCGCCGGGGATCAGCTTGCCGGGATCGCCGGTGGGCGATTCGACGATGACGTCCTCGACGCTCTTGTCGCCGGCTGGCGGCGTGTCCGCAGCGGCCGGCGCCTGCGTTGCCGGCGCCTCCGCCACATTACTGTCGCTGTTGGGCGCGGCCTCGGACTTCTTCTGCTCGGCCGGCTGCTGCGCGCCTTGCGAACCGCCTTCCAACTGCTGGAAGCGGAATTCGTTGTCTTCCTGCTGTTTGCGGATCTGCTCCTGCATCTGCAGGACCTGGAAGTTGAGTTCCTCGATCTTGCCGTTCATCTGCCGGAGCTGTTCCTCCAGCGCCGGAGTGCCGGTGCCATCCTGTTGCGCGAATTGAACCTGATCCGGCTTTTTCTTTTCACCGAAAATGCCGGGCAGTTTGATCGTCGGCAGGTGGAAGGAAAATCCGCTTTCCGAGGATTGCCCGGTGCCGCTTGCCCCGATCCCGCTAGAAAGTGCGGCGGTGCTTGATACGAGCAGCAACGCAAGCGTGCCGCTCAAGACCGTTCTGAAATGCATGTGCCTCTCGCCGTGAAAACCGTTAGCCTGTTGCGCGCCCTTCCAACCGAAGTGGACCAGCCAAGTGGGACTAGCCAGTAGGATCAGCCGGGCGCTCTCGGCTCTTAACAGGACGTGAGACTTCGGCCAAATTTTGTTTGGAGCGAGCAGATATGAAAAAGGCGGCCTTTTGGCCGCCTTTCGCACCAAGTGTTGCATTTATGCCGATCAAGAACCGGCGCCGCCCAGTGTGGTTACGGCGCGGCGGTTCTGCGACCAGCAGGAGATGTCGTCGCAAACCGCGACCGGACGCTCCTTGCCGTAGGAATTGGAGCGAGCAGATATGAAAAAGGCGGCCTTTTGGCCGCCTTTCGCACCAAGTGTTGCATTTATGCCGATCAAGAACCGGCGCCGCCTAGTGTGGTTACGGCGCGGCGGTTCTGCGACCAGCAGGAGATGTCGTCGCAAACCGCGACCGGACGCTCCTTGCCGTAGGAAATGGTCTTCAGGCGCTGCGCCGAAACGCCCTTGGCGACCAGGAAGTCGCGGGTGGCGGCAGCACGGCGGGCGCCGAGCGCCAGATTGTATTCGCGCGTGCCGCGCTCGTCGGCATGGCCTTCGATGACGATGGCAAACTGTTTGTACTGGTTCAGCCACTGCGCCTGGCGCGACAGCGTCGTCTGCGCGTCGGCGCGGATCGAGGACGAGTCGGTATCGAAGAAGATGCGGTCGCCGATGTTGACGGTAAAGTCCTGGGCCGAGCCCGGCGTTGCCGCGCCGGCGCCGTTGAGGCCGAGATCGGCGGCGCTGTTCGGCGTCTTCTTCGAGGCGCAACCGGTGATCGCGAGCATCGCGACCAGCGCGATCATGACCGGGTTTGTGGTAAGTGCTGCGATACGGCCCATGCCGCCTCTCCTTCGCAATTCGAGTGATTTCATTGATCCTCCAGTAACCACGTTTGGGTTAACCAGCGCTCAAGAAACACGGTTAAAATTTGGTTTTCGGCTGCCGTTAAAATTTGGTTTTCGGCTGCCGTCCGCAACCGTTCTGCCGAGGGCTACTCAAGGGCGACAATGAGCGCGGACCGTAGGCGGAAATGCGGCCAAAACATGAAAAAGAGGGAATTGAAGAATTGAAGAGTTGAGGAATTGAGGAAAGAGATCACCTCAGCTTCTCTCTGAGATTGACCAGCATTCCGTAGATGCGGGCATAGGATTGCAACCAATCGTCGCGTTGCGCCTGTGTGATGTACTCGAGATCGAACGCATACGAAATCCACGTCTCCACTTCACTGCATGACCCTATGGCCATCGAAATGAACCGTGCGAATTCGGGCTTGGAGTGGGTCTGTTTGGCAAAACCCTCAGCCAAATTGGCGCAGATCGCCTTGCTGGAACGACGAAGTTGATCGGCGAGCGCGTATTGCTCCATTTTCGGAAAAGCAAGCGTGGCTCTGTGTACCCCAAGGGAAACCGCATAGGCACGCTTGTAGACTTCCAAATCCCTCGCGTGCTCGATGTAGGCCGCTGCCTTCTCCATTCTTCAGTTCTTCAACTCGTCAGTTCCTCGGTTCCTCAATTCAGTTCCTCTATTCCTCAGTTCCTCTATTCCTCAGTTCCCCTATTCCTCTATTCCTCTATTCCAGCAGCGGCGACCAGGCCGGGTCCGAGGCGAAGTTCGCCGTTGGGATCGACTGTTCGTTGCGGCCGGTGAGATCGACCGAAACAAGTTTTGGTCCACCGTTGGAATCGCGGAAGAACATCAGCACCCGGCCGTTGGGCGCCCAGGTCGGCCCTTCCTGCTGGAAGCCGGTGGATAGGATGCGCTCGCCCGAACCGTCGGTGCGCATGACGCCGATCTGGAATTCGCCGCCGGTCTGCTTGGTGAAGGCGATGAGATCGCCGCGCGGCGACCACACCGGCGTCGAATAGACGCCGTCGCCGAACGAGATGCGGGTCTGGCCCGAGCCGTCGGCGTCCATCACATAGATCTGAGCGCGGCCGCCGCGATCCGAAGTGAACACCACCTTGCTGCCGTCAGGCGAGTAGGACGGTGAGGTGTCGATGGCGGTCGAATTGGTAAGCCTGGTCGTCGAGCGGCTTCTCAGATCCATGGCGAAGATGTTGGAATTGCCGTCGTCGCGCAGAAGACTCATGATTACCTTCTGACCGTCCGGCGAAAAGCGCGGCGCAAACGTCATGCCGGGGAAATTGCCGACCAGTTCGCGCTGCCCCGTCTCGATCTGCAAAAGGTAAACCCGCGGCTGGCCGCTCTCGTAGGACATGTAGGTGATTTCCTGCCGGTTCGGCGAGAAGCGCGGCGTCAGCACGATCGATTTGCCGTTCGAGAGATAGCGGACGTTGGCGCCGTCCTGGTCCATGATGGCGAGGCGTTTCTTGCGCGCATTCTTGGCGCCGGACTCGTCGATGAAGACGACGCGCGTGTCGAAATAGCCCTTCTCGCCGGTCAGCCGTTCGTAGATGGCATCGGCGATGATGTGGGCGACGCGCCTGGTATTGGCGTCGTTGGCGAAGAACTGCTCGCCGGACATCTGCTGGCCGGCAAAGGTGTCCCATAGCCGGTACTGGGCGCGGACGCGGCCGTCTGCCTCCTTGCCAACGCTGCCGGTAACCAGCGCCTGCGCATTGATCACCTTCCAGTCTTCGAAGCGCGGCGTGGCATCCGGGTTCGAGATCTTTTCGATAAAGGCGCTTTTGTCGATCGGCGCGAACAGGCCGGAGCGTTTCAGGTCGGCGCTGACGATGCCAGAAATCTCGGCGCCAAGCGCATCGCCGCCCTGGAAATCGGTGATGGCGATCGGCAACGGCTCGACATTGCCCTTGTTGACGTTGAGCTCAACGAGCGCTCGTGCCGGCAGGGTGACCGCAACAGTCATACCCAGCGCCATCGCTGCGATCGTCAGGAGCGGCTTGAGGATGGATTTCATGTCTTCTCGTTTCTCTTCGCTGAATCTGTGGGCGCCGGCCCTAAAGGCCGAGCATCTCCCTGGGGTCGAAGGTGACCCGAACGTCGGACCAGATGTCTTGCTTGCCCGCGGGAACCTGCAGGCCGGCCACATCGCATTTCTGAACCGCGCGAACGGCACTTTCGTCAAACGGGCGGTTTCCGCTCGACTTTTCGACGCTCGGCCGGCCATCCAACTTACCGGAGGCGTCCAGATTAAACCGGACCACGACGACGAAATCCTCCGAACCCTCAAGCCCTACCGGAAGTGTCCAGCAGCCACCAAGCTGGGCCTCCAATGCCCCCTGCTCCGATTTCGAAAGCTTCTGGCCCTGGTCCTTGTCGCCGCCGAGCGACGACTGTTGGGTCGAGCGCTTGGCGCCGCCACCGGCCGGCTTCCGCTTGTCGAGCAGAGCCGAAATCTCGTCGGCGTTGAATTGCTTGTCGTCCGATTTCGGCTTGGATGAGGCTTCCTTGACCGGCTTGTCGGCATCCTTGCGCTCCGGCGCCTTGGCGCTTTCGGCCTGGACCGGCTGCGGCTTCGGCCGAGCCTCGGGCGCCGGCGCCGAGTCCGGAAGCTGCGCCTCCTCGGTTGGCGGTTCCTTGGCAATCGCCTCGGCGACGGCATCCGGCTTGACCTCGGGCTGTGGATCGATCGCGGCAGTCTTGTCCTGCGGCGGCGTGGGCGTCGGCTCCTTGGCCGGCGTCGGCTTGGGATCGGTCTGCTTGACCGGTTCGGGCTTGACCTCTTCCTTCGGCTGCGGCACCGGCGCTACCTCTGTAGCGGGAATAGGCTTCGGCTCTTCCTTTGGCTTTGGCACGTCCTCGGGCTTGGGCTTTTCGACCGGCGTCGGCGCGGGTGGCGGAGCCGCCGTCATATCGACTGGCTGGGGCTTGGGCTCAGGTGTCGGCGGCTTGTCGGTATCGACGCTGTTCTCGCCGACTTTCTGGGCGTCGGGAACGATGTCGGGACGCTGCGTCGGTAGCGGTGCCGGCTTGTCGTGCATCACAGCCTTCTTGTCGCCTTGCAGGACCTGTGCCGTCGCTTCCATCGGCACGATCTCGACCGACACCGATTCCGCATCGGACGCAGGCATCGCAGGCGGCGAGGACAACGTGAACAGCCCGAAGGCGATCGCCACCGTATGCAAGATCACCGATGTGGTGAGGCCGGTCCTCATCTTGCGTCTACTGATCCTGTTCCTGCAGTGAAACCAGGCCGATATTCTTGTAGCCGGCAGCCGAGATGCGGGCCATCACCTTCATGGCCGTGCCATAGTCGGTAGATTTGTCACCCCTGATGAAAATACGCTCGTCATAGCCCGTCTTCGAGATCGCCTGCAGCTTGGCCACCAATTCCTCGATCGGGATCTCGGTTTCCTGGAGGTAGATCTGACCGGCCGAGTTGATGGACACGGTTATAGGCTGCGTATCGGCGTTCATCGCCTTGGCTTGCGTATCCGGCAGGTCGATCGGCACGCCGACCGTCAGCAACGGTGCCGCGACCATGAAGATGATCAGCAGCACCAGCATCACGTCGACCATCGGCGTGACGTTGATCTCCGAGATCAGGGCGTGATGGCGGCCGCGCCGCCTGTGGCCGCGCCCGCCGCGTCCTCCGCCACCTGCGCTTACGGACATTCCCATGATCGTTCCTCAGGCCTTCTGCGCGACTTTTTCATCGATTTGGCGCGAGAGTATGGCGGAGAACTCATCCGCGAACCCTTCCATGCGCACCGCGATCTTGCTCGCGTCCGACGACAGCTTGTTGTAAGCAATGACGGCCGGGATGGCGGCGAGCAGGCCGATGGCCGTCGCCAGCAGCGCCTCGGCGATGCCGGGCGCGACCACCGAAAGGCTGGTGTTCTTCGAGGCGGCGATCGCCTGGAACGAGGTCATGATGCCGATGACCGTGCCGAACAGGCCAATAAAGGGCGCCGCCGAGCCGGTGGTGGCGAGGAAGCCGAGCCGCCCTTCCAGCTTTTCCATCTCGCGGGTCAACGCCAGATCCATCGCCTTGTCGATGCGGGTCTGCAGGCCGAGCGGCGATTTCGCGCCCTTCTCGAAACTCTTCTTCCATTCGCGCATGGCGGCGACAAAGATCGCGCTCATGCCGGTCGTTTTGCGGTCGGCGAGCGTGCGGTAAAGTTCTTCCAGCGACTGTCCCGACCAGAACACCTGTTCGAAGCGATTGAGCGCCAGCCGCATGCGGGCATAGGCGACGAGCTTGTCGACGATGATCGCCCAGGTCCAGATCGAGGCACCAAGCAGCCCGATCATGACCAGCTTGACCACCCAACCGGCCTGCATGAACAAGGCCCAAATCGATAAATGCGCGCCCGGTTCGGCGAGAGCGATGTTTTCCATGTTACGTCCTTAAAGATTTTCCGGGCGTGGCTGGCGGCTGGCCCATGGGCATCCCTTGTGGTCCGTTCGCGTTAGGCTTGCGGAATAACCCCAAATGCACCGTTGGCGGCCTTTTCGGGGCAAATATTGGTGAAAGGAAGGCGCTTGGATTCTCCCAATCTTAACCAATCCCTTCATGGACCGTTATGGTTAAGGATGGGTTAGGACGTACAGCGCGGCGCATTGCCGCGCCCCGACGAGCCGCCCGGCGATCCTGGCCCCGACCGGGATCTCCGGGATCGTCCGCCTCTGGGCCCTTATTTGCGCGTTCTGGGCATGAAGGCTGCGATCCAGTCCTTGGGAAAGCGCCGCGGCCGCCCGTTCTCGCCGACGATCGCCGCTTCGACACGCGCCTCGACCAGCACTTCGCTGCCGCGCTTCAACTGTTGCGCCATGACGATGCGGGCGCCGGAAATCTCGTCGGTGCGCGTATCGATGGTCAGGATGTCGTCCATGCGGGCCGAACCGCGGAAGTCGATCTCCATGCGCCGCACCACCCAGACTATTCTCTCGCCATGCTTGCCGTCGGCAAGCTCGGTGTGGTGGACGCCGGCCAGCCGCAGATAGTCGGAACGGCCGCGCTCGAAGAATTCGAGATAGCGCGCGTGGTAGACGACGCCGGAAAAATCGGTGTCTGCATAATAGACCCGCGCCATCAATCGATGGCCGAATTCCGTCAGCGCGCCGGAAAGCCCGGCGGACAATGCCGATTCACCGTGATCGTCCATTGCGCTGTCCTTTTGGTCCCGACGAGCATCTGTTTTGGCACCACCTGTTTTGCGCATAGACCGGCGATGATCAAGACCTGGAGGGCGGAGCTGTTCTCGCTGGCAGTGTTGCTGTTTCCGGGACTATCGGCAACGAAGCCGCAAGCTAGGGCTCTTCCTGGAACAGGCTGATCTGCTGCTGCGCCAGGTCCTTCGGCGCGTCGAGGCCGAGATGCCGCCAGGCATTGGCCGCCAGCACGCGGCCGCGCGGGGTACGCATGATGAAGCCTTGCTGGATTAGAAAGGGTTCGATGATGTCCTCGATGGCATCGCGTGGCTCGGAAAGCCCGGCAGCGATGGTCTCGATGCCGACCGGCCCGCCGCCGAAATTCCGGGCGATCATTGAGAGATAGCGGCGGTCGAGCGCGTCGAGGCCGAGCCCGTCGACCTCCAGCCGCGTCAGCGCCTCGTCGGCGATCTTGCGGTCGACATGGCCGTCGCCGGCAACGCTGGCGAAGTCGCGCACCCGGCGCAACAGCCGGCCGGCGATGCGCGGCGTGCCGCGCGCCCGCCGGGCGATCTCCAAGGCACCGTCGTCGCCGAGCGGCATGGCAAGGATGCGGGCGCCGCGCCGCACGATCTGCTCGAGTTCCTCGACCGAGTAGAAATTGAGCCGCACCGGAATGCCGAACCGGTCGCGCAGCGGGTTGGTCAAAAGGCCGAGCCGGGTGGTGGCGGCGACAAGCGTGAAGCGGGCCAGGTCGATCTTGACCGAGCGCGCCGCCGGCCCCTCGCCGATGATCAGGTCGAGCTGGAAATCTTCCATCGCCGGATAGAGGATTTCCTCGACCGCCGGGTTGAGCCGGTGGATCTCGTCGATGAACAGCACGTCGCGGTCTTCGAGGTTGGTGAGCAACGCCGCCAGATCGCCGGCCTTGGCGATGACCGGACCCGAGGTCGAGCGGAAATTGACGCCAAGCTCGCGCGCCATGATCTGCGCCAGCGTCGTTTTGCCGAGGCCAGGCGGGCCAACGAACAGCACATGGTCGAGCGCTTCGCTGCGCCCCTTGGCGGCTTCGATGAACACTTTGAGATTGGCCCGCACCGCCGCCTGGCCGACAAAGTCGCCAAGCGTCTGCGGCCGCAAGGTCTGCTCGGCGTCCTCGCCGCGTCTGTCGGGAGCAATGAGGCGTGGCGAAAGGCTCATGCCGCCTTCCTTGCATATGGCAAGGGACCGGACAAGCAACGTCTCACCGTGCCAGCTCCTTCAGGCCGAAGCGGATCAGCTTCGAGGCGTCCGCCTCCTCGCCTGCCGTCTTCAGCGCTGCCGCCACCGCATTGGCGGCGGTGTCGCGCGAATAGCCGAGATTGACCAGCGCCGAGACGGCGTCGGTGATCGGCGCCGAGGCAACGCCCTCGCCGAGCTCCTGCTTCAGGCCGATGGTGCCGGAGGCAGTGCCCGCATAGGCCGGCGCCTTGTTCTTCAATTCGGTAACGATGCGCTCGGCCACCTTCTTGCCGACGCCGGGCGCACGGCTGACCATGGCGATATCGCGCAGCGCAATCGCATTGGCGAGGTCGGCCGGCGCCAGCGTCGACAGGATTGCCAGCGCCACCTTGGCGCCGACGCCCTGCACATTGTTCATCAACAGCCGGAACCACTCGCGCTCCAGCACCGACTGGAACCCATAGAGCCGCAGCATGTCTTCGCGCACATAGGTCTCGATGAACAGCACCACCGCCTCGCCGGGCGGCGGCAACGCGGCAAGCGTGCGCGCCGAGCAATAGGCGACGTAGCCGACGCCATGCACGTCGACGATGCAGAAATCCTCATCGATCTCGTCCAGCGTGCCTTTGAGCTTGCCTATCATGCCGGAACCGTCATGCCAGCGCCGCCATCCTGTAGGCGATGCTCTGCCGGTGATGCGCGTGACAGATGGCGATAGCCAGCGCATCGGCGGCGTCGTCTGTGTCGAAAGTCGCCTTCGGCATCAGCACCTTGACCATCATATGGATCTGCTTCTTGTCGCCATGGCCGACGCCGATCACCGCCTTCTTGACGGCGTTTGGCGCATATTCGGCAACGACAAGGCCGGCGCGCGCCGGCACCAGCATGGCGATGCCCCGTGCCTGGCCGAGTTTCAGCGTCGCCGCGGCATCCTTGTTGACGAAGGTCTGCTCGACCGCCGCCTCGTGCGGCATCGCGGCATGCAGGATCTCGGCGAGCCCGTCATGCAATTGGCAAAGACGCACCGCCAGCGCCGCTCTGTCGTCGGACCGCACGGTGCCGGAAGCGACGAAGCGCAGCGAATTGCCGAGGCTTTCGACGACGCCCCAGCCGGTACGCCTAAGCCCCGGATCGATGCCGATGATGCGAATCGCTTCCCCCATCCGCCAACTTTACCCCCAGCGGACAGCGATGCCAGCAAAATGTGAACAAACCAGAAACGGGCTTACACTGTGTCCCACAGGCTGTTTGAGAATTCGCTCTGACGAGGCAGATGGTGTGGTTTTCGAGAACCGAAGCGGAGCGGACATTTGGGTCCGTGAGCATCGCATGATCCCGAAAATCGGGTTCGATTTTCGGGATCATGCGTAATCAAAGTGCTGCAGCGTCCTTTGCGCGTCCAAAAGGACGCGCGGCGCTGCAGGTAAGCGCAGAAAACCGCGCCAGGTGTCCGTCAGAGTAGAATTATCAAGCAGCCTGTCAGCCGCGGGCGAAAGCCGTGTTTAGCAGCGTGATCTGGTCGGAGACCGGATTGAGGCGACGGCTCGACGGCGGCACCTCGGCGAGGCCGCCATAGATCTCCTCGTCCATGCGGCGCACCAGCGCCTGTAGGCGCAGCGACCGGTTGACGAGGTCGATGAAATCCTTCGGCAGTTCGGCCCAGCCGGGCGCCTCCTCATGCGCGGAGGCGGTGTCCAGACGCACCTTGGATTTTTCGGAGGCGACCTGATCGCGGGTCATCTCGCCGGAATTCGCCGCCCGCTGCAAAAGCAGCCACGAGGCGACCTGCATCAGCCTTGTGGTCAGCCGCATCGATTCGGCCGCATAAAGTGTCGCCGCCAGCCTCGACAGCTTCTTGGCCTCGGCCCGGCCCTTGCCGTCGAGATATTCGGCCGCCTGCTCGACCAGGCCCATGCCTTCCTGATAGAGCGGCTTGAAGGATTGGGAGAAAACCCGGCGCTCCGCCAGTTTGATGGTTTTCGCGCCGGCCTTCGAAGGCTCGTTCATTTGCTACGCCCCTGCACTTGCCTAACAGCCGGCCGATTTGGCTCTTGGCCGTCACATCCGGCAGCCTAAACGACTGAAGCTTGAAAATGCGCTTCGCCGGCAGCGAAGGCAAGCACATGTTTAACAAACGGTTAACGGCCCCATTTGACGCCAAGGGCTCCTTGCCGACGAACAAAAAAAGAGCCGCGGATAAGGCGGCTCTCAGGAGTTTAACAGGGAGGCGTCAAACAAAGTGGCTCCAACCACTCGGTAAGAATCCAGATCACTGGATGGGCATAGTAAACGCCTGTAAAGCTTAACGAAGCCTTAACGAAGGGCATATTTTTTGATCAAGCGCCCAGCATCTGTGCCGGAACAGCACAGCCGACCGGCTAAGGATCGTTTGCACCACCGGCTGGAAAGTGGAGCAACGCGCTTACGCAATGGTTCCTCCAGATCGTGACCGACATACCGAAACAAAACCGCCCTCCGCGCGACATCGTTCCGAAACAGGCGCCGCGCTAAACGCCCGCTCCTCGCAACGAGGCGGAGCAAACCTTGCGCTCCGGCAATCATCAAATTTCTCAAGGAGCGAACCATGGACTGGTACTCGGTCGTTAAATTTCTGCACATCGTCTCGGCGATCCTCTGGGTCGGCGGCGGCTTCACGCTGATGCTGCTTGCGGTCCGCGCCGATCGCGCTGGAAACGTCGAAGGCATGCTGCAGGCGATGCGCGCCACCGGCGAGCTCGGCAACCGGTTCTTCGCGCCGATGTCGATGCTGACGTTGCTCTTCGGCCTCATCATGTGCGGCTTCTGGGTCGGCTTTTCCGATCTGTGGGTGCTGATCGGCCTTGCCGGTTATGCGACGACCTTCTGCATCGGCATGTTCGTCTTCAAGCCGACTGCCGACCGCATGGCCGGTATGATCGCCAAGGATGGCGTGACGCCGGCAGTGCTTGCCCAGGGCCAGCGCGTTCTCAATGCTGCGCGCTTCGACTATTCGGTGATGCTCGTGATCATCGCCGACATGGTGCTGAAGCCGACGCTGCACGACATCACCATTCTTGGCTGCATGGCGTTGGTGCTGGCAACGGGCGTTGCTCTCGCGTTTGGTAGGACGCGGCCGCTGCTGCCGAGTGCCGCCTGAGGCTTAAAGAATCCGGCGGCGGCCGGCTGGGGGCCGCCGTCTTATAAAAGGCCGGCGATGCCGTCCCACAGAAGCTTGACCGCGACGACCGCCACGGTCGCATAGGTGAAGGGATAGAACAGCTCCGGCCGCATCCGCCGCACCAGCCAGGCGCCGGCGATGGTCGACAGCGGCGCTAGCGGCATCAGCACCGCCGACGCGGTCAGGTTGGTGGTGTCGAACTGGCCGAGCGCAAAGTAGGGGATGAGCTTCAGCGCATTGGTCACGGCGAAAAAGATCGCCGCGGTGCCCGACAGCACCTTCGGATCGAGCCTGATCGGCAGCGCATAGACCTGAAACGGCGGGCCGCCGACATGGGCGACGAAGCTGGTGAAACCGGCGACGGCACCCCAGAAGCCGGCGGCGACGCGGTTGGGCTGCGCGGAATGTGTCGCCCCATGGCGGATCTGCACATAAATCCAGCGTAGCACGAAGATCAGGGCGACCGCGCCGACGATCAGCCGCACCATCTCTTCGGTAACAAGCGCCGCCGTCAGCCAGCCGAGGGCGATGCCGGCCACGGCACCCGGCATCATGTCGACCAGCATCCTGCGGTCAAAGATGCCCCACCATGTCCACACCGAGACAATGTCCATCAGGCACAGAATTGGCAAAAGAATTGCGGCTGCCTGAACCGGCGGCATGGTCAGCGCCATCAATGGCACGCCGACAAAGCCGACGGCGCCGCCGAAGCCGCCTTTCGACAGGCCAACGAGGATGACGGCCGGAATGGCCGCGGCATAGAACCAGGGATCGACGAGCAGGCCTGACATGGGGAAGGGACGCTGGAGGGAAAGTTGAACTCTGGAATAGACCAGAAATGGTCAGACCGCGACCGCAAATATGTGGGCCACGCCAGCGGAGCCCGTCACATGTTTGGCATGTCGAGCGGCGGCGGGCGCCTCCGGATCGGCTGCGCCTTGATGATAGCGGTGCTGGTTTCGGCCTTGTCAGCGATACGGTCGAGAATCCGGTCGAGCTCGCCGATCGAGCGGACGAACAGCCGGGCGACGAAGCAGTCATCGCCCGTCACCTTGTCGCATTCGCCGAATTCCGGGGTTTCCTCGATCAGCTTCTGGACGATGTGCAGCTTGCCCGGCAACGGCCGGATGCGAACGATCGCCTGCAAGGCGTAGCCGAGCGCCTGCGGATCGATGTCGATGGTGAACGCGCGGATGACGCCGCGATCCTCAAGCCGCCGAAGCCGCTCCGAAACGCTTGGCGACGACAGCCCGACCTGCAGCGCCAGTTCCTTTAGCGAGGTCCGTGAATCCTTCACCAGGATATCGAGGAGCTTTCTGTCGAGTTCGTCCAGCATTTTACAATTCCAAGAAAAAACCGATGTTTACCTAATTAAATGAGGTTCACTCTGCATATCACCAGCTGCAAGTCATGGAAATACCCGATCCGCCGTGGGATTATAAAATCTCAACGGGTTTCAGGAGCATCCATGGACAACACGATACGCGGCACGATCGAAATGACGGCGGCGATGGCGATCCTCGGCACGATCGGCTGGTTCGTCGTCCTTTCCGGCCAACCTATCATGGACGTGGTGTTCTGGCACTGTGCTTTCGGGGCGGTAACGCTGCTGATCATCTGCGCGGCGCTGGGACTGCTGCGTGGCAGGCTGTCGCTTCGCATTGTCGCGATCGCGGCTCTCGGCGGTGCTGCCATCGTTATCAACTGGCTGTTGCTGTTCAGCGCGTTTTCCCGCGCGTCGATCTCGATCGCCACGGCCGTTTACAACACGCAGCCCTTCATGCTGGTGGGTTTTGGCGCGCTCTTCTTCTCCGAACGGCTGACGATGATCAAGCTGACCTGGCTTGGCATCGCCTTCGCCGGCATGCTGCTGATCGTGCAGGCCGCACCCGATGCTGGCCCCGCTGCAGGTGATCACGGCGCGGATTACTTTACCGGCATCGCGATGGCGCTGGCCGCGGCTTTCTTCTGGGCCGTTGCGGCTATCGTCACCAAGAAACTCAAAGGCACGCCGCCACACCTGATCGCCCTGATCCAGGTCTGCGTCGGCGTTCTCATGCTGGCGCCGTTCGCCAATCTCACCCACCTTCCCGCCGATGCGCGGAGCTGGGTCATGCTGGCGACACTCGGCATCGTCCATACCGGCCTGATGTACATCCTCATGTACGGCGCCATTCAGAAGCTGCCGACGCATTTGCAGGGATCGCTGTCTTTTATCTACCCTGTGGCCGCGATCCTGGTCGATGTCGTCGCTTTCGGCCATCGGCTGCATCCGGCCCAGATCGTCGGCGCCGCCGCCATCTTGGTCGCCGCCGCCGGCATGAACCTCGGCTGGTCGCTATGGAAATCGAAAGTGCCTGCCTAGAGCCCGCAAGCGACCAAGCGAGGAGAATTTCGGCCAACGGCAGTCACACGCCAAGCCCGATAGAATTGTTGACGGCAATCGTGATCCCCCTGCCGTCTGTTCAATTCCCGCACTTTGCTCTATGCCGCAATGCAACCATCTTCGCCCGGCATAGGCGATAACCGGGATCGAACTCAATGAATGACGCAACGCCCCCCAACCGCTGCCGTATCGTGCTGATCGCGCCGCCGAACGTGCCGGCCGAGCACATTGCGGCGGCTTTCGACGGCGGTGACGTCGCCTCGCTCATCCTGCCGGAAAACGGCATGGACGAGGCCTCTTTCCAGGCCTTTGCCGAGCGGATCGTGCCGGTGGCGCAAGCGGCCGGCGTTGCCGTCATCATTGCCGGCGACACCCGCATCGCCGGCCGCGTTCAGGCCGACGGCATCCATGTCGAGGTCGGCAAGGACGAGCTCGCCGAAACGATCGGACACTTCCAGGCCAAGATGATGGTCGGCACTGGCGGCGCCAAGACCCGCGACGACGCGCTGGAACTCGGCGAGGTGAGGCCCGATTATATTTTCTTCGGCCGCTTCGGCTACGACAACAAGCCAGAGCCGCACCCTCGTAACCTGTCGCTAGGGCAATGGTGGGCGGATGTGATCCAGATCCCTTGCATCGTCATGGCCGGATCCGACCTTGCCTCGGTGGAAGCGGTCGCCGCCACCGGCGCCGAATTCGTGGCGCTGTCCAGCGCCGTCTTTGCCGATGGTGTCGACCCGAAGACGGCGGTCGCCGCCGCCAACGCGCTGCTCGACGAAACCGCGCCGCGCTTCGAGGACTGACGTGCTCTCGCGGACGATCCTTTTCGGTGCGTTGCTTGCAATGGCCGTGACCCAGGCCCCAGCGGCGGAAACCGTTCCGCTGCCACAGCCCAGGCCGGATTCCAGCGAACCTGCCGACAAGCCGATCGCCGCACCGTTGCCGCAGCCCGCCACCATGGCCCCGTTACCGTCGGCCGACACCATAAACCCCGAGCGCTTCGGGGCAAAACCGTCGGACGCCGCCTACGGCGCGTTTCAGCGCGGCCTCTACAAGACGGCCTACAACCTTGCGCTTTCCCGGGCTCAAAACGGCGATCCGGCGGCACAGACGCTGGTGGCCGAGATATTGTCGCGTGGCCTCGGTGTGCCGATCGACGCGGCGGCGGCGGCGAAGTGGTATGCGCTTGCCGCCGAGCAGGGCATTCCGGAATCGCAATTCCAGTATGCGCTGATGCTGCTCGACGGCCGCTACGTCAAAAAGGACGAGAAGGAGGCCTATGCGCTGATGCAGGCCGCCGCCGAGGCCGGCAACCGCCTGGCGCAGTTCAATTTTGCGCAGCTGATGGTCGAACAGGAGCCCGGCGATGTCGGTATCACCAAAGCCATATCCTATTACGAGCGCGCTGCCGCGACCGGGCTTGCCGACGCACAGTATGCGATGGCACAGGTCTACGCCAATGGCGCCGGCGGCAAGCCGCGCGACGATGTCCGCGCCCGCGGCCTGCTGACACAGGCCGCGCGGCAGAACTACGACACGGCACAGATCGATCTCGCCACCTGGATGATCGAGGGGCGCGGCGGCGCCCGCGACCTGAAATCCGGCTTCAACTGGATGAAGCAGGCCGCAGAAGGCGGCAATGTCGCCGCCCAGAACCGTCTCGCCAAGCTCTACATGAACGGCATCGGCACCGACCCGGATCTGATCCTCGCCGGCGCCTGGTATGTTGTCGCCCGCCGCGCCGGGCTCATCGACCAAGAGATGGACGATTTCCTGCAGGGCCTGACCGACGAGCAGACGCAGCAGGCGCTGCAACGGGCCAACCGCCTGCCCTGACCGCGATCTCGCGATTCATTGCACCCGGACTTCGTCAGCCCGGGCTCATTGCGTGTGATCGAGGACGACCTTGCCGAAGGGCGAGCCGTGTTCAAGGTACCGAAAGGCTTCGGCAGCCCGGCTCCACGGCACGACCCGGTCGATCATCGGTCTCAACCGGTTGACGACAATGGCGCGGTTCATCGCCTCGAAGGATTCGCGTGAGCCCACCGGTATGCCTCGCGCTCTGACCTGCGGGCGGAAGATATCGAGCGGGTTGATCGCGCCATCACTGCCGCCGAGATAGCCGATGACGTTGATCTGGGCGCCGCGCGCCGCTGCCCTCAGCGATTGTGCGAAACTCTGCGGTCCGCCAACCTCGATGATATGGTCGGCGCCGCGGCCATCGGTCAATCCCAGCACGGCCGATGCCCAGTCGGGATCGGTGCGATAGTTCACGCCATCCTGCGCGCCAAGTTGCTTTGCCCGTGCAAGCTTGTCGTCGCTGCTCGACGTCACGATGACGCGCGCCCCAGCAGCCGCGGCGAACTGCATCGCAAACAGCGAAACGCCGCCGGTGCCGAGGCAAAGCACGGTTTCGCCAGGCTTCACACTGCCTTCCGTAAACAGCGCATGCCATGCCGTCACGCCGGCGCATGGCAGCGTCGCCGCCTCGACGTCGCTCAGATTGGCTGGCGCCAGCACCGCCGCCTGTTCGTCGAGCCGGGCAAATTCGCTGAGCAGTCCATCGATCGGGCCGCCGCGTTGATAGGAGGGCTCGGCCATTGCGAAACTGCCACCGACCCAGCGCTGCCAGAACGTGCCACAGACCCGGTCGCCGATCTTGAACCGGCTGACCTCGGCGCCGATGGCAATGACTTCGCCGACGCCGTCCGAAAGCGGCACCAGCGGCAATGCAAACTTCGTGTGATAGCTGCCGCGGACGATCTCGGCATCGCGATAGTTCAGCGCCGTGGCCTTGACCTTGACAATCATCTCCTGGCGCCCTGGTTCAGGCATCGGCCGCTCGACCATTCTGAGGTTCTCGAGGCCGCCCGGGTTTTGCAGTTCGATCGCTTTCATCGTTGTTCCTTTCCTGCTGGCCCTGCTGGAGGAAAAATCGCTTGCCATGCGCCCGATTTCAAATTCATAATGTTCAGAATAATTATGCCTCTGTAACATGTAGGTGTCTCATGCTCGAAGAACTGAAAACGCTGGCCCTCTTTGCCGAGGAGGGTTCGATTCAGAAGGTGGCTCGACGCCTGCCGTTGACGCAGCCGGCCGTCACCCGCCAGATCCAGCGGCTGGAGGAGATGCTCGGCACGGAATTACTCGACCGCCGGCTAAAGCCGTCGCGACTGACTCCGGCCGGAGTCGAGGTGCTGGCACGCGGCAAGGACATTCTCGCCGCCGTCGACGCGCTGAGATTATTCGCCAAGGGTAACGAGCCGGAGGGTCTGCTGCGGCTCGGCCTCGCGCATGGACTTTGCGACAAAGCCGTGGCCGCCGCCATTGCTGATGCCGTCGCGCGGTTTCCGAAGGTTTCGCTGCGTCTGAAGAGCGGCTGGAGTATTGAGTTGGCCGACCAGCATAAGCGCGGACAGCTCGACCTCGCTTTCATCCTGGACGGCAGCAATTCCAAAGCTGGCGACGGCGTCGTTGGAACCGAGCCTCTCGGCATCATCGCTGCCGAAAACACCTGCCGGCAAGCCGATGTCAGGACCACGCCCTGGGTCCTCAGCCCTGAGCCTTGCGACGCGCGCCGGCGGCTGGCGGCTGCCCTTGCCGAGGGCGGCCACAGGCTGATGGTCGGCGCCGAGATTCAGGACAGCGCGCTGCAGATCGACTGGGTTCGTCGAGGCCAAGGCCTTGGCCTGCTGCCCAAGCGGCTGCTGCAGGAAAAGCTGCCGGAGGGCATTGCCCTGGTCGACGCTCCCGGCCTCGAGCTGTCGCTGCGAATTGTCGTCTTGCGTTCGCCGCACCTGCATCTTTTGTCTAAGGTGGCCGACGCCGTGACCGAGGCCGTGACCGCCATCGTCGGGACGGACTGAGGCTGCCGCGCCGCGCTGCCGGGCCAGCTTCGTTCCCGCTTCATCGGAAGGCGCTCCTTGCCTCTCCTGGCGATTTGTGGTCTTGGAGGCGCCAAATCGCCTTCGCGGCGGTCATCTCATTTCCGGATCACACCACCATGGCCAAGATCAATGGCAACGAAATCCGTCCCGGCAACGTCATCGAGCATGATGGCGGCCTTTGGGTGGCGGTCAGGACCAACACCGTCAAGCCCGGCAAGGGCGGCGCCTACAACCAGGTCGAACTGAAGAACCTCATCAACGGCACCAAGCTCAATGAACGCTTCCGCTCGGCCGAGACAGTCGAGCAGATCCGGCTCGATCTGAAGGATTTTTCCTTCCTCTACGAGCAGGGCGACGCTTTGGTGTTCATGGACACCGAAAGCTACGAGCAGCTCGAATTGCAAAAGGAGTTCGTCGGCGATCGCGCCGCCTTCCTGCAGGACGGCATGATGGTGACGGTCCAGCTCTACGACGAAAGGCCGATCGGCATTTCGCTGCCCGACCAAGTGACGCTGACCATCACCGAAGCTGACCCGGTGGTGAGGGGCCAGACGGCAGCCTCGTCCTACAAGCCGGCGATACTCGAGAACGGCATCCGCGTGCTGGTGCCGCCCTTCATCGGCTCGGGCGAGCGCATCATCGTCGATACCAACGAAATCACTTACGTGCGCCGCGCCGACTAAGGCATGATCCCAAAAGGTTGCAGACTTTTTGGATAAGATCATGCGTCAAAGCAAATAGGCGCAGCGGCAGGAAGAAGAGCAATGGCGCGTTCCGCGATCCTCAATGTCATGGTCCAGGCCGCTATGAAGGCCGGCCGCTCGCTGTCGCGCGACTTCGGCGAAGTGCAGAACCTGCAGGTTTCGATGAAGGGACCGGGCGACTATGTCAGCCAGGCCGACCGCAAGGCGGAAGACATCGTCTTTGCCGAACTGTCGAAGGCGCGGCCCGGCTACGCTTTCCTAATGGAGGAACGCGGCGTGATCGAGGGCGACGACGGCCAGCATCGCTGGATCGTCGATCCGCTCGACGGCACCACCAATTTCCTGCACGGCATTCCGTTCTTCGCGATCTCGATCGCGCTGGAGCGCCAAGGCCAGATCGTCGCCGGCGTCATCTACAATCCGGCGATGGACGAGCTCTACACCGCCGAGCGTGGCGGCGGCGCCTTCATGAACGACCGCCGGTTGCGCGTCGCCGGCCGCACCAAGCTGGTCGATGCGGTGATCGGCTGCGGCATGCCGCATCTCGGACGTGGCCAGCACGGCAATTTCCTTGTCGAGTTGCGCAATGTCATGGCCGAGGTCTCGGGCGTGCGTAGTTTCGGCTCCGCCTCGCTCGATCTCGCCTACGTCGCCGCCGGCCGCATGGACGGTTTTTGGGAAATCGGCCTGTCGGCCTGGGACATCGCCGCCGGCATGTTGCTGATCCGCGAGGCGGGCGGCTTCGTTTCCGATTTCGCCGGCGGCCAGGAGATGCTGACCGCCGGTTCGGTCGTTGCCGGCAACGAACTCATGCAGCGCGCGCTGTTGAAGACGGTGAAGAAGCCAGTCACGCCGCGCTAATACAGGCGCACCGCGCTGAAGCGCCGCAGTCGCAAAACGGCAACCAAAGCTTGAAATACTGTCCCGCGGCCGCCCAGATAAGGCGACGCAGGATCATCGATGACGAACAGCCAGCCCAAATCCCGGAGCGAACTATCCCAGATCGACATCCCCTTCATGGGGCGCTGGCATTACTCGCGCGCCGAGATCATCGCCGACGGCATCGTCCACGCCGTGGGCATCGTACTGGCGATCGCTGCCGGCTCGACGCTGCTGGCACTGGCCGCCTTTCGAACCGGCCCCGGCGAATATGTCGCTGCCGCGTTCTATGTGGTCTCGCTGCTCACCGTGCTGTCGGTTTCGCTGGCCTACAATCTCTGGCCGGTGTCGTCGCCGGCGAAATGGATATTGCGGCGTTTCGACCACGCGGCGATCTACCTGCTTATCGCTGCGACCTACACGCCTTTCCTCGCCCAGCTCGGCGGCTCGCCGCTGGCTGTTTCGATGATCGTCCTGGTCTGGATTGCCGCGGCGGTCGGCATCGCCATCAAGGTCTTTCTTCCCGGCCGTTTCGACCGGCTGGCGATCGTCTTCTATCTCGCCATCGGCTGGAGCGGCATCGTTCTGGTGGAGCCGCTCGTACGGACGCTGCCGGCGACATCGATCGCGCTTATCGTTGCCGGCGGCATCGTCTATTCCTGTGGCGTGATCTTCTTCACCTGGAAAGGCCTGCGCTTCCACAATGCGCTGTGGCACGGCTTTGTCGTTACCGGCGCCGGGCTGCATCTGGCCGCCATGGTCGACTGCCTGGTCATCAACCGATTCTGACCGCCGGGCGCGAACGGGTCGCAATATTGCCAAGCGCCATTCAATTTCGTCACAATTCCGTTTAGAGTCGCGAACACAACGTGATCGGCGGCGACGGCATCGGAAACGGGGCACGGATGACTTTTCTCAGATCCTTCGGCATGGGCAGGCGCTCCGACGTTCTGATCTACGACCCGCACAAATTGTCGAGCCCGCAGGTCTTTCTCCTGACCATGGTGATCTTTCTGTTTATCGTGGCCTTTATCGCCGCCATCCTGACCCGCCAGATTTCGACCGCCTTCGTCACCAATCCCGGCCTCAACGGCCTGATCGTCGGGGTGCTGGCGGTCGGCATCCTGCTGGCCTTCGTCCAGGTCGGCCGGCTGTTCCGCGAGGTGCGCTGGGTCAACTCGTTCCGCGCCGGTTCCGAAACCACCGAACCGGTGCTGCTGGCGCCGATGAAGGCGATGATCGGCCGCTCGTCGACGATTGCCTTCTCGACCAGTTCGATGCGCACCATGCTGGATTCGATCGCCACCCGCCTCGACGAAACCCGCGACACCTCGCGCTACCTTGTCGGGCTGCTGGTGTTCCTCGGCCTGCTAGGCACCTTCTGGGGCCTGCTCAACACAATCGGCTCGATCCGCGAAACCATCGAGTCGCTCGATCCCGGCACCGGCGATGCAGCGGCCGTGCTCGAATCCCTGAAGCAGGGGCTTTCCGCCCCGTTGGCCGGCATGGGCACCGCCTTCTCGTCGTCGCTGTTCGGTCTCTCCGGCTCGCTGGTGCTCGGCTTCCTCGACCTGCAGGCCGGCCGTGCCCAGACGCGCTTCTACACCGAGCTCGAGAATTGGCTGTCCTCGGTCACCGACCTGTCCTCCGACATCGTCGTTGCCGACGCGGCCAAGACCGAACCCTCCGATGAAATCCGGCTGTTGTCGGAAAAGCTGCGCACCCTGCAGGAGAATGGCGGCGGCTCCAATCCGCGCGTCGCCACCGCCATGGCCAATCTCGCCGACGGCATTTCCGGCCTGGTCAAGAACATGCGCTCGGAGCAGCAGATCATGCGCGACTGGGTCGAGGCCCAGTCCGACGAGCAGAAGGCGATGCGCAACACCTTGGAGAAAATCGCCGACGCCTTGAAGAAGCCTGGAGTGCACTGACGTGGCGTTGGCGCGAGGCCGGCGCTCCGACCGCCGCATCGATTACTGGCCGGGCTTCGTCGATGCGCTGTCGACGCTGCTGTTGGCGATCATGTTCCTGCTCACGGTTTTCGTGCTGGCGCAGTTCCTGCTCGGTCGCGAGATCTCCGGCAAGGACACGGTGCTCAACCGCCTCAATTCCCAGATCAATGAGTTGACGCAGCTTCTGGCGCTGGAGCGCTCGACGACGCAGGACAAGGAAGATTCGCTCGCCAATTTGCAGGCGTCGCTGTCGGCGTCAGAGGCTGAAAAGAGCCGGCTCGAGCAATTGCTGGCGCAAGGCGCGGGTGCCGGCGACGCGGCCAACCAGCGCGCCACTGCGCTTTCCGGCGAACTCGACAGTCAGCGCCAGATCAGCCAGCAGGCGCTGAGCCAGGTCGAGATCCTCAACCAGCAGATCGCGGCGCTGCGCAGGCAGATCGGAGCGCTCGAAGAAGCGCTCAACGTGTCCGAAACGCGCGACCGCGAATCCAACACCAAGATCGCCGATCTCGGCCGCCGCCTGAACGTCGCGCTGGCGCAACGGGTGCAGGAGTTGAACCGCTACCGCTCCGACTTCTTTGGCCGGCTGCGCGAAATCCTCGCCGACCGCGAGAACATCCGCATCGTCGGCGACCGCTTCGTCTTTCAGTCGGAGGTGCTTTTCCCGACCGGCTCCGAAGTGATCAACGATGCCGGCAAGGTCGAGATGAAAAAGCTCGCCGACGCCATCATCGAATTGCAGAAAGAGATCCCGCCGGAGATCAACTGGGTGCTGCGCGTCGACGGCCACACCGATAACAAGCCGCTCTCCGGCACCGGCCGCTACCGCGACAATTGGGAATTGTCGACGGCGCGCTCGACATCGGTGGTCAAGTTCCTGATCGAGAACGGCGTGCCGGCCAACCGGCTGGTCGCGGCCGGCTTCGGCGAATTCCAGCCGCTCGACCCCGCCGATACCGAAGAGGCGCGCAACAAGAACCGCCGCATCGAGCTGAAGCTCACCGAACGGTGATCTGCAACCCTTTGGCTCGCAAGCAACATGCACCGGATCGAGCCGGCTCACGTCGGCGGCATTTAGGGCACCGGTGCGGCACCGGCAAGGCCTGAAAAAGATTACCTTTTTTTAATTACACTTTGCCGCCATCGCCTTTTAGCCTTGGTCGTGGGCCGAGAACCGCCGGCGGTGGAACCGTTCATCGCGACGCGACGGAACCTGACGGCCCGCGGCCGGAAGGCAGGACAGCCCAATCACCGCCTTCCTCAGTAAAAGGAGACGCAATCATGCGCTTCTTCGCTCCCACTGCTCTGAGGACTGCAACGTTCACCGCATTTCTCGTGACAGCCCCGTTTTCCGGCGCCTACGCGGCGTCGAGCGCCGTATACAGCCCGCGCGTGGCTGGCTTGATCGATCAGGTCCAGAGCCTGGATGACGGCATTGCCGCCGCCAGGCAGGTGAACAAGATCACGCCGGCCGAGGCGCACAGCTTGCAGATGCGGGCCGCTCATATCAGCCGTGTCGCGCAAAGGACGGCTGCCGCGGGACATGGCACGATGCCGGTCAGGCAGTATCAGCAACTGCTGCACCAGGTCGACGACCTGAGCCAGAAACTCCGCACGTCCACCGGCAGTAACGCCCTGATCGGCGATGGCGCCGATGGCGGATACTATCCGAACGGCTGAAAAGGAAGAGCTGGCTTTTTCACCAGTCAAGCCTTCACCAGCCGTTCACCAGCCGAGCCAAAGTACGATCAAGGCAACTGCCGCCGACACTGTCTGGATGAACAGGATTTTACGGCCCACCGTCGCCGCGCCGTAAAGGCCGGCGACGGCGACGCAGAGCAGGAAGAAGACTTTGAACTGGAAACCGGCTTCGCCGAGGTAAAGCCCCCAGATCAGCCCGGCTGCGAGAAAGCCGTTGTAAAGCCCCTGATTGGCCGCAAGCACTTTCGAGACACTGGCGAATTCCGGCGTCAGCTTGAACGCCATGTGGCCGCGCGGCGTGTCCCACAGCACCATCTCCAGATAGACGATGTAGAGGTGGATCACGGCCACCAGCCCGACCAGCACATTGGCGATCATGTTTCGTCTTCCCATCACGGTCTGCCGCCGCCAGACGACATTGATCACGCGCGCCGCCGCTTCCGCAAGATGCCTTTCAGCCGTTGCAGCCGGCAATCAATGCGTCGATCGCAGACGGCCTTCAGGGGTTGCCAACACTTTTGCATTGGTATCTTTTCCCGCCGTCAAATCGGCGGAACCCCACCATGTCCTTTCAAAAACTCGACGACCTCGGCCACAAGCTCGAAGCGCTGGAACATGCGCTCGCCATCCTCGGCGCCGACGAGGCGACCCATATGGCGGTCGGCGGCGGCGAGAAACGCGCAGAGGCGATGTCGGCGCTGGCCGGCATGCACCACGCCCGAGCGACTGCGCCCGAGATCGCCGACTGGATCGCGGCGGCCGAGCGGGAAGCGCTGAACCAAGAGCAGCAAGCCGCGGTCAGGGAATTCCGCCGGCAATACACCAACCTGACCTGCCTGCCGGTCGAGTTCGTCGAGCGCCAGACGACCGCGCGCATGCGCTCGGAGCAGCTCTGGCGCGACCTGCGCGCCAAGAACGACTGGACTGGCTTCCTGCCGGCGCTGGAAGGCGTCGTGGCGCTGGTGCGCGAGGAGGCAGCACTTCGCGCCGAGGTGCTCGGGCTCGAGCCCTACGACGCGCTGATGGAGCAGTATGACCCCGGTAACCGCGCCGCCGACATCACGCCGGTGTTTGCCGAGTTGAAGGCATTCCTGAAAGGCTTCGTGCCGGAGGCGCTGGCGGTGCAGGAGGCGCGGCTGGCGAGGCGTCCGCTGAAGCCGCTATCGGGCAGCTACCCGATCGACAAGCAACGCGAACTCGGCCTCGCCATGATGGCGGCAGTCGGTTTCGACCTCACCCATGGTTCGCTGTCGGTCTCGCACCATCCGTTCTGCGGCGGCGTGCCGAGCGACGTGCGCATCACCACCCGCTACAAGACCTCGGATTTCCTGTCGGCGCTGATGGGCGTGCTGCACGAGACCGGCCATGCGCTGTACGAGCAGAACCTGCCGAAGGCATGGGCGCACTGGCCGCTCGGCAGAGCGCGCGGCATGGCCGTCCATGAGAGCCAGAGCCTGTTCGTCGAAAAGCAGATTGGCCGCAACCCGGAGTTCTGGCGCTGGGCGCTGCCGGTGGTCGAAAGGCACCTTGGTGAGAGCTGGACGATCGACGACATCCTGCCGCATGTGCACCGGGTCGAGCGCGGCCTGATCCGCGTCGACGCCGACGAGGTGACCTATCCGCTGCATGTCATCCTGCGCTACGAGCTGGAACAGGAGCTTGTCTCGGGACGGCTGGAAGCAGCCGACCTGCCCGAAGCCTGGGATGCCAAGATGCGCGATTATCTTGGCCTGTCGACATCGGGCAATCCGGCTGATGGTCCGATGCAGGACGTCCACTGGCCGGGTGCGGCCTTCGGCTATTTCCCCTCCTATACGCTGGGCGCCATGATGGCGGCGCAGCAATGGGCGGCGCTGACGCGAGATCATCCTTCAGCCGACGAAGACCTTGCCAGGGGAGATTTCGCCGCGATCAACGACTGGCGCCGCAAAAGGATCTGGTCGCAAGGCTCGCGCTGGTCGACGCCGGAACTGCTCGAACGCGCCACCGGCGAAAAGCTCAATGCCGTGCATTTCACCGATCACCTGAAGAAGCGGTACGGGAACTGAGCCCCTTCGTCTATTAGTGGTTCTTGCTGAGGAGACTGCAGAAATCCCGAAACGGGCCTTTACTTTGGTGGGAAAGCCTCTGAAAAAGGACTTCTTGCAAGTTGGGCGCGCATAGATGTCTGCCTGGTTACAGTTTTCGTAGGGTGAAGTCTTTCTGGCCCCGCCTGGTATTTTTCATCTTATTGATCGGCCTGAGTTCTCCCGCCATGTCCGACGACATGGTTCTCAAGCGTCCGGCAGAAAGCTGGGTAAAGCAGGTTGATATTCCGGCTGCCGATCCCACCCGATCGGATCAAATCAAGAATGGCGTTTCATGGCTGCTCTCGGACGATCAGATCAAGTATCGCGCCGGCGGCTATGTCGAGTACTCGCGCACCGTCTATAAAATCGTCGACCGTCCCGGCCTCGATCGGGGCGCAAGTATCGATCTGCAGTTCGATCCGTCCCGGCACAAGGTTACGCTCAACCATCTTCACATCATCCGCGATGGCGCCGTTTTGGACCGGCTGGGAGACGTCGAATTCGATATCTTCCGCAGGGAAAGAGACGCCGAGAAAGGCGTCTTCGATGGCTGGCTGACGGCCCATGTCAACATCGATGACGTGCGCGCCGGCGACATCGTCGACTACGGATCGACCTATGAGATAACGCCGCTCGTCGGTAAGGATCTTTTCTTCAAGAACTTCTCCGCCGAATGGGAAGAGCCGGTGGCGCTGATCCGCACAAGCATCATTTGGCCTTCGGGCCAGCCGCTCGAGATCAAGGCAAGGGGAACCCAACTCAAACCTGCGATCTCCTCGACAGGGCCGGACACGACCTATCTGTGGGAAATTCCAAATCCGAAACCGATCAATGTCGAAGAAAACCTGCCCGTGACGTATCCAGGCTGGGGCTCTATCGATGTTGCGTCGACCGCGAATTGGCAAAGTGTGGTCGATGCTGTTGCGCCCTATTACAAGCCAGCGACCGTTTTTCCCTCGGCATTCGCCGCAAAGCTTGACGACATCGCTCTCCGGCATCCAGTGCCCGAAGACCGGATGGTCGAGACAATGCGATTGGTACAGGGCCAGATCCGTTATGTAAGCCTGTCGATGGGTGCCGGCTCCCACATTCCGCGTGACCCCGCGACGGTCATCCTTAGCGGGTTTGGTGACTGCAAGGACAAGGCACTGCTGCTCGTTTCTTCGCTTGTGCGGCTTGGCATTGCTGCCGAGGTTGCCTTGGCCGACCTCGACGAGGGGCGGGCCCTGGACCAGCATCTGCCGGCGGTTCGCGATTTCGACCATGCCATCGTCAAGGCAAGGATCGGAACAAAGACATATTGGCTGGACGCCACGAACTATCTTCAGGGAGGCAAGGCGCACAATCTCGCGCAGCCCGACTACGGCTTCGCGCTGCCGCTTTCCAGCACCGGCGGATTGGAGAAGATGCCGAGTCCGGAGCTTACCAGCCCATCGATCCAGATCGCGGAGGAATTCGACTTTCCGCGGAAACCGGGCGATCCCCTCGTGCTGACGGTCTTCTCGACATATGAGGACGCCGATGCCGATTGGATGCGCGGCAACTTGGCCAGCCGGTCACTGAGCGAGGTGTCGGACACCTACCTGAAATATTACAACAAGCAATATCCGGGCATCCAAACCGTCGCCAAGCCGGAAGTCGTGGATCGCCGCGACGGCAACATAGTGAGCGTGAAGGAAAGTTATCGCTTGCCGGCGGAGGCGCTGGCGGCCAACGATCTGGCAAAGAATTTTCCGATCCGCGCGGCCGATCTCGGCAACTCTCTTGCAACCCCGACAATCGTCGGCCGTACCGGGCCTATCTCCCTCGGCTCCCGGCTCTACCGGCGTCACAAGGTGACCGTGCGCAACCTCAAGGCGAGGTTCTCCGGTGAGTCGATGAGAAACATCGTGACGCCCTACATGTCGCTCAAGGTGTCCTGGTCCAACACACCTACCCAATTTCAGGTTGAATGGAACTTTCAGACGCTGGCGACTGAAGTGCCGGCCAAGGCGATCGCCGACTACCTGAAAACCGTCGATGACGTCGCAGACGAAATACGGTGGCAGTACGATTTTACCTATGAAGAGCCGCCAGCCAATGTGCAACTCAGCGATCCAGCTAAGGAGCAGCGACAGGCCATCGCCAGCATGCTTTTGTTGTCGTTGCTTGTCGGCGTTCCACTGTTCATCGCCTATCGACGCGGTAAACGCCGAGCTTTCGGTAGCTGAAGAATCTCGGCGGCCGCTGGGGACCATGACCCCGAAAAGTGGATGCCGGTTTTCGGAAAAGATCATGGTCAAACAAGAAGATGGAGCCTCATCCCGATTTCATCGGGATGGAACAGGCTAGCGATGCTACTCCGCCGCGCCCCTGAAAGCATTCGCCCCGCTTTCGAACTGCAGCTTGGCCAGCCGCGCATAGATGCCGCCCTTGGCGACCAGGCTCTGATGCGTGCCTTCCTCGACGATGCGGCCGCCATCCATGACCAGGATGCGATCGGCTTTCAGCACTGTTGCCAGCCGATGGGCGATGACGATCGTGGTGCGGCCCTGCATCAGCCGGTCCAGCGCCGTCTGCACCAGCGTCTCGCTTTCGGCATCTAGTGCCGAGGTCGCCTCGTCGAGCAGAAGGATCGGCGCATCGCGCAAAATGGCGCGGGCGATCGCCACGCGCTGGCGCTGGCCGCCCGACAGCGTCACGCCGCGCTCGCCGACCTGGCTGTCATAGCCCTTTTCGAGCCTCAGGATGAACTCGTCGGCAAGCGCGTCCTTCGCCGCCGCCTCGATCTCGGCCTGGCTGGCACCCGGCCGGCCAAAGCCGATATTGTCGCGCGCGCTCGCCGCAAAGATGGTGACGTCCTGCGGCACGATGGCGATGCGCGCGCGGATCGCGGCCGGATCGCCCTCGCGCAAATCGACGCCGTCGATGACGATCCTGCCGGCCTCCGGATCGTAGAAGCGCAGAAGTAGCGAAAAGACTGTGCTCTTGCCGGCGCCCGACGGCCCGACGATCGCCACCGTCTCGCCGGGTTTGACCTGAAAGCTCAGGCCGTGGACGGCGGCGCGGTCGGGCCGGGCCGGATAGGAGAAGGAGACATCGTCGAAGCTGATTGCGCCTCTCGCTTTCGCCGGCAGCGGTTTCGGATCGGTGGGCGCCTGGATCGCGGGCTTTTCGGCCAGGATCTCGGTCAGCCGTTCGGCAGCGCCCGCTGCCTGGGCAAGTTCGCCCCAGACTTCCGAAAGGGCGCCGAGCGCCCCGGCGGCGAACACCGAATAGAGCAGGAATTGGCCGAGCGTGCCCGGCGACAACGTACCCTCGAGCACGTCGCGCGAGCCGAACCAAAGCACCGCCACCACCGAGGAAAAGATCATGAAGATGGCGAAGAAGGTGAGAAAGGAGCGAGCAAAGATCGAGGCCCGCGCCGCTTCGAACGCTGCTTCCACGGCGGATGAAAAATACCCGGTGACAAGCTTCTCGTTGGTGAAGGCCTGCAGGGTGCGCACCGCGCCTATCTGCTCGCTGGCATAGGCGGTGGCATTGGCCAGCGTGTCCTGTGCCAGTCGTGACTTCCGCCGCACCGAGCGGCCGAAGGCGACCAGCGGCAGCACGATCACCGGAATAGCTGCGATGACCAGGCCGGACAGCTTTGGGCTGGTGAAGACCATCATCGCCACGGCGCCGAGGCCGAGGATGACGTTGCGCAGCGCCACCGAGGCGGTAGCACCGACCGCCGATTTGACCTGCGTCGTGTCGGCGGCGAGCCGCGAGACGATCTCGCCCGACTGGGCCGTGTCGAAGAAGGAGGGCGACAGTGTCGTGACGTGGGCAAAGACATCGCGGCGGATATCGGCAACGACGCGCTCGCCCAGCGTGATGACGAAATAGTAGCGGCTGGCTGACGCCGCCGCCAGCACGGCGGCCATCACCACCAGCATGGCGAAATATTCGGCAATGAAGCTGGAATCGGAAGCGGAAAAGCCGTGGTCTATCATCCGCCGCACGGCCAGCGGCAGCGCCAGCGTCGTCGCCGCCGCGACGGCCAGCGAGACGATCGCGCCGATGACCATTTTGCGGTAATGGGTGATGTAGGGAAACAGGCGCTGCAGCGGTCTCAGCGAGCGCCTGCGCTCGTCTGCATCGCCGCTGATGTTCGCCATGACCGTTTCCTTTGGCCCTTTGGGGTTTGCGCGATCAATATGCGCTTGCCGCGGCCTTGTGATTCAATTCCGGCTGATGTATAGGCTCGCCGACCGTTTTAGAAGCCGTGGCTCCTCAATAGCTGCGGCTTCGAGTTTTAAAAAGGGGCGCATCGACGCAGGCTTTAGCCCGTCGGCAGCACCCGGCAAGCCAGGAACAGAACCATGAAGACCGACATCCATCCCGACTACCACACCATCAAGGTCGTCATGACCGACGGCACCGAATACATGACCCGTTCGACCTGGGGCAAGGAAGGCGATACGATGAACCTCGATATCGACCCGACCACCCATCCGGCCTGGACCGGCGGCCAGCAGACCCTGCTCGACCGCGGCGGCCGCCTGTCGAAGTTCAAGAAGCGCTTCGAAGGTTTCGGCCTTTAAGCCAAGCGATCTTTCGTACATCGAAAACCCGCCGTCGAGGCGGGTTTTTTGTTGCCGGGGTGCGGCCCTACCGGTCCACCAGTTCCCGCAGCGCCATCCGCTTGTAGGCGGCAACCAGCCTGTCGCCCTCTTGCCGCTCGACCGAGATCGCCAGCCGCATGGTGGCCTCGCCCATCTGCCAGATAAGAAACGCCGTCGTTTCCAGCGCCGCCGGATCGGCAGACGGCCGCAGCTTTTTCAGCACGGCGGTGAGGAATTCGGCGTTGGCCCGGCTGTCGGCAAGTTCGAGGTCGCGCAGCGCCTTATCGGCCTGCGTGCCCGACCAGATGTCGCGCATCACCGGCTCCGCCAGGAACAGCGCGTAATAGGTATCCACCAGTTCCGAAAACGCCCTGCATAGGCCTTCGGCGTCACTGACCTCCGCCAGTGCCGCCGCAATGCAGGCCTGGCTCTCTGCGGTATAGCGCTCGGCCAGCGCCCAGATGATCGCCCGCTTGTCCGGCAAGAACTGATAGAGCGAGCCGATCGACACGCCGGCTCTCTTCGCCACCTCGCCCATGCGCATCGCGTCGCTGCCTTGCTCGGCGATCAGTGCCGAGGCGGCGGCCAGCATCCGCTCGACCCGCTCGCGGCTGCGCTGCTGGCTTGGCGTCCGGCGCGGCGATGCGATCTGGCCATCCTGTGAACCCGATACGGTCGAGCCTTCCATCACTGTCTCCAGGCGAATTGGCCAACAATTGGCTTGACTCGTAAAATACGAGGGTTTATCACGTTTTGCAAATATGAGGATTACTCACGTTTGCGGGCAAGGAAATCGGTCGCGCCCCAAAAGACTTTTCCGCTTATGCAATCGAAACCACCTCAACCGGCATCTGGAGCAACTGACATGATCATGAAACTGCTTCCCACCCTCACCTTCGTCGCTGCCCTTGGTTCAGGCATCGTCGGCGGTGTTTTCTTCGCCTTTTCCAGCTTCGTCATGCCGGGCCTCGCCCGCATGCCGGCCGCGGGCGGCATCGCCGCCATGAATTCGATCAACGTCACTGCGGTGACGCCGATGTTCATGACCGCACTTTTCGGCACCGGGCTGGTGTGTCTTGTCCTCGCCGCAGGCGCTCTTATCGGCTTGAGCCAACCGGGTGCGTTCTGGCTTCTCGCCGGCGCCCTGATCTATCTCGTCGGCAACCCGATCGTGACGATGATCTTCAACGTGCCGCTCAACAACGCCTTGGCTGCCGTCGATCCGGCCAGCGCCAATGGCGCCGCTATGTGGACCACCTATCTCAGGGACTGGGTGATGTGGAACCATGTCCGCACCATCACCGCCATCGCCGCGCTGGGCTGTTTCATCATGGCATGGCGGTGAATGCAGGGGCAGAAATGTGAACGACCCTCAGGCAGGGTCTTTTGACGTGGGATCTTTTGACTTGTGGCTCTTGCGATCGGCATGGCCGAGATCGCGATCCGGATCGATTACGTCGCGAACCAGTTGCTTGAGCTTTGCGGCATCGGGAAAGCCGCCGTCACGCTTGCGGTCCCAGACCAGCGTGTCATTACAGGAAATGGTGAAGATGCCGCCGGTGCCGGGCACCAGCGCCACTTCGCCGAGATCCGTGCCGAAGGTCGACAGCAACTCCTGCGCCATCCAGCCGGCCCTGAGCAGCCACTGGCACTGCGTGCAATAGGTGATGCGGACCTGGGGCAGCGCCTGTTCGGTCATGCCGCGCTGAGCTTCGCCAAGGTCTCCTCGTCGACCTCGAAATTGGCGTAGACGCTCTGCACGTCGTCGTCGTCCTCGAGCGTCGCGACCAGCTTCATCAGCGATTGTGCCCGCTCCTCGTCGACCGCGATATTGGTCTGCGGCTTCCAGATCGGCTTCACCGATTCAGCCTCGCCGAGCGCGCCTTCCAGCGCCTTCGACACTTCGCCGAGATTCTCGAAGGCGCAGTAGATCGTGTGGCCTTCCTCGTCCGACTGGACGTCGTCGGCACGGGCCTCGATCGCCGCATCCATCACCTTCTCGGCGCTGCCAGCCGCTACCGGATAGTAGATCTCGCCGACGCGGTCCCACATGAACGACACCGAGCCGGTCTCGCCCATCGCCCCGCCGGCCTTGGTGAAGGCAGCGCGCACATTCGACGCGGAGCGGTTGCGGTTGTCGGTCAGCGCCTCGACGATCAGCGCGACGCCGCCCGGCCCGTACCCTTCGTAGCGCACGGCTTCGTAAGTCTCGGCATCGCCCATCGACGCCTTGTTAATGGCGCGCTGGATATTGTCCTTCGGCATCGACACCGCCTTGGCGTTCTGCACGGCAAGGCGCAGGCGTGGGTTCATCGATGGATCGGGCGTGCCGCTCTTGGCCGCGACGGTGATTTCGCGCGCCAGCTTGGAAAACATTTTCGATCGCACCGCATCCTGGCGGCCCTTGCGATGCATGATGTTCTTGAACTGTGAATGGCCAGCCATGGCACCCCTGTCGTCTTCTCGGCTAGAGCATCTGCGGCCTAGTGAACCACCCGGCGTCTTGCAAAATGCTCGAATTCAAAATTTCAGAACGTCCTGCTGCGTCCGGACGGACGTACGACGCTCTATATCGGAATGGCCGGCTTATAGATAAATCGGCTCAATTCGTCCAGCGGCGCCGTGGCGGAGGACGCGTGAGGGTTTTGAGACCCGAAAATGGCAGGCTTCGGCGGCCGTTCATCCCTCCAGATCGGATTTCAGCCGGTCGAGGATGCTGATCGCATGCGTGGCATATTGGCTGATCCAGCGGTCGTGGATGTGCTTGATCGGCAGCGCGTTGAGATGGTTCCAGCGCTCGCGGCCCTCGCGGCGCACCACAACCAGGTCGGCCTCCTCCAGCACCTTCAGATGCAGCATGACCGTGCAGCGGTCCATGTCGGGGAAGGCATCGCACAACATGCCGGTGGTCTGCGGCGCATTCTTCAGCTGGTCCAGCAACTCACGCCGGCGCGGATGCGCCAGCGCCTTGAAAACATTGTCGTCCTGCGATCGGCTTGACATGTTATATTTATATAACATATCATTGATCCATTCAAGGAAGGAGCTGTGGATATGTCTCTTGGATTCAGAGTTTCGGGGCGCATCGGCAAGCCGGTCGCCGAAGTCTTCGACGCAGTCGTCAACCCGAAGAAACTCAGCTTCTATTTCACTACCATCGGCGGCGCCAGCGCGCCGCTGGTAGCGGGCGCCGGTGTTGTCTGGTGGGGCAAGGTTCCCGTCGAGGTCGACGAGGTGGTCAGGGACAGCCGCATCGTGCTGCGCTGGGACGCTACCGACGCCGACGGCAAGCCGGCCTACAAGACCCGCATCGAGATGAATTTCGAACCGCTCGACGACGGTGGCACCTTCGTCACCATCGCTGAGACCGGCTGGCAGGAGGACGCCGTCGGCCTGAAGAAGTCCTACCTCAATTGCGAGGGCTGGTCGCAGATGCTGGCCTGCTTGAAGGCCTATGTCGAATACGGCATCAATTTGCGCGACGGCTATTACCGCAGCGAGATGAAGGGCGAGCCGGCCAACGAGACCAATATCTGAGAGCAATGGAGCCAAAATGACCGCGAAGATCACCGGCGGCATCAACATCGCGATGAAAGTCCCGCCGCATCAATACCAGGCAACGATCGCCTTCTATCGCGACGTCATCGGCCTGAAGCCATTCACGACCAAAGCGCCTGCCATCGGCTTCGAACTCGGTCCCAATCGGCTGTGGATCGACGAGGCGCTGATGATGAGCCAGGCCGAGATCTGGCTGGAACTGTTCACCGAGGATTTTCCGGCCGCTGCGGAGCATCTCGCCAAGGCCGGCGTCGTGCGCTGCGACGCCATCGAAGCACTGGGTGAAGGCTTCCGCGGCGGCTGGATCACCAACCCGGCCAACATCATTCACCTCGTGCGCGAACCCGATGCCTGGTGAACAGGCGGCGTCTTCATGAAAAGGAGCACGATATGGAAATCCGTGAAACACCGACCGCCGAAGCCGGCATGCTGATAAGGCGGCCGGTCGCCGAAGTGTTCGAAGCCTTCATTGACCCCGCGATCACGACGAAATTCTGGTTCACCCATGGCAGCGACAGGCTGGACAGCGGCAACAAAGTTCGCTGGGAATGGCGCATGTATGGCGTCTCGACGGCGGTGATGGTCAGCGAGATCGTACCGAACGAGAAGATCGTCATGCAATGGAGCGATCCGCCGACCACTGTGGTGTGGACTTTTACCGAGATGCCGGGCGGAACGACCTTTGTCGAGGTTCGCAATTTCGGCTTTGCCGGCAGCGGCGACGAGCAAGTCAACCAGGCGATCGGCTCGACCGATGGCTTTGCGCTGGTGCTCGCCGGCGCCAAGGCGTGGCTCGAGCACGGCCTGACGCTTGGCCTGATCAGCGACCGTCATCCGAAAGGCGTGTCGGCGGCTTAGAACGCGCGGCTCTCAGGGATGCCTGCCATCCTCAGTGCCCGCCACCGGACTTTGCCTTCTTCCGCCGCCGCGCCAACATGTTGAGTCCTTCGACCAGTGCCGAAAAACCCATCGCCGCGTAGATGTAGCCCTTGGGTACATGGTAGCCCATGCCGTCGGCGATCAGCGTCATGCCGATCATCAGCAGGAAGCCGAGCGCCAGCATGACGATGCTGGGGTTCTTGGCGATGAAATCGGCCAGCGGCCCGGCCGCCAGCATCATCACGCTCACCGCCACGATCACCGCGATGTACATGATCGCGATTTCGTCGGTCATGCCGACCGCGGTGATGATCGAGTCGATCGAGAAGACGAGGTCGAGCAGCAGGATCTGAAAGATCGCGCCGGCCAGCGAAAGCTGCAGAGTCTCGCCCATCATCGTGTCCTGGTGATCTTCGAGATCGACCGTGTGGTGGATCTCCTTGGTCGCCTTCCAGACGAGGAACAGGCCGCCGGCGATCAGGATCAGGTCGCGCCAGGAAAAGCCATGGCCGAAAGCGGTGAATATCGGCGTCGTCAGCTGGACGATGATCGAGATGGTGGCAAGCAGGATCAGCCGCATCATCAGCGCGGCGGAGATGCCGAGCCGTCGGGCGCGCGCGCGCTGCGCCTCCGGCAATTTGTTGGTGAGGATCGAGATGAAGATCAGATTGTCGATGCCGAGCACGACCTCCAGCACGATCAGCGTCAGCAGCGCGACCCATGCGGTCGGATCTGAGACAAAGGCGAAATGCGGCGCCAGGAATTCGACTAGCTGCATGGAGGTCGTCCCCTCTACGATCTAGAGCAGTTTCGCCGGCAATTGGGTATTGCAAGCGCCTGTATCAATGTCACGACCAGAAGGATGGAGCCGTTTCTTCCAGCCGCGGTCCGCGGCGAAACGGCGCGATCCGTTCGGTCAGGCCGCTACGATCGGAAATGTCGACTCCAACGCCGCACAATGTCGCCGGTCCGGTCGACGCCTCGAAGCGGCCTTTCGGCACCTTGGATAAAAACCGGTTGAGCGGCTCCTCCTTGTCCATGCCGAGCGAGGAATCATAATCGCCGCACATGCCGGCATCGGAAATATAACCCGTGCCGCCATTGAGGATCTGGTGGTCACCAGTCGGCTGATGCGTGTGGGTGCCGACGACAAGGCTGGCACGACCGTCGACGAAATGGGCGAAGCACATTTTTTCCGAGGTCGCTTCGGCATGGAAATCGATGACGATCGCATCGGCCTGCTCGCCGAGCGGACAAGCGGCAAGTTCGCGCTCGCCGGCCTGGAACGGGTCGTCGAGCTCGGGATGCATAAACACCCGGCCCATGATGTTGGCGACCAGCACGCGCGCGCCGTTCCTGGCGATGTAGACGCCTGAGCCGCGCCCTGGCGTACCCTTCGGGAAGTTGGAGGGACGCAGGAAGCGCTCTTCGCGCGGCGCGAAAATCAGCGCGTCGCGCTGGTCCCAGACATGATTGCCGGTGGTGACGACGTCGGCGCCAGCCGAGATCGTCTCGCGAAAAATCTCCTCGGTGATGCCGAAGCCGCCGGCGGCGTTCTCGCCATTGACGATGACGAAGTCGAGTTTGAAATCCGAGATCAGGCCGGGCAGTTGTTCCCACACCGCCGTCCGTCCCGTTTTGCCGACCATGTCGCCGAGGAAGAGAAGTCTCATTCCTCCATCTACAATTCTGGCGCGAAGCGGCGCAACCCGCTCTCGGTGAGTATTTCCGGAAGGATCATGTCATGCGGCTCGTCCGGCACCAGGGCCACCTCCTGGCAGTCGAAGGCGATACCGATCAGCCGCAACTGCTGCCCCTTGTCGACCAGCCGCGCGATCGCCCGGTCGTAATAGCCGGCGCCATAGCCGATGCGGTGGCCGCGCGCATCGAAGGCGGCAAGCGGCACCAGCATCACCTGGGGATCGAGCACCTCGGCTTCGTCATGCGGCCCGACGGTGCCGAAGCCCATGTCGATCATCGGCGCGCCGCGCACCAGTTCGCGAAAGACGATGGTGCTCTTGTCCAGAATGGCCGGCAGGCAGAGCCTTGCCCCCTTCTCGCGCAAGGCAAACATCAGCGGCCGGACGTCGACTTCCGAACGCATCGGCCAGAAGCCGGAGACGATCTGGCCCGGCTCGACCGTCATCCGGTCTCGCGCCGTCTCGGCCATTTCCAGCGCCGCCTCCACCCGCCAGAACGGATCGAGCGCATCGCGGCGCCCGAGTGCTTCGTTGCGGAGATTTTTTTTCAGGTCTTTTGGGGAGGTCATGGAGCCAGGATAGAAAAGTCGGATCTGGGACGAAGGTTCGGGAACGACGTTTTCTACCGCTTGGTCCGCTGAAAATGTAAGTGACGATCCACACAACCGGTGGAGAGAGCGATCCCGGGAACCTACAAAGTAGGTGGGCGCCGTATGAGAAAACCCACGGGTCTTCCCAGGGACAGCTCCCTAGGGATCATTAAGGCCCCGGGGAAAATGTTCTCCTGCCGGGAAGCGCAGACCGTCATCCACCAATATAGGCGGACGGCAGACCAAGCGCCAGAGAGATGACATGCTTGGAGACTTAATTCGACGCAATTGGTGAAGCCGGCGCAAGACCTCACCAAGCGTATGCCGGCAGCAGCGGCTTGCACAGCCAAGGCCCCGTCCTTAGGGTCGCGCGATGAACCCGGGAGCAAAAATGCGTTTCGAAGGCACGGCAGCCTATGTTGCCGACAAGGATCTGATGGTGGCGGTCAACGCGGCGATCGCGCTGGAGCGGCCATTGCTGGTCAAGGGCGAGCCCGGCACCGGCAAGACCGAACTTGCGAGGCAAGTGGCGGCGGCGCTCGGCCTGGAGCTGATCGAATGGCACGTCAAGTCGACGACAAGAGCCCAGCAGGGCCTCTATGAATATGATGCCGTCTCGCGGCTGCGCGACAGCCAGCTCGGCGACGATCGCTTCAACGACATCTGCAATTACATCAAGCGCGGCAAATTATGGGACGCCTTCGCCGCCGGCAAGAAGGTCGTGCTTCTGATCGACGAGATCGACAAGGCCGATATCGAGTTCCCCAACGATTTGTTGCAGGAACTCGACCGGATGGAGTTCTTCGTCTACGAGACCGGCGAGACAATCCGCGCCACCGTGCGGCCGATCGTCATCATTACCTCCAACAACGAGAAGGAATTGCCGGACGCCTTCCTGCGCCGCTGCTTTTTCCACTACATCCGCTTTCCCGACGTCGACACGCTGCACAGAATTGTCGACGTGCACTATCCCGGCATCAAGCAGAACCTCGTGCGAGCAGCACTGACCCAGTTCTACGAGATCCGCGACGTGCCGGGCCTGAAGAAGAAGCCGTCGACCTCCGAGGCGCTGGACTGGATCCGCCTGCTGGTCGCCGACGACATCGCGCCCGAGGACCTGCGCGCCGATCCGAAAAACGCGCTGCCCAAGCTGCACGGCGCGTTGTTGAAGAACGAACAGGACGTGCATCTGTTCGAGCGCCTGGCCTTCATGGCGAGACGGCAAGGGTAAGAAGCGATCCGCTATGGGCCGACGAAAGCCACCGGACAGCGCTTTCCCGTTGCTGGACTGTTGCCGCCCGCCGGGCATCGAGACAGCTTCGGGCCTGAAGCTTCGGAGGAAACGAAATGACCGAGATCACCGTCCGCCCGCTTGCACAATCCGACCATGCCGACTGGCGGCGGCTGTGGACTGCCTATCTCACCTTCTACGAAACCAAGCTGCCGGAAGAGGTCTATGCCGTCACCTGGAAGCGGCTGTTCACGGAAGGTGAGTTTGAGCCGAAGGGCTTCATCGCCACCCTCGACGGCAAGGCGGTCGGCCTGACGCACTATCTCTACCATCGCTCCTGCTGGTCGCAGATAAACAACTGCTATCTGCAGGACCTGTTCGCCGACCCGGATGTGCGCGGCAAGGGCGTCGGCGCCGCGCTGATCGAGGCGGTCAAGCAGGAAGCCGGCAAGATCGGCGTCAAGAACGTCTACTGGATGACTCACGAGACCAACACCACCGCGCGCAAGCTCTACGACCGGGTCGCGCGGCGCACCGGTTTCATCGAGTACGATCTGCTGTAGACGGCGCGATGTTCATTCCCTTCTTCCTCGAACTGAAGGCAGCGCGGGTTCCGGTCTCGCTCCGCGAATATCTGTCGCTGCTGGAAGGCCTGGAAGCCGGGCTGGTCGACTATGATGTCGAGGGTTTTTACTATCTCGCCCGCACCGCCCTGGTGAAGGACGAGCGGCACATCGATCGCTTCGACCAGGTCTTTTCGCACATCTTCAAGGGCGTCGAAGCGCTGGCTGGCGAAAACGCGGTCGATGTCAAAAACATCCCGGAGGAATGGCTGCGGCGGCTCGCCGAGAAGCACCTGAGCGACGAGGAGAAAAAGCTGCTCGAGGCGCTGGGCGGCTTCGAAAAGCTGATGGAAACGCTGAAAAAGCGGCTGGAGGAGCAGAAGGGGCGGCATCAGGGCGGCTCGAAATGGATCGGCACCGGCGGTACCTCGCCCTTCGGCGGCTATGGTTACAATCCCGAAGGTGTGCGCATCGGCCAGCACGAAAGCCGCAATCGCCGGGCGGTGAAAGTCTGGGACAAGCGCGAATTCAGGAATTTCGACGATGCCGTCGAGCTCGGCACCCGCAACATCAAGATCGCGCTGAAGCGCCTGCGCCGCTGGGTGCGCGAAGGCGCCGAGGAAGAATTCGACCTGCCAGGCACCATCCACGCCACCGCCGAGCATGGTTATCTTGACGTTAAGACACGACCCGAACGGCGCAATGCCGTGAAGCTGCTGATGTTCTTCGATGTCGGCGGCTCGATGGACGACCACATCAGGAGCGTCGAGGAGCTGTTTTCGGCCGCCCGCGCCGAGTTCCGCCAGCTCGAATATTTCTATTTCCACAACTGCCTTTACGAAGGCGTGTGGAAGGACAATCGCCGCCGCCACGCGGAGGTGATTCCGACCTTCGATCTCCTCCACAAATACGGTCCCGACTACAAGGTGATCGTCGTCGGTGACGCCTCGATGAGCCCCTACGAGATCGCGCATCCCGGCGGCTCGGTTGAGCACTGGAACGCGGAAGCCGGCGCTGTCTGGCTCGACCGTCTGCTGCAGCAATGGCCGAACGCGGTCTGGCTCAACCCGGAAAATGAGAAACACTGGGGTTTTACTAATTCGATCGCCATGATCCGCAACATCTTCGGCGGCCGCATGTTTCCGCTGACGCTCGCCGGGCTCGAAGCCGCGACGAAGCAACTTTCAAGGAAGCATTGAATGGATCTACGGCACGCAAGACAGGAAGACCGATGACCTGTTTCCTTTGCCTGCAATGTGGTGTCCAGTTCGCGGCAACAGCGACGCCGCCGGACCATTGCCCGATCTGCGAGGACGAGCGGCAATATGTGCGCTGGGAGGGCCAGGCCTGGACCACGCCGGAAGAGCTCGCCGCCGGGCATCGGGTCGTGATCAGGGATGATGCCGGCGTGCT
Organism: Mesorhizobium sp. M0060; assembly: GCF_040323155.1. Lineage (NCBI taxonomy): Bacteria > Pseudomonadati > Pseudomonadota > Alphaproteobacteria > Hyphomicrobiales > Phyllobacteriaceae > Mesorhizobium > Mesorhizobium sp. M0060. The sequence goes on from NZ_JAMYUP010000002.1 coordinate 139,400, forward strand.
CGCCTTCGGCATCGAGCCGCGCTTCGCTATCGGCCAGCGCGCATTGCTGGCGCAAACGCCGCACGGCAATGTGCTGTGGGACTGCATCTCGATGGTCAGCGACGAGGCGGTGGCCGAGATCAACCGCCGGGGCGGCCTGGCCGCCATCGCCATTTCGCACTGCCATTATTATTCGGCAATGGTCGAGTGGAGCGAGGCGTTTGGCGGCGTGCCGATTTATCTGCACGCCGATGATCGTCAGTGGATCATGCGCCCGCATCCGGCAATCATCAGCTGGGAAGGCGAGACGCGCGCCATAAACCCGTCGCTGACGCTCATCCGCTGCGGCGGCCACTTTGCCGGTGGTCAGGTACTGCACTGGAAACGCGACGGCGGCAGCGCCATCTTGGCCGGCGACATCGTGCAGGTGACGCCGACTCGCCGTCACGTCAGCTTTATGTACAGCTACCCGAACTACATCCCGCTCAACGCGACGAAAGTGCTCGGCATCAAGGCCGCGCTGGAGCCTTTCGCGTTCGACCATATCTATGGCGCGTGGTGGAACCAGAACGTCATCGGAGATGCAAAGGCCGCATTTTCAGCATCGATTGCGCGCTATCTCGCCGCCATCGCCTAAGGAATTCTTCGCGGCAGGATAGGAAATACGGGCAAACGCCGTAACAAATACCTATTTCAGGCGAAGTTGGGAAGGCAACCCAAATAGCGACATAAGCTAAGAGGAAAAAATGGACAGCCACACCTACCTCGTCACCCGCACCGATGCCGAATGGCGCGCCCGGCTGACCCCTGAGCAATATGCGGTGATGCGCAACCACGGCACCGAGCGGCCGGGAAGCTGCGCCCTGCTGCACGAGAAGCGCGCCGGCACCTTCTCCTGCGTCGGCTGCGACCAGCCCTTGTTTGAATCCAAGCTGAAATTCGAGAGCGGCACCGGCTGGCCGAGCTTCAACGACCCAGTGCTGGGTTCAGTCGAGACCACCGTCGACCGCAGCTACGGCATGGTCCGCACCGAATGCCATTGCGCCCGTTGCGGCAGCCATCTCGGCCACGTCTTCGAGGACGGCCCGCCGCCGACCGGCCTGCGCTATTGCATCAACGGCGTGGCGCTCAAATTCGAGCCGGCCGCCTGATCGTCAAACCACGACCACCACGATCAGCCACAACGTGGCGCCAAGCGTCATCAGCGACGCCTTGGCGCCAGCTGAGCTTCCGGCAGTCCGCCAAACGGCAAAGGTTAGGAAGATGTTGTAGGGCACCGGCGCGAAATGCACCGCCAGCACAAGGGCAAGCGGCAACTTCAACCCGAGCAGAATGAGCGCCGCCACCGATGACGCGATGTTGATCGCTGTGCCGACAACGACCAGGTCGCGCCAGAACAGCCGATCGAGCGGCACGCCGCCCAGCCAGCGTGAGCGGAAGAAGGCGGCAACGCGCGATATGATCGTCATCGATCCACCGGCTCCCTCGCTCTGCTCACCAGAGCGACCCTTCCATAAGGATTGCGTTTAGAAACGCTGCTTTATTCCTGACCCAGAACTTCGGCAATTGCGCGCTCGAAACGCCAGGCTTCCGTCACCAGCCAGTCGGCCATCGCCGGCCAATTGTCCTCGGCAAAACAATTCACCCGCCATAGCGAATTGATGCCCAGCCCTTGCAAGCACTGGTCTGGCCTGAGTTTCAGCCTGTCTTCGATCGCCGGCTGGAACGGCCGCAGCCGTGCCCAGACATCGGTAGCGCCAAGCTTCTCGTTGCGGCCGAAAAACACACCGACGACATTCTCAGCCGGCGCGACATACATGGAAATGACCAGACCGAAATCCGGCAGCCCGCGCTGCCAGAACCAGGGCCCGCGTTTTGCCCGGCGAACCAGTTCCTCGGGATGCCGCTCTGCGAAAAGGGTCCAGAAGCCGCGCTGCCGGAATTCCGAGGCGCGGTGGGCGCCGAAGTCGAATTCACTCATGGGCCGGAATCCATGGCTGGAACCGCTTCTCCCGGAACCGTGTTCGGCGCCGAGTCTGGCCTTTACACCATTCCAAGCGCCGCCTTGTAGAGGTCGAGGATGGTTTCCTCTTCCTGGCGCTCGGCCTGGTCCTTCTTGCGCAGCCGGATGATCGACCGCATCGCCTTGGTGTCGAATCCGGTGCCCTTGGCCTCGGCGAACACTTCCTTGATATCGTCGGCGATCGTCTTCTTCTCTTCCTCGAGCCGCTCGATGCGCTCGATGAAGGCGCGCAGCTGGCCGGCGGCAACAGTCTGGCTGGTCTCGGTTATGTCGTCGGCCATATTTTCTCTCCGCGTCGTTTTCTCGCCGCGACTCGGGGTGACCTGAGCAGCGAATTGCAGCGGTTCGATGCCCGACCGGGCGCGGCGGGTCAAGGTGCTATCGATGCGGCATGAAGGGCTGCTGCCAGGCGCCGACAAGGCCCTATTGATGCTGGCCTAGCTCACCCGAATGCGATCAGCAGATCCTTGGCATCGATCTGGTCGCCGGCCTTGACCAACACCTCGGCGATGGTGCCGTCGCGCTCGGCATGCAGCGCCGTTTCCATCTTCATCGCTTCGATCGACAGCAGCACGTCACCGGCCTTCACCGCCTGGCCGGCAGCGACCGAAAGCGCCGAGACGACGCCAGGCATCGGCGCGCCGACATGCGCCTCATTGCCCGGCTCCGCCTTGCGCCGTGCCTTGGCGGCGGACGCGCCATGCGCCCGGTCCGGCACCTTCACCCGGCGCGGCTGGCCGTTGAGCTCGAAGAACACGGTGACCATGCCCTTTTCGTCGACATCGCCGATCGCCAGGCAGCGCACCACCAGCGTCTTGCCTTTTTCGATGTCGACGAAAATCTCGTCTTCCGGCTTCATGCCGTAGAAATAGGTCGGCGTCGGCAGCACGCTGACCGGCCCATAGGTCTCCTGCGCGGCGGCAAAATCGGAAAACACCTTCGGATACATCAGCCACGAGGCGAACTCGAACTCGCTGAGCTTGCGCTCGAGCTTTTCCTCGATCTCCGTGCGGCTGGCCTTGAGGTCCGCCGGCTTGAGCAGCGAACCCGGCCGCACCGTGATCGGTTTTTCGCCCTTCAGCACCTTCTTCTGCAATGCCTTTGGCCAGCCGCCCGGCGACTGGCCGAGATCGCCGCGCAACATCGACACCACCGAATCAGGGAAGGCGATGTCCCTCGCCGGGTTCTCGACATCGGCGACGGTCAGGTCCTGGCTCACCATCATCAGCGCCATGTCGCCGACGACCTTGGACGACGGCGTCACCTTGACGATGTCGCCGAACATCAGATTGACGTCGTGATAGGTCTGCGCCACTTCGTGCCAGCGCGTCTCCAGCCCGAGCGAGCGCGCCTGTTCCTTGAGATTGGTGAACTGCCCGCCCGGCATTTCGTGCAGATAGACCTCCGAAGCCGGCCCTTTCAGGTCGCTTTCAAAGGCGGCGTATTGGTTGCGCACCGCCTCCCAGTAAAACGAGATATTCCTGATCCACTGTGGATCGAGGCCCGGATCGCGCTCGGTGCCTTTCAGCGCCTCGACAATCGAGCCCAGGCAAGGCTGCGAGGTGTTGCCGGACAGGGAATCCATCGCCGCATCGATGGCGTCGACGCCGCTCTCCACTGCCGCCAGCACGGTTGCCGCCGACAGGCCGGATGTGTCGTGGGTATGGAAGTGGATCGGCAGGTCTGTCGCCTCGCGCAGCGCCTTGAACAGTGCGCGGGCAGCGCTCGGCTTCAACAGCCCGGCCATGTCCTTGACGGCGATGATGTGGGCGCCTGCCGCCTGCAATTCCCTGGCCAGGCCGACATAGTATTTCAGATCGTATTTCGCCCGCGCCGGGTCGAGTATGTCGCCGGTATAGCAGATCGCCGCTTCGATCAGTCTGCCCTCGGCGCCGACCGCATCCATGGCGACGCGCATGTTCTCGACCCAGTTCAGGCAGTCGAAGACGCGGAACAGGTCGATGCCGCCGGCCGCGGCCTGGCGGACGAAATGCTGGACGACATTGTCGGGATAGTTGGTATAGCCAACCCCATTGGCGCCGCGCAGAAGCATCTGCAGCAGAAGGTTGGGTGCTGCCTCGCGCACCAGTGACAGCCGCTCCCATGGGTCTTCGGTGAGAAAGCGCATGGCGACGTCGAATGTGGCGCCGCCCCAGCATTCGAGCGACAAAAGCTGCGGCAGAGCACGCGCATAGGTGCCGGCAATTCCGGCGATGTCATAGGTGCGCACACGCGTCGCGAGCAAGGATTGATGGCCGTCGCGCATCGTCGTGTCGGTGACCAGCACCTCTTTTTGCTCGCGCATCCACGCCGCGAATCTCTCCGGCCCGAGCACGTCGAGCTTCTGCTTGCTGCCGTCAGGCACATTGCCGTTGAGATATGGCACTACCGGTGGCGCCCCATCGGCCTTTGGCTGCGGCCGGCCGCGCGTCTCGGGGTGGCCATTGACCGAAACGTCAGCAAGGTAGTTGAGCAGCTTGGTGGCGCGATCCTGCCGCTTCACGCTGGCGAACAGTTCCGGCGTCGTGTCGATGAACTTGGTGGTGTAGGAATTGTCGGCGAAACTCGGGTGATTGATGATCGCCTCGAGGAAGGTGAGATTGGTCGCCACGCCGCGGATGCGGAATTCGCGCAGCGCCCGGTTCATGCGGGCGATGGTCTCGGCCGGCGTCGGCGCCCAGGCGGTCACCTTCTCCAGCAGCGGATCGTAGAAACGGGTGATGACCGCGCCCGAATAGGCGGTGCCGCCGTCAAGGCGAATGCCAAAGCCGGTGGCGCCGCGATAGGCGGTGATGCGGCCATAGTCGGGGATGAAATTGTGCTCGGGGTCTTCTGTGGTGATGCGGCACTGCAGCGCGTGACCGTTGAGCCTGATGTCCTTCTGCGCCGGCACGCCCGATTCCGCCGTGCCGATGGCAAAGCCGTCAAGGATATGGATCTGCGCCTTGACGATGTCGATGCCGGTCACCTGTTCGGTGACTGTATGCTCAACCTGGATACGCGGATTGACCTCGATGAAATAGAATTTTCCGGTATCGGCATCCTGCAGGAACTCGACGGTGCCGGCACCGATATAGCTGGTTTCGCGCGCGATCCTCAGTGCGTAGCCGCAAAGCTCTTCGCGTTGCGACATTTCGAGATACGGCGCCGGCGCCCGCTCGACCACCTTCTGGTTGCGGCGCTGGATCGAACAGTCGCGCTCGAATAGGTGTACGGCATTGCCATGCGTGTCGCCCAGCACCTGCACCTCGACATGGCGGGCGCGCTCGATCAGCTTTTCGAGATAGACCTCGTCCTTGCCGAAAGCCGCCTTCGCCTCTCGCTTGCCTTCCATCACCTCGCGAGCGAGATCGGCCGCGGAGCGGATGGCGCGCATGCCGCGGCCGCCGCCGCCCCAGGATGCCTTCAGCATCACCGGGTAGCCGATCGTCTTGGCGAGTTCCTTCACCGCCGCCAGGTCGTCCGGCAAAGGATCGGTGGCGGGTATCACCGGCACGCCGACTTCGACCGCGAGATTGCGCGCGGCGACCTTGTTACCCAGCCTGCGCATCGTATCCGGCTTTGGCCCGATGAAGATGATGCCGGCCTTGGCGCAGGCCTCGGCGAATTCCGGGCTCTCCGACAACAGGCCGTAGCCCGGATGGATGGCGTCGGCGCCCGAAAGCCTGGCGACGCGGATAACCTCCTCGATCGACAGATAGCTTTCGATCGGCCCCATATCCCTGGCCAGATGCGGCCCGCGCCCGACCTGATAGCTTTCGTCGGCCTTGAAGCGGTGCAGCGAATATTTGTCCTCCTCCGCCCAGATCGCCACGGTTTTGAGGCCAAGCTCATTGGCCGCGCGAAAGACGCGGATGGCGATTTCAGACCGGTTGGCGACAAGGATCTTCGTGATTGCCAAGGAAGGCTCCAGACACGGAAGGGAGAGCTGACGCCATGATTAGCGCGAAAATGCTGCAGTGCAAACAAAATCGAAGGCAGAGATTAAACCGATTTAATCCATCCCCTGCCGCTGAAAAGATATGCGTCGTTCGGATGCGCACGGACACTCTCGATCCGTGCTTTCGGAAGCCGCAAGTCCCATAAAAAATGCCCGGCGCGAAGCGCCGGGCATTTCAGCAGAAAGGTCCGGTTATTTGCCGGGTGCGTTCTCGACATAGGTGAACTTGCCGTCGTCACCCTTCTTCCAGGTGTACATGACGTAGTCAGGACGGGTGATGTCGCCCTTCGCGTCATAGCCGATCTCACCGATCGCTGTCTTCCAGGGGCTGCCCGACTTGATGGTCTCGGCCACCTTCTGAGCGTCATCGGCTGACCCGGTCTTGGTGATGGCGGCCGCGATAATTTCCATCGCCGCGTAGGAGTAGAGCGTGTAAGCCTCCGGCTCGAAGCCAGCGGCCCGGAACTTCTCGACGAGTTCCTTGGCGTTGGGATTCTTGCGCGGATCGGGAGCGAACGTCATCAGCGTGCCGTCGACTGCATCGCCGGCGATCGAGGCCAGTTCGTTGGACACGATGCCGTCGCCGGACATGAAGGTCGCCTTGAGACCCTGGTCGGCGAGCTGGCGTATGATCAGGCCGGCCTCGGTGTGCAGGCCGCCATAGTAGACGACGGTGACGCCGGCATCCTTCATCTTGGCGATGAGGGCCGAGAAGTCCTTGTCGCCGACATTGATGCCCTCATACATGGCTTCGGTCAGGCCATTGGCGTTGATCGCCTTCTTGGTTTCATCGGCGAGGCCCTGGCCATAAGGCGTCTTGTCGTGGATGACGGCAATCTTGGCGTCCTTGAAGTTCGCGGCGAGATAGTCGCCGGCAACCTTGCCCTGCTGATCGTCGCGTCCGCAGGTGCGGAAGGTGTTCCACATGCCGCGTTCGGTGAACTTCGGATTGGTCGCGGCCGGCGTGATCTCGAGGATGCCGTTCTCGGCATAGACCTCCGAGGCCGGAATCGAGACGCCGGAGTTGAAGTGGCCGTCGACGTACTTGACGCCGTCGGCGACGAACTTATTGGCGACCGAGATGCCTTGCTTGGGATCAGAGACGTCGTCGCCGACTTCAAGCTTGAGCTGCTGACCAAGGACACCGCCGGCGGCATTGATATCGGCGACGGCCTGCTCGGCGCCCTTTTGCAACTGGGCGCCGAAAGCTGCGTTCGGGCCGGTGATCGGACCGGCAACGCCGATCAGGATGTCAGCCCACGCATTGCCGCTGAACGCGACAAGCGCGGTCAGGGCGACGGCGGACAAAAGTGACTTTTTCATTGAAACGCTCCCATTTACCGAGTGGGCGTGGATGTTGCTTTCATGCGATGCCCACCCTTGCTCGCAGAAAGAGTACTTTGCCGATTTTCAGGCACTTGTCACGCCGATTCATCCCCGAAACGACGTTAATGATAAACGTCAACCTTTTGGTTTCCAGCTCAAAAGAGAGGCTCTTTCGTAAAGCCAATTATACTGCGTCACCATCTGGTTGGTACGCGTGTATTGGTAACCGATGAAACCCAATATCATCAGCACGATGGTGTCGATGACGTAGTAATGCAGCGAGAACATCGTTCCGCCGAACAGCGCGTGATGAATGAACCTTATGCCGATGCCGAGCCCCAGCATGAAGGCGAACAGCTGGACGAAGCTGCGCCACGTCTGGGCACATGCCTTGCCCGTCATCCACGCCGCCCAGCCGCCGAGCAGGCAGGTGACAAAGAAGAACTGCCAGATCGAGGGTTCCTCGTAGAGAATGCCCTGCATAATTGATGTCTCCCGAGACTCAGTGATGGCCGCCTTCGAGGTAGGCGGCGCGCACTTCCGGATTGGCAAGCAGCTCCTTGCCGGTGCCGCTCATCGTTACATTGCCGTTGACCATGACATAGCCGCGCGTGGCGAGCTTCAGCGCGCCAAAGGCATTCTGCTCGACCAGGAATACGGTCAGCCCCTGCGTGCGGTTCAGCTCGCGAATGGCGTCGAATATCTGCTTGACGATCAGCGGCGCCAGGCCGAGCGACGGCTCGTCGAGCAAAAGCAGCTTCGGCCGCGCCATCAGCGCGCGCCCGATCGACAGCATCTGCTGCTCGCCGCCGGACAGCGTGCCGCCACGCTGGGCAATACGTTCCTTCAGGCGTGGAAACAGCGTGAACACCTTCTCGACGTCGTCGTCATAATGCTCGAGGTTGTCGAGGCTGGCGCCCATTTGCAGGTTTTCCATCACCGTCATGCGCGGGAAAATGCGGCGCCCTTCCGGCGACTGGGCGATGCGCATGCGCGCGATCTCATGCGTCGGCATCTGGGTGATGTCGGTGCCGGCGAAGGTGATCGTGCCCGCCCGCGCCCGTGGAGCACCAAAAATGGTCATCATCAGCGTCGACTTGCCGGCGCCGTTGGCGCCGATCAGCGCCACGATCTCGCCTTGGTTGACGGTGACGTCGACGCCGTTCAGCGCCCTGATGTTGCCGTAGTAGGTCTGGACGCCCTTGATATCGAGCAGCGTTGTGCCGGCCATTATTTACGCCCTCCACGCCGATTGGAGACGCGCGGTGTCTTCGGCTTCACCGGAGCCTTGGTCGCCGGCTTTGCTGCGGAGGATTTCGCGGCAGAAGATTTCGCCGTCGGTTTGGCTTTGGCCTGCGCTGCCGCCTTGCTTGCTGCGGCACTCGACCTCGCGTCGAACTGCCCGGCTTTCGAGGCACCTTTCGACACGGTGACGCGCTCGCCCTCGCTGTGGCCGACCGTATCGGCCACCGGTCCGGCGAGATACGAAGACGATGTGCCTGGGCCGTGGGCGGCATCCGGACCCGTATCCAATTGCTCGATGACGTCTTCGTCGCCGACTTCGGTGAGCACAGTCTCGACCTCCTCGTCTTCGACGCCGAGATAGGCAGCGATGACGCGCGGGTCGGTCCGTACCGATTGCGGGTTGCCGTCCGAGATCTTGCGCCCGTATTCGAGCACCACGACGTGATCGGAAATCTGCATCACCACCGCCATGTCGTGCTCGATCAAAAGGATCGACGTGCCGGTGTTGTCCTTGATGTCCATCAGAAGCGCATTGAGCCCAGCCGATTCCTTCGGATTGAGGCCGGCGGCCGGCTCGTCGAGGCACAGAAGCTCAGGCCCGGTGCACATGGCGCGAGCGATTTCGAGCCGCCGCTGCGCGCCATAGGGCAGATCGCCGGCGGGATCGTCGGCGCGGCCGACAAGATCGGCCTTCTCCAGCCAGTGCTCGGCCAGTTCAACCGATTCCGCCGAAGCCTGTCTGTAGCCGCTGTAGCCGAACAGGCCGAGAATGGTGTAGCCGGAGGCCTTCATCAGCTTGTTGTGCTGGGCGACGAGAAGGTTCTCCAGCAGCGTCATGCCCGAGAACAGGCGGATGTTCTGGAAGGTGCGCGCCACCTTGGCACGCGCCGGGATCTCATGGTTCGGCAGACGTTCGAGCAGGAAGCTCGAGCCGTCGCGCCGGTTGAGCGTGATCATGCCTTCGGACGGTTTGTAGAAACCGGTGATGCAATTGAACACGGTGGTCTTGCCGGCGCCGTTCGGACCGATCAGCGCGGTGATCTCGCCGCGCTTGGCCTGGAAGGACAGGTCGCCGATGGCGACGAGACCGCCGAACTTCATCGACAGATGCTCGACCTGGAGGATGGCGTCGGTCACGGAGGGGCTCGCGTTCATCAGCCGTGTCCCTCCTTGGTGAAGGATCCCGACACGGCCCTGCGAACCTTGAGGAAGGCTGTCGGTTCACGGCTGCCGACGAAGCCGCGCGGCTTCCACAGCATGACGATGACCATCGCCATGCCGAACAACAGCATGCGATAGAGTTCCGGGGTGAAGTCGGGGCCGAATATCCGCTTCAGAAAATCGAGTTCACGCAGCGCTTCGGTGCCGCCGATCATCACCAGCGCGGCGACGGCGATACCGACCAGCGAGCCCATGCCGCCGAGCACGACGATGGCGAGGATAATCGCCGATTCCAGGAAGACGAAGGATTCCGGGCTGACGAAGCCTTGCCGTGCGGCGAAGAACGAGCCGGCGAAGCCGCCGAACATCGCGCCGGTGGCAAAGGCGGTGAGCTTGGTGGTGGTGGTGTTGATGCCGAGCGAGCGGCACGCGATCTCGTCCTCGCGCAGCGCTTCCCAGGCGCGGCCGACCGGCATGCGCCTCAGCCTTATTGTGACGAAGGCAGTCAGCAGGCAGAGCCCGAGGATCAGGTAGTAGAGAAAGATCTTGTAATAGGCGCCCGATTGGGCAATTCCGAACACCTTGGCGATGTAGTTGGGGTCCGAGACATTGAACGATATCAGGCCGAAGAACGAAACCTTCGGGATGCCGGAAATGCCGGCCGAACCGTTGGTCACTTCGCGCCAGTTGATGATCACCAGCCTGATGATCTCGCCGAAGGCGAGCGTCACGATGGCCAGATAGTCGCCGCGCAGGCGCAGCACCGGGAAGCCGAGCATGACGCCCCAGAACGCAGCCATCAGGCCGGCGGCGGGCAGCAGGATCCAGAACGACAGGCCGAAATGCGTGCCGAGCAACGCGTAGGCGTAAGCACCGACGGCGTAGAAGGCGACATAGCCGAGATCGAGCAGGCCGGCGAGGCCGATGACGATGTTCAGTCCCCAGGCCAGCATCACGTAGATCAGGATCTGGATGCCGAAATTGTCGACCCATTTCAGCGAGCCCTGGAAGCCGCCCACCATCGAGCCCGTATAGAGAGCAAGCACCAGCACGACGATGATCGGATAGAGCGCCAGCGCGGTTATGCCGAGCGCCGAAAAATGGGCATGGATGAAGGCACGGAAATAGTAGATCACCCAAGCCAGCGCATAGATGATCGCCAGCGCTCGCACGAAACGCGCATAACCTGCAAGATCGGGCCCCACCAGCCCGTCAAGGGAGCTGGCCAGAAGAAGCAGAACGACCGCAATACCGATCGCCGCGAAGAAATATTGTAACCGGAAGAACCGCGTCGCCACACTGTCTGGCAGCAGGCCGGTGGCGACATCGGCGATCTTTTGGTTGGCCATGAAAGGCTGGCCATAGGCGACGTAGAGGAAACGGCCGATCATGGTGGCGATCACCACGGCGCCGAGCAGGCCCCAGCGCTGCACCAGGATCAACTCGTTGGAGATGTTCTGATCGGTCTTCAGGCCGATGAACAGCACGAACAGGCCAAGCGAGATGGCGCCGGCATAGAGCGCTTCGCGAAAAGCGCGCTGGACTGGGGTGGCGACGACGGCGCTTTCCGGAGACACGGTAACCGCCATGATCTCAGACCTTTTCGACTTCTGGCCGGCCCAGAATGCCGGAAGGCAGGAAGATCAGCACGATCGCCAGGATGGAGAAAGCGGCGACATCCTTGTAGTCGATCGAGAAATAGGCCGACCACATGCTCTCGATGAAGCCGATCATCAGCCCGCCGAGCACGGCGCCGGGCAGCGAGCCGATGCCGCCGAGCACCGCGGCGGTGAACGCCTTCACACCGGGCGTAAAACCGTCGGAAAACACCACCACGCCGTAATACATCAGGAACAGCGTGCCGGCGACGGCGGCAAGCGCGGCGCCCATGATGAAGGTGATCGAGATGGTGCGGTCGACGTCGACGCCGAGCAGTGCCGCCATCTTGCGGTCCTGCTCGCAGGCGCGCTGCGCCCGGCCGAGCGAGGTCTTGTTGACCAGATACCAAAACAGCGCCAGCAGGACTATGGTGACCAGGACGATGATGATCTGCTTCAGCGACACGCTGATGCCCGCGATCGTATAAACCTTGGAGACCATCGGCGGGACGGGCTTGTTGCGCGGCCCTTGCGTGACCTGGACGAAATTGGACAGGGCGATCGACATGCCGATGGCGGTGATCAGCGGCGCCAGCCGGAACGAACCGCGCAGCGGCCGGTAAGCCACTTTCTCGATCGTCCAGTTGTAGAGGCCGGTCAAAAGCATCGCCACGATCATCATGATCAGCAGCGCAACGACGATCGGCACCGAATAGAACAACGCACCGAGGATAAGGAAAACGATGAGGGCGGTGAAAGCGCCGACCATGAAGATGTCGCCATGGGCGAAATTGATCATGCCGATGATGCCGTAGACCATCGTGTAGCCGATCGCAATCAACCCATAGATCGATCCCAGCGTCAGCCCATTGATAAGCTGCTGGACAAAATACTGCATGCTGTCGTGGCTCCCCTGGAATGTCGCCCATGCAGACGCATTCCTTTTCGTATTGCCCCTAGTCGTAAAGTTTCGAGCCCGGATTGCAACGTGATTTTTCAATCGCCATGGGTGTTTTCGTCGCACGCCATCGGATTGCCCGTTTTTTCCTATCCGGCCTCTGGACCAGAGCGGACCCTATCATTGGCCTAACGCAATGTCTTTGATGATTCAACCACACCATGCGCTTCGTTTCGAAGAAATCACCGTCAAAATAAGTTGATGAGCGGGATCGTTGCGTCACCGAAGGGAATCCCCTTGCCGCTCCTCGTTGTTTCCCCAAGGTCAGGATTCTCTCTATTTGACGACGAAGCCGTGCGCGAACGGGTCGCGGTCGTCGATGAAGATCGTGTTCAATCCGGTCATCCGCGCCCAGCCGCCGATCGACGGAATGATTGCCGGCTTGCCGGCGACGGTGATCTCTTCCTCCACCTTGCCCTTGAACAGCGAACCGATGATCGATTCATGGACGAAGTCGTCGCCAACCCCAAGCTTGCCCTTGGCGTGAAGCTGCGCCATCCGCGCCGAGGTGCCGGTGCCGCAGGGCGATCGGTCGATTGCCTTGTCGCCGTAGAAGACGGCGTTGCGGGCATCGGCTTGCGGGTTGGTCGGCGCGCCGGTCCACAATATGTGCGACAGACGGTTGATGCCGGGATTCTCCGGATGGACGAAGGTGTATTTCTCGTTGAGCCGCTGCCGCACCACCGGGCTCCAGGCGATCAGCTCGCCGGCCGAATGCTCGGCCATGTCGCGATAATTCTTTTGCGGTTCGACGATGGCATAGAAATTGCCGCCGTAGGCGACATCGACGCTGATCTCGCCGAGCCCGGGACATTCGACCGTCAGTCCCTCGGCATAGAGGAACGACGGCACATTGGTGATGCGCACCTCCTCGACATGGTCGCCGACCTGCTTGTACTCGGCGACGACCAGGCCCGCCGGCGTATCCAGCCTGAGCACGCCCGGCGTCTTCGGCTTGATCAATCCATGTTCGACGGCAAAAGTCACCGTGCCGATGGTGCCGTGGCCGCACATCGGCAGGCAGCCCGAGGTTTCGATGAACAGGATGGCGATGTCGCAATCCTCACGCGTCGGCGGATAGAGGATCGAGCCGGACATCACGTCATGGCCACGCGGCTCGAACATCAGCCCGGTGCGGATCCAATCGTATTCGGCCAGGAAATGCGCTCGCCGCTCCATCATCGTCGAGCCGTTGAGCAGCGGCCCACCGCCGGCAACCAGCCGCACCGGATTGCCGCAGGTGTGGCCGTCTATGCAGAAGAAGGAATTCTTGGCCATGACGGCTCCCGACTTAAGACCTTGGAACTCAAAACCGCTGCGGCCTGAAGGAACCGAGATCGAGCGATGGACTTTGCCCGAGAACGAGCTCGCGGATCAAGCGTCCGGTCGCCGCAGCCTGGGTCAGGCCGAGGTGACCATGGCCGAAGCCATACACCACCGAGGGCGTTTGTTGCGACCGCCCGATCACAGGCAGCGAATCCGGCAGCGACGGCCGGAACCCCATCCATTCGCGGCCATTGGCAGGGTCCAATCCCGGCAGGAATTTTTGCGCCTTTTCGAGCAGCGCTTTCGAGCGCGCGTAATTGGGCGGCCTCTCAAGGCCGCCGAGCTCGACCGCGCCGCCGACGCGCAGGCCGGTCTCGAGCGGCGTGATGACGAAGCCATGCCCGGAAAAGATGAGCTGTCGCTTCACGTCGAAGACGGTCTTCGGCAGCGTCGTGTTGTATCCACGCTCGGTCTCCAGCGGGATGCGATCGCCGAGTTTTCTTGCCAGCAGATGCGACCACGCACCGGCAGCGATGACGACATGATTTGCCCGCCGCGTCGTGCCCTCGGCCATGGTCAGCGTCGCGCCGTCCTGTCCCGCCTCGACGCGCTCGATCCGGGCTTTTTCGAACCCCGCGCCCAATCCCTCGGCATAGGCCCAAATCGCCTTGCCGAGCAGCATGGGGTCGGCGACGGTCTTCCACCCCGGCACGAACGTCCCCTTGACGAAGCGCGGCGACAGGCCGGGCTGCAAGGCGGCGAGAGCGTTGCCTTCGACATGGCTGAAGCCGATGCCGAAGCGCTGCCTTGCCGCCCAGCCGGGCAGCGACGCCTTGAACTCGGCCTCGCTTTCGTAGAGTTCGAGCGAGCCGTCCTCGTGCAGCAGCGGCCGTGTGCCGGAACGATCCAGCAAGCCCATCCATTCCGCCTCGGCGAGCTTCATCATCCCGGCCTGCGCCGCAAGGCCGGCTTCATAGCGGTCGCTTCGCCCGGCGCGCCAGAAGCGGACCAGCCAAGGCAGCAGCTTCGGCAAATAGGCGGGCGGAATGCTGAGCGGACCGAGCGGGTCGGCGAGCCATTTCGGCAACTGCCTGATCATGCCCTTGTGGGCGAGCGGCAACACGTCGGAGAAGGCAAAGGCAGCGGCGTTGCCGGAGCTGGTCTCCTCGCAGATTCCCGTCCGATCGAAGATCGTGACGTTTCGTCCCGCTTCGGCCAGAAAGGCGGCGGCACAGATGCCAATGATGCCGCCACCGACAATGGCGATGTCGAGCGTAGCATCATCATTCATTTGCTGTGCGCCGCGCTGCACATCTGCAAATACCCTCAAAGGGAGTGGATCAGAATGTCGGCAGCTCTGGCCGCACCGCCAGCGCATCCCTGACGATCTTTTCCACCGTCTTGCGGCGCTCGCCCGATAACGGCTGGCGCGGCATGCGCACGCGGTCGTTGGTGTTGATGGCGAAGACTTCCGCGAGCTTGATGTTCTGCACCAGATAGGTCGAGACGTCGAGGTCGAGCAGCGGCCGGAACCAGCGGTAGATCGTCAGCGCCTCCTCGCGGCGGCCCTGTCTCATCAATTGGTAGATGGCGACCGTCTCGCGCGGGAACGCGGTGACCAGGCCCGCCACCCAGCCGATGGCACCGACCGACAGCGCTTCGAAGGCGAGATTGTCGACGCCGGTGAACAGGTCGTAGCGGTCGCCGAGGCGGTTGATGATCTCGGTCGAGCGACGGATGTCGTCGGAGGACTCCTTGATGGCGACGAAGCGCTTGTCCTTCGCCAGCTCCTCCATCTGGTCAACAGTGACGTCGACACGGTAGGCAAGCCGGTTGGAATAGATCATCACCGGCAGGTCGCCGGCCGCGGCGACAGCGCGGAGTGCCGCGACCGTCTCTTCGGCGTTGGTATGGTAGATCGGACTCGGCACCACCATCAGACCGTTGGCGCCTTCTTTCGCGGCGCGGCGCGCGATTGCGGCCGCCTCGCGAGTGCCGGCCTCGTTGACCGTCAAAAGCACCGGTTTCTTGCCTGCGATCTTCTGCGCGGTCTTCAGCACCTCGATCTTCTCGTCATGCGACAGCATCGGCCCTTCGCCAAGCGAGCCACAGACGGTGATGCCGTCACAGCCGGCCTCCATCTGCAGCGCAAAGCAGCGCTCCATCTCGGCATGGTCGAGGCGGTCATCCTCGGTGAATTTGGTCGTAACGGCGGGGAAGACTCCGGCCCACATATCGGTCGCTCCATCTGATATATCAGTCGTATATTTCTTAAGAAGCCGGCTGTCAACGTTGAATCCGCTATGATATATCAACAATATATCAGGAGGCCGGCATTGATATATGAAAATCTAGGCTCCGAGCCGGCGACCGCGAAGGCCTACCGCATGCTCGAACATATGATCGTGACGCTCGAGCTGGTGCCCGCCAGCTTCATCACCGAGGGCGCGCTGATCGACAGGCTCGGGCTCGGCCGCACCCCGGTGCGCGAGGCGATCCAGCGGCTGGCCTGGGAAGGGCTGCTCGAGGTCCGACCGCGCGCCGGCATTGCGATTGCCCCGCTTCACCCCGGCGACTGGCTGCGCGTCCTCGACGCCCGCCGTGGCGTCGAGGTGGTGCTTGCCCGCTCGGCCGCCCGCTTCGTCACCCGCGAGGCCGCCGACCTGTTTCATGACGCAGCGTTGGCCATGCAGAAAGCGGTGATTTCGGAAAATGTGCTTTACTTCATCCAGGCCGACAAGGCTCTCGACGAGGCGCTGGCGCTGGCCGCCGACAACCCGTTCGCCGCGCGCCTGGCGGCGCCCTTGCAAACCCACAGTCGCCGCTTCTGGTTCCGCTACAAGGCCGATACCGGCTTGGCCGAATCCGCCGAGCACCATGTCGCGCTGATCCGCTCGATCCTCGCCGGCGACGAGGAGGCCGCTGCCAAGGACGCCAAGCGCCTGATGGCGCTTTTGCGCGGCCATGCCGAGGCAGCTGCCACACGCTGAGCCTGCCATTTCGTCATGCGCCCTGGCCGGGCAGGGCCATCACGTTTTCCCAATTGTCGCCGGCCGCGACGATGCAGCTTCTGCCGGCGATATCGGTGACGACGATGGTCCAGGTTCCGGTCTCGGCGACAAAGACTTCCATCACCGCCACCTGACCGATCAGCCCCAAAGCAAACTGCCTTTCCTGGAACTTCTCGCTCAAATGGGCGACGAGCTCGCCATGTTCAACGCAGTATTGATATTGTGCGCTTGCGGTGTTCGTACCCACCGCCAATGCGCCAGCAAGAACCAGGGTTTTCACCCATCCCAACAGCGATTTGCGTGCCATAGGGCACCTCCTTTGCCATCACGTTCCGGCAAAGGAGGGGTTTGACGGCCTCATTTTGCCGGAGCGATCCAGGCCGGTTCCGACGTCATCATCATCGCGTCGTTCCTTTCTGTGTTCCGGTCTGCCATCGGTGGGAACGATTCCAGATGTTCCCATTATGTTCTCGATATATGGTATCGGCAATGGAAAAGCGCAAGCAGGCGCCCGAGCGGGCGCCTGCAGATCCGTTTTACGGTTGTCGCCGAAAGAACGGGCCACAGGCGGCGCGGCCATGCCGAGGCGCGCAGACCCGTGATAAATCGTTCAGGTGCCTGGCAGCGCCGCTTTGGTCATCGCGCTCTCCCAGCCTTCGCCCACCGAAATCACGCAGCTTTGACCCTTTGTGTCGCTAGCGAGGATGGTCCATGTGCCATTGTCGGAAACGAAGACTTCAAGCACCACATTCGGATTGACGACGCCGACTGCGCTCGGGTTTTCATGAAACTTCTCGCCGAGCGCCTTGACCATATCGGCGCGTGCCGCGCATTGCTCGGCAGCCATTGCCGGGATGGCGGAAAGCGCCGCCGTTGCCGCGCAAGCGATAGTCGCCATGCGACGTGTCATCTGACACCTCCTTTGCGCCTGACGATATCCCCCGGAGCCGTCACCAGCGCCGTTGGTTTGGTCTGCCAGCGCCTCCTCGCTGCAGGATCACAACTTAAGAGAATTGCTGCCTTCTTGGTTCCATCACATTAACGTTCAAACGAAAAGGCCCGGGTCCGTGCCCAGGCCTCGTTCAGCGTTTGCGATCAGGATCAGTTCATCGTCGGGATGACGAACTCGGCACCGTCCTTCACACCGGACGGCCAGCGCGACGTCACCGTCTTGGTCTTGGTGTAGAAGCGGAACGCGTCCGGCCCGTGCTGGTTGAGGTCGCCGAATGAGGACGCCTTCCAGCCGCCAAACGTATAGTAGGCGATCGGCACCGGGATCGGCACGTTGATACCGACCATGCCGACCTGGACTCGCGAGGCGAAGTCGCGCGCGGCATCGCCGTCGCGGGTGAAGATGGCGACGCCATTGCCCATTTCGTGCTCGTTGGCGAGCTTGATGGCGTTCTCGTAGGTCGGCGCGCGCACCACCGAGAGCACCGGCCCAAAGATCTCTTCCTTGTAAATGCGCATGTCGGCGGTCACGTTGTCGAACAGGCAGCCGCCCATATAGTAGCCGTTCTCGTAGCCCTGCATCGAGAAGCCGCGGCCGTCAACCACCAGCCTGGCACCTTCCTTGACTCCGATATCGACATAACCCTTGACCCGCTCCAGCGCCTGTGCCGTGACCAGCGGGCCAAAATCGGCGGAAGAGTCGGTCGACGGACCGACCTTCAAACTCTCGACGCGCGGCACCAGCTTTTCCATCAGTCGGTTGGCGGTGTCGTTGCCGACCGGGACGGCCACCGAGATCGCCATGCAGCGCTCGCCGGCCGAGCCGTAGCCGGCGCCGATCAGCGCGTCGACGGTCTGGTCCATGTCGGCATCGGGCATGATGATCATGTGGTTCTTGGCGCCGCCGAAGCACTGCACGCGCTTGCCGGCCGCGCAGCCGCGCGAATAGATGTACTGGGCGATCGGTGTCGAGCCGACGAAACCGATCGCCTTGATGTCGGGATCGTCGAGGATGGCGTCGACCACATCCTTGTCGCCATTGACGACATTGAGGATGCCGGCAGGCAGGCCGGCCTCGATGAACAGTTCGGCAATCCGCATCGGCACGCCCGGATCGCGCTCCGACGGCTTCAGGATGAAGGCATTGCCGCAGGCGATGGCCGGCGCGATCTTCCACAGCGGGATCATCGCCGGAAAATTGAACGGCGTGATGCCGGCGACGACGCCGAGCGGCTGGCGCATCGAATAGACGTCGATGCCGGGGCCGGCGCCATCGGTGAACTCGCCCTTCATCATATGCGGCGCACCGATGCAGACCTCGACCACTTCGAGGCCACGCTGGATGTCGCCCTTGGCGTCGGCGATGGTCTTGCCGTGTTCGCGCGCCAATATCTCGGCCAGCGCATCATACTCCTTGGCGACCAGCTCGAGGAACCTCATCAAGATGCGCACGCGCCGCTGCGGGTTGGTCGCCGCCCAGCCGAGCTGTGCCGCCTTGGCGTTTTCGACCGCCGCGCGCAATTCCGCCTGCGAAGCCAACGCCACCGTGCCACGCACTGTGCCGTCCATCGGCTGCATGATGTTTTGCTTGCGGCCGCTGGTCCCAGCGACGCGCTTGCCGCCAATGAAATGACCGTATTCGATCATGATTTCTCTCCCTGGTTCGTGATGAGGCATTGTCCGCCTTTGCGTGAGCGATGGCAACGCGAGCGAAAACGCAACCGTTGTGCGGAAAATAGACATCGGTTTATATCTGTGCATTAAATCACGCAAATGATAGGGATATGCCGGTACAGCTTGGATTGTTTAAGTTGAGCTCCTTCGCGCCCCCCTCTGTCCTGCCGGACATCTCCCATGAACTGGGATGACGCCCGCATCTTCCTTGCCGTGGCGCGCGCCGGCCAGATCCTCGGCGCCGCCAGACGGTTGGAGCTCAACCACGCGACCGTGTCGCGCCGCATCGCCGCCCTCGAAGATGCGCTCAGGACAAAACTGTTTCGCCGGCTTACCACCGGCAGCGAGCTGACGCCGGCAGGCGAGCGTTTCCTCGAAATCGCCGAACGCATGGAGGGCGACATGATCGCGGCGCGCTCGACCGTGGCAGGCGAAGGCGACGACGTCTCGGGCACCGTGCGGATCGGTGCGCCGGATGGCTTCGGTGTGGCCTTCCTGGCCAGGCGCCTCGGCGCGCTGACCGCTCTGCACCGTGAGCTCACCATCCAGCTGGTGCCGGTGCCGCGCTCCTTCTCTTTGTCCCGGCGTGAGGCCGACATTGCCATCACCGTCGAGCGGCCGACGGAAGGCCGCTTGGTAGCGGGAAAGCTGGTCGACTACACGCTCGGCCTGTTCTCGTCCCGGGCCTATGCCGACACGCATGGGCTGCCCGGAACCGCCGCCGCGCTAGGCCAGCACACGCTGATTGGCTACGTCCCGGATCTGATCGTCAGTCCCTCGCTTGACTACGCGGCCGAATTCAGCGCCGACTGGCGCACCAGCTTCGCCATTTCCTCCGCGCTCGGTCAGGCCGAAGCGGTGCGTTCCGGCGCCGGCATCGGCATCCTGCACACCTTCGTTGCCCGCTCGATGCCGGAGCTGGTGCCTCTCGATATCGTCGCACCCATCCGCCGCGCTTACTGGTTGGTCTATCATGAATCGGTCAGGCCGCTGCGCCGCGTCCAGATCGTCGCGAGCTTCATCACCAAGGCCGTTGAACGGGACCGGGAATTGTTCGTGTGACGCCGTGTCGGCTGCTGGGCCGACCTTACTTAGCGTATCGTTCCGGCCCGAGATTGCTGATGTTGATGTCAGGCACCCGGCTGGAGATGATGTCGGCCAGAACCTTGGCCGAGCCGCAGGCCATGGTCCAGCCGAGTGTGCCGTGGCCGGTGTTGAGATAGAGGTTGGAGAAATCGGTGCGGCCGATCAGCGGCGGCCCGTCCGGCGTCATCGGCCGCAGCCCGCACCAGAAGGTCGCCGACCGCATGTCGCCGCTGCCCGGGAAAAGGTCGCCGACCGAATGTTCGAGCGTATGGCGCCGCGATTCGTGCAGCCGCATGTCGAAGCCGGAAATCTCCGCCGTACCGCCGACCCGGATACGATCGCCGAGCCGGGTGATCGCCACTTTGTAGCTCTCGTCCATCACCGTCGATACAGGTGCGGCGGTGGCGTCCTTGACCGGCAGGGTGATCGAATAGCCCTTGACCGGGTAAACCGGGATGGGCCGCTTCAGCATGCGCATGAACCGCGCCGAATAGCTGCCCATCGCCATCACATAGGCATCCGCGACCATCCAGCCCTTGCTGGTGCTGATGTTGGTGATGCGATCGCGCTTCTTGACGACACGCCGTATCTCTGTGTCGTATTCGAAGGTGACGCCGCGTGCCACGCAAAGCTCGGCAAGCCTGTCGGTGAACATCTTGCAGTCGCCGGTTTCATCGCCGGGCAACCGCAGGCCACCGACGATTTTTTCGCGCACGCCAGCCAGCGCGGGCTCGGCCGCAATGCAGCCGTCGGGGTCGAGTATCTCGTAGGGGACGCCATAGGTCTTCAGCACCTCGACATCGCCGCCGACGCCATCGAGCTGCTTTTGCGTTCGGAAAAGCTGCAGCGTGCCCTTGGCGCGCTCGTCATAGGCGATGCCGGCGGCCTCGCGCAGCGCCTTCAGCGCGTCGCGGCTGTACTCGGCCAGCGGCACCATGCGCGCCTTGTTCAGCGCATAGCGCTGCGTCGTGCAATTGCGCAGCATCTTGACCAGCCATATCCACATATGCGGATCGAGCGCCGGCCGTACCACCAGCGGACCGTGCTTCATCAAAAGCCATTTGATGGCCTTCAGCGGAACGCCAGGCCCGGCCCAGGGCGAGGCATAGCCGGGCGAGATCTCGCCGGCATTGGCAAAGCTGGTTTCCAGCGCCGGGCCTTTCTGGCGATCGATCACCGTCACCTGATGGCCGGCCTCGGCAAGAAAGTAGGCGGTGGTAACCCCGATCACGCCGCCGCCCAGCACGAAGATCTTCATCGCTTGGTTCTCCGCAAAGACGTCTCGTCAGGGTTCGAGACCGGGGTTATTGCCGCCTTCTGTCTGCCGGATTTTAGTGCCCCAGCCAAGTGCCCGATGCTTGTTGGGAAACGACACGCATAAAGAGCAAGCAGCTTGCGTCTCTATCCATTCACATAGCGCCGATGGAAGCGGTGGCCGAGGCTGGTCAGGACCTCATAGCCGATGGTGCCGGCATGGCCGGCTACCTGGTCCACCGTCTGCGATGACGGCCCGATCAGTTCAACGAGGTCGCCGGCCTCCAGCCTGCCGGGCGGCAGTGCGGAAATGTCGAGGATGATCGAATCCATCGAAACCCGGCCGACGAAGGGCAGCCGCACATTTTCGAACCAGGCGGCGGAGGCGGCGCGTCGATGCCAGCCATCGCCATAGCCGAGCGAAATCGTCGCCGCGACAAGCGGAGTTTTGGCGCGGAAAGTGTGACCGTAGCCGACACCGGCGCCGGCCTCCAGCATCCGCGTCTGGATGACCTTGGCCTGCAATCGCACCACCGGCAGCATCGGGTTTTCCTTCGCCG
The DNA here is from genome assembly GCF_040323155.1 of Mesorhizobium sp. M0060. Classification (NCBI taxonomy): domain Bacteria; kingdom Pseudomonadati; phylum Pseudomonadota; class Alphaproteobacteria; order Hyphomicrobiales; family Phyllobacteriaceae; genus Mesorhizobium; species Mesorhizobium sp. M0060. The sequence continues at coordinate 161,432 of NZ_JAMYUP010000002.1, forward strand.
GCGTCGGATTGATGCCATAGAGAGCGGCACCGGGACGAGCGAGATCGTAGTGATAGCGCTGTCCGAGAAAAATGCCTGATGAGTTGGCAAGCGAAGCCGGCGCCTCCGGCAGCATCCTGCGCAGCCGTTCGAATTCCAGCCGCTGCTGCTCGTTGGCCGGTTGCTCGGGTTCGTCGGCGCAGGCGAGATGGCTCATCACGAAGGTCAGTTCGACACCGTCGAAAGCCTGCGGATCCTGCGCGACAGCTTTCACCTCGGACGGTGTCATGCCGAGCCGCGACATGCCGCTGTCGACCTGGATGGCGGCCGGCAATTTACGGCCCACACGCGCCGCCGCCTCACGCCATGCCGCGACCTGGCTGATGCTGTTGACGACGGTGCAAAGCCCCGCCGCAACCGCCTCCCTTTCGGCGCCCGGCGGAATGCCGTTCAGCACGTAGATGGCCGGGCTTGAGCCGAGCGCCTTGCGCAGCAAGATGCCTCCGGTCAAATGCGCGACAAAGAACATGGCGCAGCCTTCAGCCATCAGTGCCGCGGCCACCGGCGCCGCGCCAATCCCGTAACCGTCGGCCTTGACCACTCCTGCACAGCTGACGCCGGCCAGCCGCGCCTTCAGCCGCCGGTAATTCTCACGGACGGCGCCGAGATCGATGGTCAGGATCGCCCCCGCCGCCGCTTCGCTGATCAGCTCACTCGGGGCGCCGGTCTGCGGAAGAGAGACGGTCTGCGGAAGAGATTTGCTGGAGATATCGTTCATGCCGACCTGTTTTAGCGGAAGGCCGGCGGCTACGCCACCAGATGCTGGAACGCTGCCACCACGCCTTCATAGACCTTGCGCTTGAACGGCACGATCAGGCCGGGCAATTCCAGCATCGGCCGCCACGCCCACCGGTCGAACTCGGCCTTGTGGCCACCCGGCGGCGGATTGATCTCGATCTCGCTTTCGTCACCGTGGAAGCGGAAGGCAAACCATTTCTGCGTCTGGCCGCGATATCGTCCCTTGAAGGCGATGCCGACCAGATGGGCCGGCAGGTCGTACTTGATCCAGTGCGGCGCCTCGGCCAGCAGCGACACCGAGCGCATGCCGGTCTCTTCGTAGAGTTCGCGCTCCGCGGCAGGCAGCGGCTCCTCGTCATCGTCGATGCCGCCCTGTGGCATCTGCCAGAGCTGCGTCGTTCCAGCGAATTCGCTGTCCGGCTCGGCAATGCGATGACCAACCCAGACCAGGCCGGCGCCATTGAGGACCATCACTCCTACACAGGGCCGGTAAGGCAGTGTTTCCGGGTCAACGAGCTTGTTCTTTGCCATGTCAGCCTTTTTCCGGGTCTATGGCGACCGCCGAAATCGGCACGATCTCGATGCCGCGCTTCTTGGCCTCGGTCACCCAGGACGACACGGTATCGACCGTCAGGTCGAAGGCCGAGCCGACGCCGACGGCAAACCCTTTCGCTCGCGCCGTCGCTTCCAGCCCATCCAGTTTCTTCAATATGGCGCCGCGGTCCTGCACCGCGTCGATCGCCGTGTCGCCGCCAACGAACGGCACGCCGTCCTTCAGCGCCAATTCGGGTGCCAGGCTGCGCGCCGACGAACCGTCGTCGACATAAGCAAGACCACGCTTGCCAAGCTCGGCCATCAACGGCCCCATCGCCGTCGCGTCGGCCGAAAAGCGGGCGCCCATATAGTTCATGACGCCGGTGTAGTTGGTCGTTCGCGACAGCACCCAGCGTAAATTCTTCAAATTCTCGTCCGGCGCCGCTGCCACGGTCAGCGTGTTGCGGCCGGGATTGACGTTCGGATAATCGAACGGCTCGAGCGGCACCTGCATGATGATCTCATGGCCGCTCTGCCGCGCCGCCTGCATCCAGCGGCCGATACTGTTGCCATGCGGCGCGAAGGCCAGCGTGACCTCCGCCGGCAGCTTGGAGATGGCTGCCTGCGTGCCGGTCTGGGACACTGCAAGCCCGCCGATAACGAGCGCCACGCGTGCACCGCGTGCGCCGGACCACGGCCGCGCATAGACGTCGAACGGGCGCCGGCCGTCGTCGGCGCGGATCGGCAGCGGACCGGTCTCGCTGGCCTCGATCAGCGCCTTGTCGGGAATGTGCGCGATCCTGAGGTTCTGGCCGATTGTCGAAGGGTCGCTGATGACGATGGCCTTGGGTGGACCGTCACCCTCCTCGGTCTGTACATGGATGATCTGCGGACCGCCCGTCTTCTGTTCGCCCGTCTTCTGTTCGCTTGTCTTCTGCCCGCCTGTCTTCTGTTCGCTTGCGTTGCTTGGCGCTTCCATTTCGGGCGTCGCCTTGGCCGGCGCCGCGGCGGTATCCGCCGCTGCCGGCATCTTCGGCGTCGAAACGGCGGCTTCTTGCAGCTTCCGAAACGGCTTGTCGCGCAAGGCGATCGCGCCGGAAACGCCGACCACGGCCAGCACGACAAGCGCGGCCACGACCGCACCGGCGCTGATCCCGCTGCCTGCGCGCGGCGGCCGGATCGCCTGTCCGAGAGGTCGTTCTATGTCCTTGCCGATATCAGCCAAGCCCCGCACCCCCGGCGCGCGTCTCCGAAAGAAACCTTTTCCGAAGGCGCAAATCCAAATATCGGCCCGCCCCATTTCATCGAGGTGCGCAGCATCCCGGCCGCGGCCCCGAATCAAACTGCCGGAGCCTCGCGGCCCCGGCAGCATCGCATCGCTTCGCTCAGGCAGCCAGACCTGTTTGGCCCCGGCTTGCCCGCCCTTACTGGTTCAACACGGCCTTTTGCGGATTCGGCGGGAACGCCGGATCGGTCTTCTGGCCGCGCAGCAGCTGCTCGGCATAGATGAGCTGCAAATCGTCCTTCGGCTCCGGCGGCACATAGGCGGCTGAGCCCGAACCGGTCGTGCCTTCGTCGGCGCCCTTGATATGGCCCTTGAGGTCCGATTCGCCGCGCGTCAGATCCCTGCCCTGCAGTTCCGCCGGCAGTGGCTGGTCGACCTTGATGTCGGGCGTGATGCCCTTGCCCTGGATCGACTTGCCGGACGGCGTGTAATAGAGCGCCGTCGTCAACCGCAGCGCCCCGTTCTCGCCGAGCGGGATGATGGTCTGCACCGAACCTTTGCCGAAGGACTGCGTGCCGACCACCGTGGCGCGGCGCAGATCCTGCAGCGCACCGGCGACGATTTCCGATGCACTGGCCGAGCCGCCATTGACGAGCACGATCAGCGGCTTGCCGCCGATGTCGTCGCCGGACCGCGCGTCGAAGCGGGTGACGTCCTTCGGATCGCGGCCGCGCGTCGAGACGATCTCGCCACGGTCGAGGAAGGCATCCGACACGCTCACCGCCTGGTCGAGCAAACCGCCTGGGTTGAGACGCAGATCGAGCACGTAACCCTTGAGCTTGTCGTTCGGCACCTGCTTCTTGATGGTGTCGATGGCATTCTCGAGGTCGTCATAGGTCTTTTCGGTAAAGGAGGTGATCTTCATGTAGCCGATGTCGTTCTCGACCCGGAACTTGACCGCCTTCACCTTGATGATGTCGCGCACGACCGTCAGTTCGATCGGCTTGTCGGCGCCCTGGCGCAGGATTGTGAGCTTGATCGGCGTGTTGACCAGCCCGCGCATCTTCTCGACGGCGTCGTTGAGGGTCAGGCCGCGAACCTCCTCGCCGTCAATCTTGGCGATATAGTCGCCGGCGAGCACACCAGCCTTGGCGGCAGGCGTATCGTCGATCGGCGTGATCACCTTGACCAGGTCGTTCTCCATGGTGACCTCGATGCCGAGGCCGCCGAATTCGCCCTTGGTCTGCACGCGCATGTCCTGCGCTTCTTCGGCATTCATGTAGGAGGAGTGCGGGTCGAGCGAGGACAGCATGCCGTTAATGGCATTTTCGACCAGCGATTTGTCGTCGGGCGGCGTCACATAATTCGCCCGCACCCGTTCGAAGATGTCGCCGAAGATCGCCAATTGCTTGTAGGTCTCGGAGCCCGCAGCCTTCGCCGTCGAGCCGGGCGCGCCATAGACCAGGCTCATCGCCGATGCACCCATCAGCGCACCGGCAAACAGAAGCGACAGTTTCCGCATCATTCACGTCCTTCCAGAAAAACGGTCCGCCCACCATGGGGCCGGATCGACGGGTTTTCCATCCTTGCGGAACTCGACATAGAGCTCCGGTGTGGCATTTCCATTCTTCGATGCCGAGGTGCTCGCCACCCGGGCCTCTCCCATCGCGCCGACCGGTTCTCCTGCGAGCACCGACTGGCCAGACGCGACGCTGATTCTGCTCATCCCCGCCAGGACGACATGATAGCCGTCACCCGCATTCAGGATCAAGAGTTGACCGTAAGAGCGGAAAGGCCCCGCATAAAGCACATTTCCATCCGCCGGCGCTGTGACGATGGCTCCCGATTGTGTCGCAACCATGTCACCGAGCATCACCGCGCCGTTACCGTCGTCGGCACCGAAGCGCCGCTTGATCCTGCCGGTGACCGGCAGCGCGATCTGCCCTTGAAGCGCGGAAAACGGTGCGGCAGCGGTGAGCCTGTTGCTCTCCGGCACCGGCAGCGAGGCCAATTCCGTCGGCGCCGCCGGGCCCGATGCCGGGCCCTTGTCGGCGTCCGCCGTTTTTTGCTCGGCTGCCTTGGCCGCATCCGCCGCCTTGCGGGCCCTGTCGGCCTCCAGCGATGCGATCAGCTCTTTCAGGCTGCCGGCCTTGGCCGCCAGCGTCGCGGACCGCTGCTTTTCGGCGGCCAACGCGGTTTCCGTATCGGCGGCGAGCTTCTGCTTGGCTTCGAGTAGCATGCTGAGCCGCTTTTTTTCCGCCGCCTGTTCGCCGACCGCTGACGTCAGCCGCGCCCGCTCGGCCTCGATCGAGGCCGTCACCCGCGACTGCTCTTTGAGATCGGCCAGCAATATGTCAGTCTGCTGTCGCAGTTCCGGCACCACGGCACCGAGCAGGATGGCGCTGCGCACCGACGACAATGCATCCTCGGGCTTGACCAGGATCGCAGGCGGCGGATTGAGCCCCATGCGCTGCAGCGCGCCGAGCACTTCGGCCAGAACGTTGCGTCTAGCGGCCAGTGAGGCGCGGATCTTCTGCTCCTCGGCCTTCAGCCCTTCCAGCTTGCCGCCGATATCCTCGATGTCTTGGCCGAGCTTCTGCTCGGTCATCGCCGACTGGATCAGCGCCGCCGTGATCGAGGCGTGGTCCTTCTTGACCGCCGCTATGTCGGCGGCGAGCTTGGCCAGCCGATCGGACGACAGCGTGATCTCTTTCGACACCTTTTCGTATTCGGCGCGGCTCTGGTCCGGGTCGGGCGCCAGGTCGAGCGTGTTCTCGGCCCGCGCGACCCCGAGCGAAAGCACGATCGCCGCGACGGCGATGCCGTAGCGCGCGCGCCAAGAGCCCGTTCGTGATTTCCAGTCTTCAGACATTGAAGCCCAACTCTATGCGCGGCTTCGTTAACGAACCATCAACCATGTTCGAGCCCCGGCCGCCATCCGCAAACCTCTGTGAGCATTGGGGCAAAAATCCGGGCGGCTGGCGTCAATTCGCTGATCGAGCCGGCTTCATGAACGATGGTAGGGATGGCCGGAAAGGATTGTGGCCGCCCTGTAAAGCTGCTCGCCCAGCATCACGCGGACCAGCTGATGCGGCCAGGTCAGCGCGCCGAGCGACACCGTCAGATCAGCCAGGTCGCGCAGCGACTGGTCATGGCCGTCGGCGCCGCCAATGGCAATCACCAGCGCCTTGCGCCCGCCATCGCGCAGGAAGCTTATGCGGCCGGCGAAATCCTCGGAGGAAAGGTTCTTGCCGCGCTCATCCAGCAGCATCAGCGCCGTGCCGGGCTGCAAGTGCGTCTGCAGCTTCTGGCCTTCCTCGCGCCGGCGCTCATTGGCCGTCTGCGCCCGGCCTTCGGCAATCTCGGCGATCCCGGCGAATTCGAGGCCTACAGCAGGGCCGCTTTTGGCGAAGCGCTCGAAATAGCGATCGGCCAACTGCTTCTCGGGGCCGGCTTTCATTCGGCCCACGGCATGAACGGTAATCTTCATCCCTGTCTCGAAGAGCCGCTGATGCATGTCGGACAACGACATGCATCAAGACAAATACGGCTCAGTGGAGGGTGTCTTCCTCGAGATCCGGCGCCTGCCACATCTTTTCGAGATTGTAGAAGTCGCGGACCTCGGGACGGAAGACATGGACGATGATGTCGCCCGAATCGATCAGGACCCAGTCGGCGCCAGCCAGCCCCTCGACGCGCGCAGTGCCGAGCCCGGCATCCTTCAGCGCCTTGAGGAGATGATCGGCGACAGCCGAGACATGACGGTGCGATCGGCCCGACGCGACGACCATGTAGTCGCCGAGGCTCGATTTTCCCTGAATGTCGATTGAGACGATATTTTCGGCCTTGGAGTCTTCCAGACTGGCAAGGACTGTCTTGATGGCGCGGGACACGGCGTCGTTTACGCTGATCCCGGCCGGCGAAGGCACGATGTCGGCCTTCTTCCGCAGTGCTGTTCTCAGTGTATTTCCTTTCGCAGCAAGAACAACCAAATCACCCCTAAAATCAGGTGACACTGCTTAGATAGGCAGAGTTGCGTTGCAGTTTCAAGACGGCGCTCGCAAACCGACATCTCGTAACGGCCGAATGTCGTGCCGCATTGCGGCTTTTCCAGGCGAGAAATCGGAACCGCCTCGCCCCGCAGCGGTTATCGGCTCATCCATGAACCGGAATCCCCGACATGCCGATCGATCCCCAGAACGCCCTCCTCACCGTGCAATCCGGCCTTGCGCAACTAAGTACGCTGATCGTCTCCTACTCGCTTTCGGCGGTCGGCGCCGTCATCCTGCTGGTCATCGGCTACATCGTCGCCGGCCTCGCCGAGCGTTCGATCTATGCCGGCCTCGGCCATATCAGCGGCTTCGACGAAACGCTCCGCCATTTCTTCTCGCAGGTCGTCCGCTACGCCATTCTGGGGCTTGTCGTGATCATGGTTCTCGGCCAGTTCGGCGTGCAGACGGCTTCGATCATTGCCGCCATCGGTGCCGCCGGCCTGGCCATCGGCCTGGCGCTGCAAGGCACGCTGCAGAACATTGCCGCCGGCATCATGCTCCTGGCGCTGCGGCCGTTCCGCATCGGCGAATATGTCGAGGTCGGCGCCATATCCGGCACCGTCGAGGAGATCGGGCTATTCGCTACCACGCTGAGGACGGTCGAAGGCGTCTACGTGCTTGCGCCCAACTCGACCCTATGGAACCAGCCGGTCCGCAACTTCACCCGCAACGGTGTGCGTCGCGGCGACATCACGCTCAGCATCGGCTCGTGGAACGACATCGATTTCGCGCAAAAGACCATGCTCGGCGTCGCCGCCGCCGAAAGGCGCGTCAGGCGGCAGCCGGCGCCGATCGCCTTTGTCGCGACTGTCGGCGACAGCAACGTCGCCATCACCTTACGCTACTGGACGGCGGCTGCCGATTTCTTCGCCGCCCAGATCGACCTCACCAAAGGGGTCAAGCAGGCCTTCGATGCCGAAGGTCTTTCAATTCCGGCGCCGGCGCCGCAAGCGCCGCAGCCGGAGGCCTCAGCCACGCAGCAATAGAGCGTTGCAGCCAGCTGGCAGGATGCCCCTCAAAGCTCTCCGCGCCCGCGCTGATCTTCGGGCGCGAAGGCGAGATCGACAGGCAACGGCGCCTGCGCCGTCATCGGCGCGAAACTGCCGGTCTCGGTGGCGGGCACGGGCCGCACCATGACGACGCGCCAGAGAACGAACAGGCAATAGGCGGCGGCAATGACGATCGCCACATAAATGAAGGTCTGCGTGCCGTAGATGGCGGAAAGCCCGGTCACAATGCCGGGCACGACGAAGCCGGACAACGACCAGGCAAACAAAAGCGAGCTCGACAGCGCCACCATATCGTCCTTGCCGGCGCGGTCGCCGGCATGGGCGCTGGCCAGCGAATAGATCGATTCCGAGGCGCCGTCCCAGACCACGTAGATGACGAGCAGCGCCGCCAGCGCGCCGCCGTCGAAACCCAAGGCAAACAGGCCTGCCGCTGCGGCAAGTGCCGACGCTGCGATCAGCACAAAGCGCCGGTCGGTGCGGTCGGAAATCCAGCCGAGCGGAATCTGCAGGATCAGCGTGCCGACCGGCATCGCCGAAAGCAGCAATGCGACGTCGGCCTGGCTGTAGCCCTTGGCCGTGGCATGGATTGGCACAAAACCCGAAATCGTCATCGACAGGCCGCCGACGGCAAGCATGCCGGCAACGCCGACCGGCGAAATCCGCCAGGCCCGGCCGAGCGCCACGGACGCTGCTTGCGGCGACGGTGGCTGCGCAAGCCGCGTCAGCCCGACGGGGAGGATCGACAGCGCGGTGAAGACGATGCCGATCAGCGGCGCGTCGGCCGCGCGGATATCGACCAACGCCAGCGTCGAATAGCCGACGCCGAGGCCGGCGACATAGGCAACGTAGAAGGTAGCCATGACCCGGCCGCGGATGGCGTTGTCGATGACATCGTTCAGCCAGCTCTGCGCGACGATGAATAGTCCGCAAATGGCAAAGCCGTAGAGCGCCCGTGCAGCGATCCACGGCAATGGATGCGGCCCGGCGCCTACGGCGGCGTTGGATAGCACGATCAGCGCCGACAGCACCATGAATGCGCGGGCATGACCGACGCGCCGCACCAGCGGCCCGGTCAGGATACAGCCGGCAAGGCCGCCGGCCGAAAGACCGGTGACGATCAGCCCCGCCCATGTCGGATCGAAGCCCTCGGCGCCGAGCCGGACTGGGATATAGGCGAACATCAGCCCATTGCCGACGGCGATCAGCGCCATCGACAAAAGGATGCTGGCAATGGCGATCGACGGCGCCGGCTGCCCTAGACCGTTCTTGTCCTGGTCGCGCTCGAGAATCGTCATGACCGAGGATCGCCCATCAAGCAGGTCAAGGCAGCCGCAAAAGCGACATCACCGGGACTTGCCTTCCGCGCCGGTTCAGCCCTTTGCCACCTTGCGGATCGCGCTCGACGACAGCGACGAACGCGGGCCGTGGATGAAGGTCCAGGCCGGCGCCGTCATGCGGGCGAGCCGCGGTGCGTCGCCTTCGTCGACGCGGGCATAGTCGAAGGTTTTGGCGACCACCGACGACAGGAACGACAGCGTCGCGCCTGGCCGGTCGACCACCGCGATCGGGAACGTCATCACGATGCGGCGCCAGCGCTGCCAGCGGTGGAAGTCGCGAAGCGAGTCGGCGCCCATGATCCAGACAAAATCGACGCCGGGGTTACGCGCCTTGACCAGCGCCAGCGTGTCGGCGGTGAAGCGGACGCGGTGGGCCGCCTCGAAGGCGGTGACCTTGATCTTCGGGTTCTTGGCGATCTTTTCGGATAGCTGCAGCCGCTCGGCCAGCGGCGCCAGGTCTCCGGCATTCTTGAGCGGATTGCCGGGCGTCACCATCCACCACAACTGGTCGAGCGCAAGGCGTCTGAGCGCGATCTCGGCGACCAGCGCGTGGCCGGCATGCGGCGGGTTGAATGAACCACCGAACAGCCCGACCGCCACGCCTTTCCCGGCATGCGGCATGTGCAGATAGTGGGAGGATACGGATTCCTTACCCTCCCCCTTGTGGGGAGGGTCGATCCGCGAAGCGGAGCGGGGTGGGGGTGTTGCAGAGTTCAGCGTCGCGGGGCCCCCCCCCCCCGCCGGGGGGGCCCCCCCCCCCCCCCCCGGGGGGGGGGGGCCGCCCCGCGCCGGGGCGGGGGGTGGGGGTGTTGCAGAGTTCAGCGTCGCACCCCCACCCGGCTCGCGATGCTCGCCACCCTCCCCACAAGGGGGAGGGTAAGACCGGCGCTCAAGGCCTCACCTGTCCCGACCCGCGTACGCGGTATTTGAACGAGGTCAGCTGCTCGACGCCGACCGGCCCGCGTGCATGCATCTTGCCGGTGGCGATGCCGATCTCGGCGCCCATGCCGAACTCGCCGCCATCGGCAAACTGGGTCGAGGCGTTGTGCAGAAGGATCGCCGAATCGATCTCGTTGAAGAACCGGTCGACCGCTGTGGCGTCCTCGGCGATGATCGCCTCGGTGTGATGCGAGGAGAAATTCTCGATATGCTCGATGGCGCCGCCAATCCCGTCGACCAGCTTCACCGCGATGATCGCGTCGAGATACTCGGTCACCCAGTCGGCGTCGGTCGCGGGCCGGGCATCGGCGTAATGTTTCAGCACCTCGGCATCGGCGTGGATCTCGCACCCTGCCGCCCGCAGTGCCTCGAGGATCGGCACCAGATGCGTCGACGCGACGGCACGGTCGACCAGCAGCGTCTCGGCGGCACCGCACACCCCGGTGCGCCGCATCTTGGCGTTGACGGCGATCTTGACCGCCATGCCGAGATCGGCTGAGCGGTCGACATAGACATGGCAGATGCCTTCGAGATGCGCGAAGACCGGCACCCGCGCCTCGTTCTGCACACGCTCGACCAGACTGCGCCCGCCGCGCGGAATGATGACCTCGAGATTGCCGGAAAGCCCTTTCAGCATTTCGCCGACGGCGGCGCGGTCGGTGGTCGGCACAAGCTGAATGGCATCTTGCGGCAGCCCGGCTGCCTCCAGCCCTTCGACCAGGCAAGCGTGGATCGCGGCGGAAGAATTGAGTGAATCCGAGCCGCCGCGCAGGATTACTGGATTGCCCGCCTTGAGGCACAGCGCGCCAGCATCCGCGGTAACGTTCGGCCGGCTCTCGTAAATGACGCCGACGACGCCGAGCGGCGTGCGCACCCGTTCGATATGCAGGCCGTTCGGCCGGTCCCAAGCCGCGATGACATCCCCAACCGGATCGCCGAGTGCGGCGATTTCGCGAATACCGTCGGCCATTGCGCGGATGCGCGCCGGATCCAGCTTCAGCCGGTCCATGGACGAGCCGGAAAGCCCGGACTCGTGGCCATTCGAGACATCGATGGCATTGGCGTCAAGAATGTCCTGCTCACGGGAAACGACCGCGTCGGCCATGGCGAGAAGCGCCGCATTCTTGGCGGCGGTGGTGGCGATGGCCAGCGGTCGGGCGGCGGCGCGGGCCTTACGGCCCGTCCGTGCCATCAAACTGGCTACATCTTCGCCTTTGTGTTTGTTCAGCATCTGACCGCTCCGGTGAAGCTTGGTGGATTTACACGCGGCCGGCCTTCGCGGCAATGGCCGCAAATCTGGGGGAGTAGAATGAAGAGCTTCATAATTCTCGTTGCTGTCGGCGCGATGCTCCTGCCGACAGGCCTTCACGCCGCCGACTACTGCGACGACAAGTTCGAGCCTGGCGAGAGCCCCGACGGGATGGCTTTGATTGCGTACAGCTTGATGGTGCAACTTGCTTTTGCTGAACGCTACTGCGGCGCACCGGCGACACCGCCCTCTCGGATTGCCGTCGTTGTCGAGGAGCTCCATGGATGTGGGCCGCGGGCTCGGCTTGAAGCGGAAATAGAAAAAAGGACGAAGGAGGATACAAGTGCGAAAATAACAACGACCGACGGGCTTATTCGCGATGTCGTCGCCGGGGACGACAAGGACATTTCCCAAATCGAGGTGGATCGACGAGCCAAGGCTGGGATCGAAGCAGAACTGGGAGGCTGCAGCGAGTTGCTGAGAACTAAACGCGACGTTGAGGAAAGATACCGCAACCCGCCTAAATGGCCGCCTGAACCCCGCAAGTAGCGTGCATGGAGCCCTTTCTCAGTCGGTCGCGCCGCTCACCACAAGGTCATCGCGGTGGATCATCGCCGAACGCGCCTCGTAGCCGAGCACGGTTTCGATCTCGGTCGTCTTCAGGCCAGCGATCCTTACGGCATCGGCGGCATCATAGGCAACCAGCCCGCGCGCTATCTCGCGGCCCTCGGGCGACAAGATCGCCACCGTGTCGCCACGCGCAAAATTGCCGCTGACCAGTTTGACGCCGGCCGGCAGCAGCGACTTGCCGGAGAGCAGCGCGCCGATGGCGCCGGCATCGACGGTCAGCCGTCCCGCCGGTTCGAGCTGCCCGGCGATCCAGGTCTTGTAGCCCTTGACCGGATTGGCGCTCGGCCGGAAGAAGGTGGCGCGCTCGCCGCGCTCGATTGCCAGCAACGGCGACAGCCGCGTGCCTGATGTGATGATCATGGCGGTGCCGGCGGCGGTCGCGATCTTGCCGGCGTCGAGCTTGGTGCGCATGCCGCCGCGCGACAATTCCGAAGCGGCGGCACCCGCCATCGCTTCGATGTCGGGGGTGATGCGGTCGACGACCGGAATGAACCGGGCTTGCGGGTCGCGCGCCGGCGGCGCCGTGTAGAGCCCGTCAATGTCGGAAAGCAGCACCAAAAGATCGGCGCCCATCATGGTGGCGACACGCGCCGCCAGCCGGTCGTTGTCGCCATAGCGGATTTCGGAGGTGGCCACCGTATCGTTCTCGTTGATGACCGGTAGCGCCTTCATCTTGAGCAGTGTCGAGATCGTCGCCCGCGCGTTGAGATAGCGGCGGCGCTCTTCGGTGTCGCCGAGCGTCAGCAGGATCTGGCCCGATTTCAAGCCATTCTTGCCGAGCGCATCCGACCAGGCGCCGGCCAAGGCGATCTGCCCGACGGCAGCAGCAGCCTGGCTCTCCTCGAGCTTCAGCGCCCGCTTGCCGAGGCCGAGGATGGTGCGGCCGAGTGCAATCGCCCCGGAAGACACGACGAGAATTTCGGCGCCGCTATTGGCCAGCACGGCGATGTCGCCGGCAAGCGAGGCCAGCCAGTCGCGCTTCAGGCCCGTCGTGCGGTCGACAAGCAGCGCCGAGCCGATCTTGACGGCAATGCGCCGATAATTTTTCAGCGATTGCGCGGCCATGGCTATGTGTTCCAGCGCGTCTCGACCGGCGCAGCGACAGCTTCGCGCGCCTCCGCCACCACAGCCATCAGCGCGCGCAACACTGCTTCGACGCCTTCGCCGGTGACTGCCGAAAGCAGCATCGGCGCGCGGCCGGCCGCGCGTTTCAGCGAGGCGGCCTTCTTCTTGCGTGCGTCGGCATCGAGTATGTCGACCTGGGAAAGCGCGACGATTTCGACCTTGTCGGTCAGCCCATTGCCGTAGGCTTCGAGCTCGGCACGCACGGTCTTGTAGGCATCGGCCGGATTTTCTTCCTGCGCCGAGACAAGATGTAGAAGGACACGCGTGCGCTCGACATGGCCAAGGAAGCGGTCGCCGATGCCGACACCTTCATGCGCGCCTTCGATCAGGCCCGGAATATCGGCAATGACGAATTCGCGACCGTCAATGCGGGCCACGCCAAGGCCGGGATGCAGCGTGGTGAAGGGATAATCGGCGATCTTCGGCTTGGCCGCGGTGACCGCCGCCAGAAAGGTCGACTTGCCGGCATTGGGCAGCCCGACCAGGCCGGCATCGGCGATCAGCTTGAGCCTGAGCCAGATGTTGAGCTCTTCGCCCGGCTGGCCGGGATTGGCGCGGCGCGGGGCCTGGTTGGTCGAGGTCTTGAAATGCTGGTTGCCGAAGCCGCCATTGCCGCCCTTGGCCAAAAGGAAGCGCTGGCCAACGACGGTCAGATCGCAGATCAGCGTCTCGTTATCCTCGGCAAAGACCTGCGTGCCGGCCGGCACTTTCAGCGTCACGTCGGCACCCTTGGCGCCGGTCATGTCGCGGCCCATGCCGTGCGTCCCGGTCTTGGCCTTGAAATGCTGTTGATAGCGATAGTCGATCAGCGTGTTCAGTCCATTGACCGCCTCCACCCAGACATCACCGCCGCGGCCGCCGTCGCCGCCGTCCGGACCGCCGAACTCGATGAACTTTTCGCGCCGGAACGACACCGAACCGGCGCCGCCGTCGCCGGAGCGGATGTAGACTTTGGCTTGATCGAGAAATTTCATCGGATTGCTGAGTTTCTGCTAGTGGCCTTGCGGCATTGCTCTAAACCTTCGGCACTGCTCTAAACCAAGGCAGGGCGAAGGGCGAGGGCTGTTTATGAACATGGCCGGAGTCGCAATGAAGCTGGTAACCTACAACATCCACTACGGCATCGGTCTCGACGGCCGCTATGATGCCGGCCGCATCGCCGATGCCGTGCGCGGCGCCGACGTGATCGCGCTGCAGGAGGTCACCCGCGCCAATCCCAACAATGGCGGCCGCGACATGGTGGCCGAGCTCGGCGAGGCACTGCCCGACTATTTTGCCGTCTACGGCAGCAATTTCGAGGCCGACGCCGGCTCGCGTCTGGAGAACGGCCGAGCCATCACGACCACCTTCCAGCTCGGCAACATGGTGCTGTCGAGAACGCCGATCCATCTGTCGCGCAATCTCCTTTTGCCGCGCAGCCGCAGTTTCGAAGCGATGAACTTCCAGCGCGGCGCACTGGAGGCGCTGATCGAAACGCCGCTTGGTTTCATCCGCTTCTATTCCACCCATCTCGACCACCGCAGCCCCGTTGAACGGCTGAGCCAGATCCGCTTTCTGCGCCAACGCCTGTTGAACTACCCGCTTGAGGGCGGTGGGCTCTCCGGCGTCGCCGAGATCGGCTTGCCGGACCTGCCTTATCCCGAAGCCTTCGTCGTCATGGGCGACTTCAACATGCTGGCCGGATCGCCGGAATATGTCGAACTCGCCGGCCAGCCTGACCATGAATTCGGCATGCCGGTGACCGCCGACCTCGCCGTCGATGCCGCCGCGCGCCTCGGCGCTGCCGGCGCCGATCTCATCACCTGGGTCGACCCCAAGCGGCCGGATGATGCAAGCCGCCACAAGCGCATCGACTATGTCTTTGCCAGCGCCTCGCTCGCCAAATCGCTAAACCGCCTGTGGGTCGACCGGCAAGCGGTCGGCTCCGACCACGTGCCGGTCTGGGTCGAGATGGCGTGAGCAGCGCCGATCAAAAGTGCACCCAGTTCCTGAGGCTGGTCCAGGTCTTGCGATCAAGGCGGTAGCGCTCGACCGGCACCTGGCCGGCAACGATCGAGTTCAGCATGCCCTGGCCGGCATACTGGAAGCCGCATTTGTGGATGACCCGGCGCGAGGCCGGATTGATGACCCGCGTCGAGGCGTGCAGCACCTGGATCGTGGTTCTCTGGAAGGCAAGGTCGACCAGTGCGTGCGCTGCCTCAGTCGCATAGCCGCGTTTCCAGTACGGCTCGCCGATCCAGTACCCGAGCTCCAGCCCGCGATCCGTGGTGTTGAGCCCGGCGCAGCCGACGAAGGTCTCGGTGCCAGCCAGCGTCAGCGCATAGGCGATTCCCGCTCGGCGCGATGCTGTCATGGCGAGGAAGGCGCGTGCCTCGGCCTCGCCATAGGGATGCGGCATGCGGGCCAACATTTCCGCGACATGGCGGTTGTCGGCGAGCGCCACCAATTGCTCGATGTCGCTTTCACGCGGGGCACGCATGACCAGCCGCTCGGTGACCAGGACGGGGCAATCTATCGCGTAACTTTCGTCGTCTGAGTCTTCCGCTTCGGCAACCATGTCAAAGTCCTCCAGGCACAAGAAAAAGGGGAGATGGAAACCCATCTCCCCTGATCCATTTCCTGGCTTGGCCAGACACCGGTTCCCGAGATGGGTGCCGGTGTTCTCGTGCGGAACCGGCTACTCCGCTGCCTTCGTCATCGGGTTCACCGATACGTAGGTTCGGCCATTGGCTTTTTTGTTGAAGGTGACTGCGCCAGCTTCGAGCGCAAACAGCGTGTGGTCCGTGCCAATGCCGACATTGGTGCCGGGATGCCACGTCGTGCCACGCTGACGAATGATGATGTTGCCCGGAATCACGGCTTCGCCGCCGAACTTCTTCACGCCGAGCCGCTTGGAATGGGAGTCGCGACCATTGCGCGACGATCCGCCAGCTTTCTTGTGTGCCATCTAACTACTCCGATGCGCCGCGAGGCGCCTAAACGATCTTATGAACGCGTTCGCGTTCCGTTTCAAGTCCGATCCGGCGACGATTGCGCCGGTTCGTTCTACTTCTTCGCCAATTCCTTGGCCTGCTCGCGCCAGTCCTTGATCTGGTCGGCGCTGAACGGCATGTGCTCGTCGATCTTGGCGACATCCTTGTCGGACAGCTTGGCGATCTGGGCGAAAGTGGCGATGCCCTGTTCGTTGAGCTGCCCGGCGGCGACCGGGCCGATGCCCTTGATCACGGTCAGATCGTCCGGCTCGCCCTTCGGCGCCTTGAACAACGGCGCGGCGGCGGCGCCTGCCTCGGCCTTGGCTTCCTTCTTTGGCGCAGCCTCTGCCTTCGCTTCGGCCTTCGGCGCGGCATCAGCCTTCGCCTCGGTCTTGGCTGCAACCTCGGCCTTCGCTTCGGTCTTGGCGGCGGCCTTCTTCGCCGGCTTGGCGCCACCCAGCAGGATCTCGGCGATCCTGACGGTGGTCAAAAGCTGGCGATGGCCGATCTTGCGGCGTGAATTCTGCCGGCGGCGCTTCTTGAAGGCGATGACGGTACGGTTCTTGCCCTGCTCGACGACTTCGGCGGTGACCGTCGCACCATCGACGAACGGCGCACCGAATGTGACGTTCTCGCCCTCGCCATGCGCGAGCACACTACCGATCTCGACGATGTCGCCGACATTGGCTTCGAGTTTTTCGATCTTCAGAAGATCGTTGGCGACAACGCGATACTGCTTGCCGCCCGTTTTGATGACTGCGAACATTTTTTGCCTTTCGCTGTTCGGTCGGCCTTGATGAACCGCCTCAGGCGGTTCGGCCGTCTTTTTGTCAGTCTGCGGATTCAAAAAACAAGCGGCGCGGAAGATCCCTCCACGCCGATTGCGCGCTGTCCCTAACCGAAGGTTCGGCTTGAGTCAAGGCAAGCGCCGCGGGCAAGCTGCGAATGGGTTGAGCCCAGTCCGGGAAATATCGAGCAGCGGGCCACCGGAGCCTCGAAGGAAGCGCGGACAGAAGCTGCGGCGCCGGGGCAGATTGGCCCTTGTAACCTGCCTGTCCAGCCGTTATCTAGTGCGCCGCGCCGGCAACGGCGGACCATGACCGCGGAGAGGTGGCAGAGTGGTCGAATGCACCGCACTCGAAATGCGGCATGGGTGCAAGCCCATCGGGGGTTCGAATCCCTCCCTCTCCGCCACTTCAACGGGGTCCATTCCGGACACGCCCAGGGTATCAAATTTTGCGCCGGAGCTAGAGAGCGCCACAAGGTTCGGAGCACGTTGCTCTTGGACCCCATGATGCGGACCTCCTTGTTCCTCGACCTCGACCCGCTGGGTGAGTAGCCGGAGGCAGGCAGGCTGCCGAGTGTATCCACCCAGCCGAGTGGTGAAATTCCAGACATATCGGTCTCCTTTCCAGTCTAAGGACGGGGTGGGTCGTTCCGTTCTGTCGACAGATCGGCGAGCCGACACCAGCGGCTGACAGTATCTCTGATCGGGTCGGTGATGGCTTAAGATGGCGGGCTATACAGCCTTCCGCCGCAATTGGCTCACGCTCAGCCACACCGCCGAAACCAGGAAGTAGAGGGCGCCTACTGCGGCATAGCCGGCCACGTTGGTGATGGATGGCGGCATCGGCATCCGCGCCTGCACGATGAAAAACGTACCTGCCAGTGCTGATTGCCCTCCGCTCAGGATCATCGTCCACTGCGCACCATAGCTCTTCCAACGGCGGACTGCGGTGCCGAGTTGAAGCAGGCCGGACAGGATCGCCCATACGCCGAACACCCCGAGCACCCAATTCATGCTCATCTTCAGCGCGAGAACGACCGCGAGCGTTGTCGCCACACTGACCACGACGTTAATGGTCTGCGTGCGATTCTGTCCCAATCCTCCGCTGCGCGATGCGTCGACAAAATTGGCGAGGGCATCCCATGCAGGATAAGCCACGAGTAAAACCGCCGCGATCCCTCCGGAATTCTGTCCCACCGTAAAGGCAGCCGCCACCCAGACAGCCGAGAACGCTGTCCGAGCGAAGTAATAGAGCTTGAGCCATTGTTCCTGGCTGGCGCGAGAAAGATCGCCACTGTGAACCGCCATTGGATCGTCCTTTCGACTAGTAGGTAGAGGCTCTCGACGAACGTCGCAGAGCGATCACGGCTATGGTTATTTGAGATCTAGGGCCGTATCTGGGGAGAAGCGCGGAGTCGCTCCAGGAGGGGGCCTGTCACGACGCCGAATATCTTCGGATCGCCATAGGCCCGTGCCGAAAGCATCGCACCGTGAACCGTTGCCATGAACGCTTCAGCCTCGGCACGAGGGGTACTCATCAGTTGAAGTTGGCCGTGCCGCGCGCCACGCTCCAGCACGAATGTCAGCCACGCTGACAGGGAGCGGAAATGCGCCCGGACCTCAAGGCCAACTTCCTCGGGCAGAACAGGGAGCTCGCTTGCCAACAGCGCGCAGACACAAAACGGAGCGCTGGCATCCGCGATGCAGGCTTCCCAATACCCAGCGTAGAACCGAAGCTGTTCGAGCGGATCGGATACCTGAAGTTCGAGATTCGCCATCCCCGCTTCAGCTTCTTCCCGATACCGCGCAACCAGCGTTCGGACCAGATCGACCTTGCTTGGGAAATGGTGATGGATGCTCGCCTTACGAATCCCGACCACATCAGAGATGTCGGCATAACTGAAACCGTTGTAGCCGCCAGCGACAATCAGAGAACGCGCACAAGCCAGGATGTCGTCAGAGGTGGTAGATAAGTTGCTCATGCCCTACCCTACCTTCTGGTAGGATGGCCGTCAAGCCCTCCTTGCAACGCGAGCGACAAACAGAGAGCAGTAGCGTGGAATTAGGTAGCCATAGCGTAGACGTAGGTCCCATCTTCGTCGTTCACGGCCCGCCATCATTCAAAAACTCCGGGTGTTTGTCGATCGATTTCGAGGAGGCGGCGACGCCCTCCGGCCGATCGGACCACCGCCAATCGCCGCGCGGCTCTGGGCTTTTATATCGACTGCGCTATCTCCCCATCGTTAGCCTTGTTGTCTCGCTGATTGAAGATTGGGAGGTTTCCATGGATCGGCGACTATTTTTGACAGGAATGTTTGGCATTGCCGGGGCCGCCGCCCTTGCGAGCGCAGTTCGGCCTATGAACGCAGTGGCCGGCGTTCCAGCTGCCAGAAGCGGCATTCTCGATGAACTCGAGGCGCCGGATATAGAGACCTTCGACGACGACGATACTCAAGCAGAGTTGCAACCGGTCTATCATCGCCGGTGGCACCGGCCACGCCGGCGCCGCCGGCGCGCTTGGAGAAGGGTCTGTCGCGTTTACTGGCGAAATGGCTATCGGCGCAGGCGGTGCTTCCGCAGGCGCGTTTGGGTCTGGTTTCGGTTCTAGCAATTAGCCGGCTTAAACCCTGGCCATCGCGGCCGGGGTTTTCGCCTCAGGCGACCGTTAGTACCCTTAAAGCTTGTCTAAGGGACGCCGAGGAGGCTGACGGTGTTTGCAGGTTTCAGTGCCAGCAGCTTGCGGCTGGACGATACGACCATTTTCGCAAGGGTAGGTGGCACGGGTCCGCCGCTGCTGTTTCTTCACGGTTTTCCAGAAACGCATCTGATGTGGCGGGATATCGCCGCAGCCTTGGCGCCCCGCTTCACGGTGGTCGCCGCCGACCTTCGAGGCTACGGGCAAAGCGGGTGCCCGGTTTCCTCCTCCGACCACAGCCCATACGCCAAGCGCGCCATGGCCGTCGACATGGTTCAAGCCATGAAGCAACTAGGGTTTGAGCGGTTCATGGTGGCTGGGCATGATCGTGGCGGGCGGGTCGCCTATCGTCTGGCGCTCGATCACCCCAATGCGGTGTCTAGAATCGCCGTCCTCGACGTCATCCCAACCGCCGCCGCATGGGATAGGGCCGATGCCAGACTGACGCTCGGCTTCTGGCCCTGGAGCCTTCTTGCCCAGCCGGAGCCCCTGCCGGAGCGTCTGATTGGCGCGGCTCCCGATGCCGTCGTCGACAATGCGATTGGGCAGTGGGGATCGTCGGCAAAAATATTCTCCCAAGAGGTCAGGGACGCCTATGTTGATGCGCTTCGCGATCCCGCTCATATTCACGCGATCTGCGAAGAATATCGGGCCGCTGCCACGATCGATCGTGAACATGACGCGCTAGACCAGGCAAACGGTCGTCGCATCGAGTGTCCGCTATTGGCGCTATGGAGTGGCGAAGGCGGCCTGGAGAACTGGTATACGCAAGAAGGCGGGCCGCTGGCTATCTGGAGAAAATGGGCCGACAGAGTTGAAGGACGCGCTGTCCAAGGCGGGCACTTTTTCCCGGAAGAGTACCCGGGCAAGACCGCAGCGCTTCTCTCGGAATTCTTCGAAGACAAATAGGACGGTCCGGACAGAGTATTGTAGAGATTCACATGCTTCAGTTACGCAGAACTTCGGGAGCGCTTCGCGGCCCGAGATCGAGAACCCTCCGAAATTCGCCCGTCCGGCGTCAACGTGTTTGATAAGAGAATGAAGGCGATCTCCACGGCCACGCCTCTGATATGCAGCCTCATGTTTGTCGGAAGTTGCGCATCGCCTTTGCCTGCATCCTTCGATGCCGCGAAATACGCGACGATGAGTTGCGTCGAACTCAACGTCGCGATGGGCGCGGTCGCCGACGAAATGTCGGCAACAGCCATCGCTCGCGGCAAAGTCGTCCACACCGATATTCCGGACTGGCTATGGGGAGGGCGGCGTATCGCCTCTGCTGTCACTGCCCGCCAGAGTGCGAAGATCGAGCGCTTGCGGCAGCAGGAGGCTGCGATTGCAGTGGCGAGACGAAGCAGGTGCTAATCGCGCCGCCGGCGTGAGAACCTGCAAGGCAGAAAGATGATCAACATCGCAGGATGTGGCATTGGAATCGACGGTTGAGAAGACGCACCTCAACGGCGTCGTAGAGCCGCTTGAGACGACGGTTCGCCGCTGCCCGTTCCACTGGCGGCGATGACCTTCTGCACAGGAATTTGCTACTCATGCAGCGGATGAACTGTTGAAAGGCAGCCGGTCTGGCGTAGATTTGGCAAGCGCGAACGACATCGAGAATGCCATGAAGAACGAAGATCTGGAATCTATCCTTGGCCATGGCAACCCCGGCTTCGATCTGGGTCCGATAGAAGACCAACTGCATGCCGTGGCCACCAAGCGGCAATTGCCGGATGTGGCAATCATTCACTGCATCGCAAGGATTGAAGAATCCGCTCCCGCGTTGCGGGCGATCCTCACGAGAGCGGCCGATGGAGAGGCTCTGTCGGAGGATGAGGAGATGCTGCTCTTCAGAGGCTTGTATGTTCTGGGCGGCGCCCGTGACAGCCAGGCATGTCAACCCTTGCTGCGCCTGCTGCGCCGCCCGGAGAAGGAAACCAACCGCCTGCTCGGCGACGCCATCACCGAAACCATGGCACGCATCGTCGCGGGCGTGTTCGACGGCGATGTTGACGCCCTGTTCAGCGTCATCGCCGACCGCTCCGTCGACGAATTTACCCGCGAAGCGCTGCTGGGCGCGGCGACCTTTCTAACCTGGGAAGGCCGAATCGAGCGAGATCGGATGCAGCAGTTTCTCGAGCGGTTCTTCAAGGAGAGGCTGGCTGACGACGACGATCACGCCTGGATTGGCTGGCTGGAGGCCATCGCCCTGCTCGCGGTGCGCGATCTTGTCCCGCTCGTCTACAGCGCCTGGGACGAAGACCGTGTGCCGTACGGAGTGCTAGAACGCAGCCATTTCGAAAGGGATCTGCTGGAACGCCGAGCAACGCCCTGATGACATCGATCGGTTCAAGCACGCCAATCTCGGCTATATCGACGATGTGCTCGCGGCGCTGGATTGGACGACTCACGGCATTGGGCTTGACGAGGACGATTGGGAGCCTTGGCCAACCAGAGATTGGTCCAACATGACGCCGGCCACAAACCCCTTGCGCGATGTCGGACGCAACGATCCCTGCCCCTGTGGAAGCGGCAAGAAATTCAAGAAATGTTGCCTCGCAAACTGACAGTTGCCGCAGGACGTTGGTGAGGGTTTTTCAAGCCGATCCATCGGATTGATGCGCGGCGATCGCGCCGAGAAATATCTCGCCGAAATCTTTGAGCTTCGCGGCGCCGACACCATTCACTTCGGCGAAGGCGTCCAGATCACTCGGGCAGCGTTCGGCCATATCGATCAGCGTACGATCGGAGAAGATCACGAAGGCTGGCACCTGGCGCTCGCGGGCGAGACGCAGCCGTACCGCCTTGAGTGCGGCCAGCAGCGCCGAATCCAGAGCTTCCGTGCCTGCTGCGGCGCCCTGTACGGGACGTATCTTGCCTCGCGATGACTGGCGCGCGTCCACACGATACCGGAACGAAGCCTCTCCGCGGGCCAGCTCACGGCCCTTTTCGGCGATGGCGAGGCCGCCATGGCCGCCTGAGTCCAATGTCAGAAACCCTCCCGCGACGAGCTGGCGGACCAGCGACAGCAATAGATTCTTCTTGTGCGCCACACCGGTGCCGAAGCTGGTAAGCCTGTGGTGGTTCCTGGCCAGGACCTTCTCGGTTTCATGGCCGAGCAAAACATCGACGACATGGGCAGCACCAAAGCGCTCGCCGGTCTGTGCGATGGCCGCGAGGATGATCCGTGCCTCCGCCTCACCATCCGCATGCGGCGCCAGGTCAAGGCAGTTGTCGCAATTGCCGCAAGGCGACGCACTTTCGCCGAAATAGCCAAGCAGGATCTGGCGGCGACACTGCGCCGTCTCGCAATAGCCGATCAGCGTGTCGAGCCGGCCGTGCGCGCGCCTTTTGTGCTCCGCCGGTGCGTCCTCGTCTTCGATGAAAAGCCGCCGCATGCGGATATCGCCGAGACCGAAGAGCATATGTGCCTCGGCCGCCCGCCCGTCGCGGCCCGCTCGCCCGATTTCCTGGTAATAGGCTTCGAGGCTGCCCGGCAGATCCGTATGGAAGACATAGGCGACATCCGGCTTGTCGATCCCCATGCCGAAGGCGATGGTCGCCACCATCACGACGCCGGACAAGGTCATGAAAGCGTTTTGATTCGCTTCACGCGCGTCCTTGCTCATGCCGGCATGATAGGCCAGGGCACGCACGCCGTTCCGCTCGAGGAACGCCGCCATCTCTTCGGTCTTTTTGCGCGACAGGCAGTAGACGATCCCGCTGCGGCCGGCATGGCGCTGCACGAAGCTCAGCAATTGGCGCTTGCTGTCCTGTTTGGGCTCGATGCCTAGCTTGATGTTTGGCCGGTCGAAGCCCAGCACCACGGTGTCGACGCGCCCGTCGAACAGTTGCGCGGCAATGTCGGTGCGCGTCGTCTCGTCCGCCGTCGCCGTCAGCGCAATGATCGGCACATCAGGGAAGATGCCGCGCAGCCGCGACAATTCTTCATATTCGCGCCGAAACGCCGGTCCCCATTGGGAGATGCAATGCGCCTCGTCGATGGCGATCAGCCGGATATCGAGCCTGGCGAGCGCGTCGAGCATTCGCGCCGTCATGAGCCGCTCCGGTGCAAGGTAGAGCAGGCGTGTCTGGCCTGCCGCGACGCGGCGCCATGCAGCGATATTGGCATCGCGGTCGAGTGAGGAATTGATCGTATCGGCCGCCACGCCGGCAAGGCGCAATGCGGCGACCTGGTCCTGCATCAACGCCACCAAGGGCGAAACGACAATGGTGAGCCCGCCCAGCACCAGCGCCGGCACCTGGTAGCAGAGCGATTTGCCGGCGCCGGTCGGCATGACGGCCAGCACATGGCGCCCGGCCAGCAGCGCCTCCATCACGACCGCCTGGCCGGGACGAAAATCATCGAAGCCGAACACATCCTTCAGGACGCGCCGCTTGGGAACCTCTGCCGGGATGCTCGCTGTTATCTGCACTGCAGCACTTTCGGGAACATGACCTGCCGAAATTCACCGGCGAATCGCCAGGTGATTGCCTGGACAGCAGATTCGAACATTCTAGGCCCCTCTAGTCCTGTCCTCGGCACCGCCTGAAGAGAACTTCTCTCTCATTGGCCGATATGAGACCGTCGTTCCAGCCCCTATTCGCCTTGGCTGTGAATATCGCGCCGTCTCGGGGCGGTTAATCCTATCTTCACCATCATTCGGCAGGTTCAGGTTCTGCGGTGATGTTTTGAGTACCGCGGCGCCACAAGCGCCCAGGCAACACGCCCGCGTCTCTCCGGAGGCGCGGGTTTTTCGTTCCGAGAGAAGCGCAAACCGGCAGCCTGATCTTCGGGCCCGCAGCTCAGTCGAGGAAATCGGCGCGGTGCGGCGTGAAGCTGTCGACCAGCCGTCCCGCCTCCAGCGCCTTGACACCATGGATCAGATTGGAAGGAACGATGAAGCTGCTTCCGGTTTCCAGGATCTCGGTCCTCCCGTCGATGGTGACCTCGAAGCGACCTTCGGCGACGTAGCTCGCCTGGACGTGCGGGTGCGAGTGCAATGCACCGACGCCGCCCTTGTCGAAGGCAAACTCGACCATCATCAGTTCATCAGTGTGCAAGAGCACGCGCCTGCGATTGCCATCGGGCGTCGGCGTCCACGCACCCTCGCCGGCATGCGAGAAGATTTTGGTTCCGGTCATCGCCAAACTCTCATCTTTTGTTGCTCATCGCGCCAGCCAGCCGCCGTCCACCGGCATCACCGCGCCATGCATATAGTTCGACGCCGGCGCCAGCAGGAACACGGCTGCGTCGCCGATGTCTTCCGGCGCGCCCCAGCGCCCGGCCGGGATACGCGCCAGGATCGAGGCGCTGCGGTCGGGATCGGCGCGCAGCGCCTCGGTGTTGTTGGTCTCGATATAGCCCGGCGCAATGCCGTTGACGTTGATGCCTTTTGCCGCCCATTCGCAGGCGAGCAGCCGGGTGATGCCGAGCACGCCGTGTTTGGAGGCGGTGTAGGAGGCGACGCGGATGCCGCCCTGAAAACTCAGCACCGAAGCGATGTTGACGATCTTGCCACGCCGCCCCGAAGCGGCAAGCACGCGCCTGGCAAAACTCTGGCTGAGGAAGAACACCGTCTTGAGATTGACGCCCATGACGTCGTCCCAGTCGGCTTCGGTCAGTTCGACCGCATCGGCACGTCGGATGATGCCGGCATTGTTGACCAGGCCGTCGAGCGGCCCCGTATCGTCCCAGACGCGGTCAAGCATCGCCTGGACAGCTGCATCATCGCCAAGGTCGCAGCGGACCGCTTCGAAGCGTCCGCCGGCCGCCGCTATCTTCTCTGCCGTCTCGTCCATCGCCGACCGGCCGACGCCGACGACCATGCCGCCGGCGCGCACGATCGACACGGCGATGCCCTGGCCGATTCCGGTATTGGCGCCGGTGACGAGGATGCGCTTGCCGGCAAGGCTGAAGGCCGAGAGATCGCTCACTTGAGCTCTTCCATCGTTACCAGATCGACATCGGTATAGTCGACATTGTCGCCGGCCATCGCCCAGATGAACACATAGTTGGAAGTGCCGGCACCCGAATGAATCGACCATCCCGGCGACAGCACCGCCTCCTCGTTGCGCATGACGAGATGGCGCGTTTCGTCTGGTTCACCCATGAAATGAAACACCCGCGCCGTCTCCGGCAGGTCGAAGTAGAGATAGGCCTCCATGCGCCGGTCATGCACATGGCAAGGCATGGTGTTCCAGACGGAACCGGGGGCAAGCTGGGTCATGCCGACGACCAATTGGCAGGTCTTTACGCCGTCGGCATGGATGAACTGGAAGATCGAGCGCTCGTTGCAGGTCGCCTGGCTGCCGAGATCGAGTCGCTTGGCATCGCCGATGCGGATCAGCTGACTGGGGTAGCTCTGATGCGCCGGCGCGCTGAGCAGGTAGAACTTAGCCGGCTCAGCCGGATTGCTCGCAGCGAACGATACCTCATCGGTGCCCATGCCGAGATAGAGCATGTCGCGCGGCTGCAGCTCGTAGGATTGACCGCCAGCTTTGACGATGCCGGCACCGCCGATATTGACGATGATCATTTCTCGGCGGTCGAGAAAATCCTTGGTCCCGGTCGGCTTGATCGCCTGCAGCAAAAGCGGTGCGTCGGCGGGCATGGCGCCGCCGACGATCATGCGGTCGTAATGGGTGTAGGTCAGGCTAATGCGGCCGGGCTGGAACAGGCCCGAGATGAGAAAATTGTGACGGAGCTCGTCCGTGCCCATCGCCGCGGCAGAAACAGGGTCGATGGCGAAGCGGGAGGTGAAATCCGTGTGATCGTCAGTTTGAATCATTGCTGCCTCATTGGTCATTCGGTTGCCGCGGCCTTGACCGAGTCGGCATAAAAAACCTGGCGCGCGTGCAGGCGCTCGCGATAGCGCTGCTGGCTGGCACCGAGATGCGCGCGCATCGCCTCCCGGGCCGCCTCGGCGTCGCCTGCCGAGATGGCATTGAGGATCATCAGGTGCTCGCGCTGCAGGCCGCGCTGGTAGGCGTCGGACTGGGCGAGCTCGGTCGACCAGGGCGAAGTCACGTCGCAAGGAATGGCGCGCCGGCCGAGCACGTCGAGCATCTCGACATAGAAAGGATTGTTTGTGGCGCTGGCGATTGCGCGGTGGAAGGCAAGGTCGGCCGGTCCCGTCGGCTCGCTGTTGAGGAGCAGCCGCTCGAACTCGAAGAAGGCTTCCTGGATTGCCGCTTCCTGTGCAGCGTTGCGGCGGATGGCAGCGAGCCCGGCGGATTCGATCTCGATCGCCAACCTGACTTCCAGAACGTTGAGGGCGATCGAATCCTTGCTGCCCATCTCCGCTGCCAGAGCACCGAACATCGTCGAGATATGCTCGGTAACGAAGACGCCGGCGCCTTGGCGCGGCTCGACCAGGCCGTCTGCGGCAAGTTTGGCCAGCGCCTCGCGTATCACGGTGCGGCTGACCCCGAAGGTTTCAGTCAACTGACCCTCGGTCGGCAGCTTTTGTCCCGGCTGGATCTCGCCCGCCTGCAGCTGCTTGCGGATCGCCGCAACGACGGTTTCCGAAAGCTTCGGTCTTCGTTCGACGCGGAGGCCGACTGCGGTGTCCCAGGCCATGTCGCACCCCCTATTTGAAGACGCTCGGCAGCCATAGCGAAATGGCCGGAATGTATGTGACGAGCGCCAGCACCACGAGGCCTGCGCCATAGAACGGCCAGATCGAGCGCATCGATTCCCAGACGGATATCTTGCCTACTGCGCACGCCACGAACTGCACTGCGCCCACCGGCGGCGTGTTCAGCCCGATGCCGAAATTGAGGATCATGATGACGCCGAAATGCACCGGATCGACGCCGTAGGCCTGCGCCACGGGCAGGAAGATCGGCGTGCAAATGATGATCGTCGGCCCCATGTCCATGAAGGTGCCGAGGAACAGCATCAAGAGGTTGAGCAGGAGAAGCACGACCAGCGGATCGTCCGAGATCGCGTTCATGGAGGCGATGAGCGCTGCCGGCACTTTCAGGAAGGCCATCAACCACGAGAACGCCGCCGCCATGCCGATGATGAGCAGCACCATGGCCGTGGTGCGCACGGCGCCATGGGTGGCATGAACAAACCCTTCCCAGGTCATCTGCCGGTAAACGAAGACAGTCACGAGCAACGCATAGATGACGGCGATACAGGAACTCTCGGTGGCCGTGAAGACGCCCGATCGTACGCCGCCGAAGATGATCGCGATCAGCAGCAGGCCGGGCACCGCGACAGCAAAGAGATGCGCGACGGCGGTGAAGCCCGGAAACGGCTCGGTCGGATAGCCGCGGGAGCGCGCCACGAAATAGGCGGTGACCATCAGTGACAGGGCCAGTAGCAGGCCCGGAATGATGCCGGCCGTGAACAAATCGGCGATGGAGATCTTTCCGCCTGCCGAGATCGAGTAGATTATCATGTTGTGCGACGGCGGCAGGAGCAGCGCGATCAGCGCCGCCATCGACGTGACATTGACGGCGTAGTCCGCTCCATATCCACGCGCCTTCATCTGCGGAATCATTAAGCCGCCTACCGCCGCTGCCTCCGCCACCGCGGAGCCCGAAATGCCGCCGAACAATGTAGCGGTGGCGATGTTGACCTGCCCGAGGCCGCCGCGCAAATGGCCGACGAGCGAGCCGGCGAAGGCAACGATCTTGCTGGCGATGCCGCCGCGCACCATCAAGTCGCCGGCGTAGATGAAAAACGGAATGGCCAGCAGCGAAAAAACGCTCATGCCGGAATTCAGTCGCTGGAATACGATGAGCGGCGGCAGGCCCATATAGAGGACGGTGGCAAAGCTTGCGACGCCGAGGCAGAAAGCGATCGGCGTGCCGATAAGCATCAGCAGGGTGAAGACGCCGAAGAGAATCCAGAGTTCCATGGCGTCAGACCTTCACGTTCGCGGTGTCGAGTTCGGCTGCGACTTCGGCCGGCGGCAGTTCATCGAGGGCATCGTCGATCGGCGCACCGGAGAGGCGAAGCACGATGCGCTCCAGCGTGAAGAGCACGATGAGCGCGCCTCCCGCGACAAGCGGGACGTAATCCCAGCCCCCCGATATGCCGAGTGACGGCAAGGTAGAGCCCCAGGTCAATGCGACCAGCTGGCTGCCATACCAGATCATGCCGATGCCGAAGGCGAGCGCGACGAGGTCCGAAATCATCCTCAGCCAGCGCTTGCCGCCTTTCGGCAGCACGTAGAGCAGGACGTCGAAGCCGAGGTGATAGTTCTCGCGCACGCCGACGGCAGCGCCGAGGAAAATGAACCAGCTCATCAGCATCACCGAGCCCGGCTCGGTCCAGCTCGGCGAGCGGTTCAGAACATAGCGGCCGAACACCTGCCAGGCGACGAAGGCGGTCATCAGCACCAGCCCGATGCCGGCGATCGACAGCGCCGCCGTGCTGACGCGCGACATCACGCGCGCGACGCCGGACAGGGGCGGTCTTGGTTTTGGGCTGGAAGTCACCGGTTTTCTCCCGAAGAGGATGGCGGCGCGGAATGCCCGCGCCGCCGCTTGATCACTGCACGGCCTTGATGGCTGCGACCATGGCCTTCAGCTTGTCGTCCTTGACGTGCTTCTCGTAGACCGGCCCCATCGCGTCGATGAAGGGCTGCTTGTCCGGCGTCGTGATCTGCGACCCGGCCGCCTCGACCTTGGCACGCGATTCCTTGACCTTGGCGGTCCACAGCTCGCGCTGCTTGGCGACGCTTTCCTTGGCGGCCGCCTTGAAGATCGCCTGGTCTTCCGGCGTCAGCTTGTCCCAGCTCGACTTCGCCATGACGAAGGCTTCCGGCACCATCGTGTGCTCGTCGAGCGAATAGTACTTGGCGACTTCCGCATGCTTGGCGGTGTCGTAGCTCGGAAAATTGTTCTCCGCGCCGTCGATGACCCCGGTCTCGATCGCCGAATACACTTCGCCATACGGCATCGGTGTCGCGTTGGCGCCGAGTGCCGCCACCATGTCGACGAAGATGTCGGACTGGATGACGCGGAACTTCATGCCGGCCATATCGGCTACAGAGTTGATCGGCTTCTTCGAATTGTAGAAGGAGCGCGAGCCGCCGTCGTAAAAGGCGAGCAACACCAGCCCGACCTGGTCGAACGCCGCGGCGATCTGGTCGCCGATCGCTCCGTCCATGACCTTGTGCATATGGTCTTCCGAACGGAAGATGTAGGGCAGCGAGGGTATGGTGGTTTCGGGGATGAGCCCGTTGAACGGCGCCATCGAGACGCGGTTGAGGTCGATCACGCCGGTGCGCACCTGCTCGATCGTGTCCTTTTCCTCGCCGAGTTGCGCGGAAGGATAGAGCTCGACCACATAGCGGCCGGCCGTGCGCTCTTTCACGAGCTCGCCGAAATATTTGACCGCCTCGACCGTTGGATAGCCGTCCGGGTGCGTGTCGGACGAGCGCAAAACCGTCTGGGCGCTTGCCGATCCGGCCATCAGTGCGGCGGCAAGTAGCGTAGCTCCCGCTAGTCTAGAAAAATGCAGCATTGGTTTCCTCCCGTTTGAACGATGGCGGCAAGCGCCGTTAGAGCCGGTACGCTTTTTTCGCGAGCGTATAGGCAAGTTCCTGCGCCAGCTCGTGCGCCTCGTCCTCGCCGAGCCGATGCTCGGCGACGAGACGCGCCAGAAAAGCGCAATCGACCCGGCGCGCCACATCATGGCGGGCCGGTATGGATGGAAAAGCGCGGGTGTCGTCGTTGAAACCGACGGTGTTGTAGAAACCGGCCGTTTCGGTGGTCATCTCACGGAACCGGCGCATGCCTTCGGGGCTGTCGTGGAACCACCAGGCCGGCCCGAGCTTCAATGCCGGGTAGACGCCGGCGAGCGGCGCCAGCTCGCGCGCACAGCTGGTCTCGTCGAGCGTGAAGAGGATGATGGTGAGGTCGCGCTCCAGCCCGACGCAGTCGAGCAGCGGCTTCAGCGCCGTCACATAGTCGGTTCGGGTCGGAATATCGAAGCCTTTGTCCCTGCCGAACTTCTGAAAGATAGCCGGCGAATGATTGCGCCAGGAGCCGGGATGGATCTGCAGGACCAGCCCGTCGTCGCGGCTCATCTTGGCCATCTCGGTCAGCATCTGGGCGCGAAACAGCTTTCGCTCGCGCTCGTCGTCCGAGCCCCGCCGAATGTGGTTGAACAGCTCCTCGGCGGCGGCATCCGAGAGATTGGCGGTGTCGGCCGTTGGATGGCCGTGATCGGACGAAGTCGCGCCAAAACTCTTAAAGAGGGCCCGCCGTTGGCGATGCGCATCGAGATAGCCGGTCCAATTGCCGGTGTCGCAGCCGGTGATATCGCCAAGGCGGTCGAGATTGGCCGAAAAGCCTTCGAAATCGGGATCGACGACCGCATCCGGCCGGTAGGCTGTGACGACGCGGCCCTGCCAGCCGCTGTCGCGGATGGTCCGGTGCCATTGGAGATCATCGAGCGCGCCCTCCGTCGTCGCGATGACCTCGATGTTGAAGCGCTCGAACAGAGCCCGGGGACGGTAGTCTTCACGCTGCAGCAGCGTCGCGATGGTGTCGTAGTGGCGGTCGGCTGTCTTGGCATTCAGCGGCTCGTCGATGCCGAACAGATGGGCGAGCACATGGTCGAACCACAGCCGGGTCGGCGTGCCGCGGAACAGATAATAATGCTCGGCGAAGCGCCGCCAGATCGCCCTGCCGTCGGTCTCGACCGGCAAGCCGTCAAGCGTCGGCACGCCAATCTCCTCAAGCCGAACGCCCTGGCTGAACAGCATGCGGAAAATGTAGTGGTCCGGCACGATCAGCAATTGCGCTGGGTCGGGAAACGCCTCGTTCAGCGCGTACCAGCGCGGATCGGTGTGGCCGTGCGGGCTGACGATCGGCAGGTCCTTGACCGCGGCATAGAGATCGCGAGCCAGCGAAAGCGGGCGCGCCTCGGCGGCAAATAGCAAATCCGGAT
Source organism: Mesorhizobium sp. M0060 (assembly GCF_040323155.1). NCBI lineage: Bacteria > Pseudomonadati > Pseudomonadota > Alphaproteobacteria > Hyphomicrobiales > Phyllobacteriaceae > Mesorhizobium > Mesorhizobium sp. M0060. The sequence goes on from NZ_JAMYUP010000002.1 coordinate 192,672, forward strand.
CCGTCAATGCCGCCACGTAAATCCCCCCAATCCGGACATCGGTAGGGTCGGGAAGAAATAATGTCAACATACAAAAATTGGGTTGTTGTATGATGACTTTTCGACGCCCATTGCCCATTGTGCGGGACGGCAACGGGTGTTACCTCGCCTGCCAACAGTGACCAAACAATCTCGATAAGACACGCCGCGCAATGACCAATAGACGCCTTTCCAACAGCACGCTGAAGGCACTGCCGGCTTCGGTCGCGGTTCCCCGCTACGACCGCGGCGGCATCGCGCCGGGCATCGTCCATCTCGGCGTCGGCGCATTCCATCGCGCTCATCAGGCTGCCTATGTCGACGACTGCCTGGCGGCAGGAGAGGCGGATTGGGGTATTGTCGGCGTCTCCTTGCGCAGTCCAGACACGCGCGACGCGCTGGCGCCACAAGATGGGCTCTACACGCTTGCGATCAGGGGCAGCGGCAGTGAAGAGCTGCGCGTCGTCGGCTCGATCCGGTCGCTGCTGGTGGCGCCGGAAGATCCGGCTGCGGTACTCGCCGTTCTAACCGATCCGCGCACGCGCATCGTCACGCTGACGATCACCGAAAAGGCCTATTTGAGAGCCGCCGGCGGCGGTCTGGACAGCACACATCCCGACATCGTCCACGATCTGGCTAACCCGCAAATGCCCCGGACGGCGCATGGTTTCCTGGCCGAAGCGCTCTCGCGCCGCCGTGCCGCCGGCATCCAGCCTTTCACCGTGCTCTGCTGCGACAACCTTCCGGCCAACGGCGCCACGCTGCACCGCCTGCTGGTCGAATTCGCCGCACTGCGCGATCCCGGCCTCGCCGGCCACATCGCCGACGGCGTCGCCTTTCCGTCGAGCATGGTTGATCGCATCGTGCCGGCAACCACCGACGTCGACCGGGCGCGTATCGCCGTCGAGCTCGGCGTCGAGGATGCCTGGCCGGTGATGACCGAGCCGTTCTGCCAATGGGTGGTCGAGGACGATTTCCCGGCGGGCAGGCCGGCATGGGAAAAGTTCGGCGTCACCATGGTAGGCGATGTCGGGCCGTTCGAAGACATGAAGCTGCGGCTGCTCAACGGCTCGCATTCGGCAATCGCCTATCTCGGCTTGCTCAGCGGCTATGAAACGGTCGACCGCGCCTTCGCCGATCCGGCGATCAGGCAATTCGTCGACGGACTGTGGGCCGAGGCCATCCCGACGCTGCCGCAGGACGCCGGGCTCGATACGGCCGGCTACACCGCCCAGCTCGCGGAACGCTACTCGAACACGGCGCTGGCCCATCGGACGGCACAGATCGCCAATGACGGCAGCCAGAAGCTGCCGCAGCGCATCGTCGCCTCGGCCGTCGAGCGGCTGAGCGCTGGTGACCCGCCCGCGCATCTGATGCTGGTGGTGGCCGCCTGGATCGCCGCTTGCGAGGCGCGCGGCAAAACCCTGCCGGAAGCCCATTTCACCGACCCGCTCGATACTCGACTCACTGCGCTCGGCAGCCGGGTGGAAACTGTGGCGGCGGTGTTCGATCTGGCTGGCTTCGCCAAGGACCATTCACAGCGCATGACACTGATCGACCTGACGGCAGCCCATCTCGAACGCCTGCGGCGGGGCGGGCCTGCCGCTGCTTTCGCGGCACTTGGCATAGGGAGTGAGAAGCCATGAGACAGACCTGGCGCTGGTTCGGCCCCGACGATCCGGTGACGCTTGCCCATGTTCGTCAGGCCGGTGCCGTCGGCATCGTCAGCGCGCTGCACCACCTCAACGACGGGCGCGCCTGGCCGGCGGGCGAGATCGCCAGGCGTAAGGCCGAGATCGAGGCAGCAGGCCTGACCTGGGACGTGGTCGAGAGCATCGTCGTCCATGAGGACATCAAGACCCGCAGCGGCGACTGGCGCGCCCTGATCGACAATTATAAGGCCTCGATCCGCGCCGTCGCCGCCGCCGGCATCAACACCGTCTGCTATAATTTCATGGCGATCACCGACTGGACGCGCACCGACCTCGATTATCCGATGCCGCATGGCGGCACGGCGCTGCGCTTCGATGTCGTCGAACTCTGCGCCTATGACGTCTTCATCCTCGAGCGAAAAGGGGCCGAGGCCGATCACCCGCCGGCCCGTATCGAAGCCGCGCGTGCTCGGCTGCAAGGCATGAGCGAAAGCGACAAGGCAAGGCTGGAGCGCAACCTGATCGGCTGGGTGCCGGCGCGCGAATTCATCTTCGATCGGGCAAGTTTCCGCCGCGCGCTCGACCTCTACAAGGACGTCTCCACCGAAGGACTGCGTGAAAACCTGTTTGCCTTCCTGCGCGAGATCGTGCCGGTGGCCGAAGAGGCCGGCGTCAGGATGGCGATCCATCCGGACGATCCGCCCTTTTCGCTGTTCGGCCTGCCGCGCATCGTTTCCAAGGCAGCCGATGCCCGCGCGCTGCTTGACGCCGTCGCTTCACCGGCTAACGGACTGACGCTGTGCACCGGCTCCTATGGCGCGGGCGCCCAGAACGATCTGCCGGCAATGGCCAAGGCTTTCGCCGAAAACATCCATTTCGCCCATCTGCGTAACGTCACCAAGGAGCCCGACGGCTCCTTCCATGAAGCCGAGCACCTCGACGGCGACACCGACATGGTGGCGGTCGTGTCGGCGCTGATTGGCGAAGAACGGCGACGCAAGGCGGCAGGCAGGGCGGACTGGCAGATCCCGATGCGTCCCGACCATGGCCATGCCATCGTCGACGACATCGGCAAGAAGGTGAACCCCGGCTATTCCTGCATCGGCCGGCTGAAGGGCCTCGCCGAACTGCGCGGCGTCATGCGCGCGGTGGAGGCGCTGACCGTGTAAGGCTATTTGCTCGCCTGGCCGTTCGGCGTCTGTCGAGACGAATAATCGGTACTTTTGGAATTCCAGAATAGCCGCACAGCCTTGCCGACCAGATTTTCATAGGGAACAAACCCGACACTGAACCGGCTGTCGGAGGCATTGTCGCGATTGTCACCAAGCACGAAGTAGTGGCCTTCGGGCACCTCAAACACGCGCGTATTGTCGCCGATCGAGTTGTCGGTGAGGTTGAGAACGGAATGGGTGACACCCCCCGGCAAGGTTTCGCTTTGGAGTTTGGCTCTCGAGAATTCGTCGGACGAAAAAGTACCGATATTGTCGAGTCCCACCGCGACATCGTTGATGTGAAGCACCCCGTCGATGATCTGGATCTTTTCGTCCGGAAGGCCGACGATCCGCTGGATGTAGTCCACGCTCGGATCGGGCGGGAACTTGAATACAGCCACATCTCCCCTTTTGGGTTCCGCGCCGAATAAACGTCCATCAACGGGAAGCAGGTTGAACGGCACGCTGTAGCGGCTGTAGCCGTATGCCATTTTGGAGACGAAGAGATAGTCGCCTTCCTGCAACGTCGGCACCATGCTGCTGGAGGGAATCGAAAAAGGCTGGAACAGGAACGCGCGTATTGCGAATGCAGCCGGATACGAGGTCAGAAAGACGAGCACCAGCACCGAAAGCCCATGCGCGTACCATCTGTCCGGCTTGAACCGGTGCGCGAAGGGAACAACGATCGCTGCCCACAGGGCCATCAAACCGATCCCTGAAAAATTGGCCCACCAAGCAGGATCGACGCCAGGCAATACCGGAAAGCCGATGTAAATAAGCGCGAAAACGACGGCGCTGATCACCACCACGCTGGCGACCGCCAGTTTGCCACTGCCGATCCACAGAAAGCCGCCGAACGGACCGCCAAAGGCTGACACCAGGGCCGTCGACCACAGGGATCGCGAGGCTGTTTCTCGTCGCGCTGTTTCTTCCGTCACGGCCACCCCTCAATGCCAATGCGCAGGCAGCCGGACTGTCCATCAAATAAAAAAGCGAGGCAAGCCTCGCTTTCTCAAAAGCCGAACTGATCTTCGCTTCAAGCCGGCAGGATGGCACCTTCCAGCGTCGTGAGCTGGTTAAGGAACTGCTCGGCCTTGCTGCGGGTCTGATCGTCCCTGGCGTCGGCGGCGTCTTCCCTCGCCTCCTGGATGCGGCGGGCAAGATCGGCGCGGTCGATATCGCCGACCGCTACAGCCGATTCTGCGAGCAGCGTACAGCCGGCCGGAACGATGTCGGCAAAGCCGCCGAACACCACATAGCGCTCTTCCTTGCCGGAAGCGGTCTTCAGCGTGACGACGCCGGGCTTGATCGTGGTCATGACCGGTGCGTGATGCGCCATCACGGTCATCTCGCCTTCGACACCCGGAATGACGACGGACTCGACCTGCTCGGAAACCAGCAGGCGCTCCGGCGAGACCAGTTCAAATTTGAAAGCTTCAGGCATGATCAATTTAGCGAATGGTGAATGGTGAATGGTGAGAAAGAATGCCCTTCACTCAGCCCCGATTTCCTGTCCGCTACTCCCTATTCACAATTCACTATTGACCATTCACCATCAAGCCGCTTCAGCCGCCAGGCGCTGTGCCTTCTCGACCGCTTCTTCGATGCCGCCGACCATGTAGAAGGCGGCCTCCGGCAGGTGGTCGTAGTCGCCGTTGCAGAGGCCCTTGAAGCCCTTGATGGTGTCGGCGAGGTCGACCAGCTTGCCCGGCGCGCCGGTGAACACTTCGGCGACGAAGAAGGGCTGCGACAGGAAGCGCTCGATCTTGCGGGCGCGGGCCACCGTCTGCTTGTCCTCTTCCGACAGCTCGTCCATGCCCAGGATGGCGATAATGTCCTGCAGCGATTTGTAGCGCTGGAGGATCGACTGCACCTGGCGCGCGACCTGGTAGTGCTCCTCGCCGACAACCATCGGGTCGAGCATGCGCGAGGTCGAATCGAGGGGATCGACCGCCGGATAGATGCCCTTTTCCGAGATCGCGCGGTTGAGCACGGTCGTCGCGTCGAGGTGGGCGAACGAAGTCGCCGGCGCCGGGTCGGTCAGATCGTCGGCAGGCACGTAGATCGCCTGCACCGAAGTAATCGAGCCCTTGGTCGTCGTCGTGATGCGCTCCTGCAGAGCGCCCATGTCGGTGGCCAGCGTCGGCTGATAGCCGACGGCCGACGGAATACGGCCGAGCAGAGCCGACACTTCAGAGCCCGCCTGCGTGAAGCGGAAGATGTTGTCGACGAAGAACAGCACGTCCTGGCCCTGGTCGCGGAAATATTCGGCAACCGTCAGGCCGGTCAGGCCGACGCGGGCGCGCGCGCCCGGCGGCTCGTTCATCTGCCCATAGACGAGTGCGGCCTTGGAGCCTTCGCCGCCGCCCTTCTTGTTGACGCCGGACTCGATGAACTCGTGATAGAGGTCGTTGCCTTCGCGGGTGCGCTCGCCGACGCCGGCGAACACCGAGAAGCCGCCATGTGCCTTGGCGACGTTGTTGATCAGTTCCTGGATCAGCACCGTCTTGCCGACGCCGGCGCCGCCGAACAGGCCGATCTTGCCGCCGCGGGCATAGGGCGCAAGCAGGTCGAGAACCTTGATGCCGGTGACCAGGATCTGTGCTTCCGTCGACTGCTCGACATAGGTTGGAGCCGGCTGGTGGATCGAGCGCATCTCGATGCCGTCGACCGGACCTGCCTCATCGACCGGTTCGCCGATGACGTTGATGATGCGGCCGAGCATGCCGGGGCCGACCGGCACGGTGATCGGCGCGCCGGTGTCATAGACGTCCTGGCCGCGAACCAGACCTTCGGTCGAGTCCATGGCGATGCAGCGCACGGTGTTCTCACCGAGATGCTGGGCCACTTCGAGCACCAGGCGATTGCCGACATTGATCGTCTCAATCGCGTTCAGAATCGCCGGCAGATGTTCGCCGAACTGCACGTCGACAACAGCGCCGATGACCTGGCGAACCTTGCCCGCCAAGCCAGTCCTCTTGATGGTAACGGCCGGCGTATTCGCCGCGGCAGCCTTGGCGGGTGCCGCCACTTTCTTGGCCGGAGCGGCCTTTGCTGCTGCCGGAGCCTTCGCTGGTGCCGCGGTCTTCGGAGCCGCCTTCTGGGGGGTCGCTGCTTTCGCCATCGTCTTTACCCTTTTCGTCTCTTTGTTTCTCACACGCTCGCGGTCGATGACCGTCTTGGGAGCGTGCCTAGAGCGCCTCGGCGCCCGAAATGATTTCGATCAATTCCTTGGTGATCTGCGCCTGCCGCTGGCGGTTGTAGGTGATCGACAATTTGTTGATCATGTCGCCGGCGTTGCGCGTCGCATTGTCCATGGCGCTCATCTTGGCGCCCATCTCGCCGGCCGCATTTTCAAGCAGCGCGCGAAAAACCTGCACGGAAATGTTGCGCGGGATGAGGTCGGAGAGGATTTCGCCCGGCTCCGGCTCATATTCGTAGACGGCGCTACCGCCATCCGTCGCTTCAGCGGCAGCCGAAGGCACGCCCGCCGGAATGATCTGCTGCGTCGTCGGGATCTGGCTGATCACCGACTTGAACTGCGAATAGAACAGCGTGCAGATATCGAAACCGCCCTCGTTGAACAGGTGGATGACCTTTCTGGCGATGGCATCGGCATTGACGAAGCCCAGCGTCTTGACCTCGCGCAGATCGACACGATCGAGGATCAGCGCCCCGTAGTCGCGGCGCAGGATGTCAAATCCCTTCTTGCCGACGCAGATGATCTTGACCTGCTTGCCGTCGGCCAGAAGCTTGCGGATATGCTCCCGGGCAAGACGAGCGATCTGCGAATTGAAACCGCCGCACAGGCCACGTTCGGCCGTGCAGACGACAAGCAGATGCACGTCGTCCTTGCCGGTGCCGGTCATCAGCGTCGGGGCATCGCCGCCGCCGCCGATCGCCTGAGTGATATTGGCCAGCACCGCGCCCATCCGCTCGGAATAGGGACGCGCCGCTTCCGCTGCTTCCTGCGCGCGACGCAGCTTCGCCGCGGCGACCATCTGCATCGCCTTGGTGATCTTCTGCGTCGCCTTGACCGAGGCGATACGGTTACGAAGGTCTTTTAATGAAGGCATGCTTCAAACCTGATCCCGTCCGTCCGGCTTCGTTCAAGCAAAGGTCTTAGCGAAGGCATCGATCTCCGCCTTCAGCCTGGCGCGCAGATCGTCCGACAGCGCCTTCTCCTTGCGGATGCCGTCGAGCACATCCTTGCCGGCCGAGCGCATATGCGACAACAGGCCATGCTCGAACTTGCCGACCTGATTGACCGCCAGTTTGTCGAGGTAACCGTTGACGCCGGCGAAGATCACCGCGACCTGTTCCTCGACCTTCAGCGGCGAGAATTGCGGCTGCTTCAACAGCTCGGTCAGGCGCGCGCCGCGGTTGAGCAGGCGCTGCGTGGCGGCGTCGAGATCGGAGCCGAACTGGGCGAAAGCAGCCATTTCGCGATACTGCGCCAACTCGCCCTTGATCGAGCCGGCGACCTGCTTCATCGCCTTGATCTGCGCCGAAGAGCCGACACGCGACACCGAAAGACCGACATTGACCGCCGGGCGGACGCCCTGGAAGAACAGATTGGTTTCCAGGAAGATCTGGCCGTCGGTGATCGAGATGACGTTGGTGGGGATGTAAGCCGACACGTCGTTGGCCTGCGTTTCGATGATCGGCAGCGCCGTCAGCGAGCCGCCGCCATTGTCGTCGTTGAGCTTGGCGGCGCGCTCGAGCAGGCGCGAGTGCAGGTAGAAGACGTCGCCAGGATAGGCCTCGCGGCCCGGGGGACGGCGCAGCAGCAGCGACATCTGGCGATAGGCGACGGCCTGCTTCGACAGATCGTCGTAGCTGATCAGCGCGTGCATGCCGTTGTCGCGGAAATATTCGCCCATGGTGCATGCGGTGAACGGCGCCAGGAACTGCATTGGCGCCGGATCGGACGCGGTGGCGGCGACGATGATCGAATAGTCGAGCGCGCCGCGCTCTTCCAGCACCTTGACGAACTGCGCGACGGTCGAGCGCTTCTGGCCGACGGCGACGTAGACGCAGTACAGCTTTTCCTTCTCCGGGCCGTTGTCGTGCACCGATTTCTGGTTGAGCATGGTGTCGAGGATGATCGCGGTCTTGCCGGTCTGGCGGTCGCCGATGACCAGCTCGCGCTGGCCGCGACCGACCGGGATGAGCGCATCGATGGCCTTGAGGCCGGTCGACATCGGCTCGTTCACCGATTTGCGTGGGATAATGCCGGGCGCCTTGACGTCGACGCGCTTGCGTTCGGTCGCCTGGATCGGGCCCTTGCCGTCGATCGGGTTGCCGAGCGCGTCTACGACGCGACCGAGCAGGCCCATGCCGACAGGCGCGTCGACGATGGCGCCGGTGCGCTTGACGGTATCGCCTTCCTTGATGTCGCGGTCGGCGCCGAAGATGACGACGCCGACATTGTCGGCTTCGAGGTTGAGCGCCATGCCGCGGATGCCGCCGGGGAACTCGACCATCTCGCCGGCCTGGACATTGTCGAGGCCGTAGACGCGGGCGATGCCGTCACCGACGGACAGCACCTGGCCGACTTCGGAGACCTCGGCCTCCTTGCCGAAATTCTTGATCTGGTCTTTCAGAATTGCGGAAATTTCCGCGGCGCGGATGTCCATCAGCCGACCTCTTTCAGTGCAAGCTTGAGCGAATTGAGTTTGGTTTTGAGCGACGTATCTATCTGGCGCGAGCCGATTTTGACCACCAGTCCGCCGAGCAACGACGGGTCGACGGTGACCGTGATCGCCACATCCTTGCCGGCGACGCTTTTCAGCGCCGCTTTCAGCTCGGTTTCCTGGGCAGGCGTCAGCGCATGCGCCGAGGTAACCTCGGCGGCGGTCTCGCCGCGGTGTTCGGCGGCAATCTGGCGGAACGCCTTGATCATGCCGGGCACGGCGAACAGCCGGCGGTTCTGGGCAACGACGCGCAGGAAGTTGCCGGTGAGGCCGGTGATCCCTGCTCTGTCGGCGATCGCGGCGATCGCCTTGGCCTGGTCCTCGCTGGAGAAGACCGGGCTCCTGATCAGCCGCGAAAGGTCAGCGCTGCCTTCGAGCATCGCTTCGAAACTGTTGAGGTCGGCCTCGACGCTGGCGACCGAATTGGCCTGCAGCGCGAGTTCGAACAGCGAACCCGCATAGCGTTCTGCGACACCTGAGATTGGCGATGACGATTGGGCCACGGACCGTCTTTTCTCTTGTCTGACAGGCCGCAGATTGTTGGCGCGAGCGAAAACTCTGGCTAAATCTTTGACCTTACTGCATTTTTCCAAGCACGGAGGCGCGGCTTCCGCTATCCCCGGTCGAAAGTCGATTGCCGTCTAGCACAGGCATTTTCAGACCGCAATGCGTCGTCCGGCATGGTTTTCAGGCACTATTGTCGCATCCGGTGGCCGAGTTCAGCAACCAACCCCGGATTGGTCCCTGATTCAGGGCAAAAAGTCGAAGGCGAAGGCAAGCGGCAGCGCCGCCAGCACCAGCTCGACGACGATGGAAGCCCAGTTGAACGGCGTGTTGGCGCCGTCCGACATCATCGACAGCAGCCTGCCGAAGGCGGTGAACAGCCAGGAGAAGCCGAGTGCCATATAGAGGAAAGGCTGGGGTGTAAGCAGGATGCAGCACAGACTGACGCCGAGATAGAAGCCCGACATCCTGCCGCGACCTTCGGCGATCGCCGCCGCCTTCTCGGGCTTGACCTGCAGCCGCAGGATGCGGAAGGCCAACCCTGGCGCCAGGAACAGCAGCAGGCCGAACAGCAAGGTCATCACGGCGCTCGACCATGCCAGCCACTCGCCCTGGCTCATCGGCCACGGAAACGCAAATTCCATGTTGTCCCTCGTAAATGCATATTCAAAATTTCGGGCATTCTAACGAAGCAAGAGACATACGCCAGATGGGCATCGGCAATTTACGGAAGCCTGTCCTCTGAGCCCCTTCACAAAAAGCTCTGCGGGTCGATGTCGACCTGGACGCGCACCGAGCCCCGTATCTTCGGTCCTTCGGCCAGCATGGTGCGGATGAATCCTTGCATGTCGGCGCGCCGCTCGCCCTGGATCAGCAGGCGAAAGCGGTGGCGGCCGCCGATCAGCGACAGCGGCGCCTCGGCCGGGCCGAGCACGAACAGGTCGGAAGACTGCGGCGCGGCACGGCGCAGGCCGCGCGCATGACCCTCGGCTTCGGCGCGCGCCGCCGCGCTGACGATGACGCCGGCCAGCCGGCCGAAGGGCGGCAGCCCCGCCCGCTCGCGCTCGGCGATCTCGCGTTCGTAAAAGGCCTCGGCATCGCCGGAGACGATCGCCCGCATCACAGGGTGGTCGGGCTGGAAGGTCTGCAGCAAGCCCAGGCTCCTCTTGCCGGTACGGCCGGCGCGGCCGGTCACTTGGCTGAGCAGTTGGAAGGTGCGCTCGGCGGCACGCGGGTCGCCATTGGCAAGGCCGAGATCAGCATCGACCACACCGACCAGGGTCATGTTGGGGAAATTATGGCCCTTGGCGACGAGTTGCGTGCCGATGACGATGTCGGCCTCGCCATTGGCGATGGCTTCAAGCTCGAGCCGCAGCCGCCGCACGCCGCCCATCAGGTCCGACGACAAGACGATGGTGCGGGCATCGGGGAAATGCGCGACGACCTCCTCGGCGATGCGCTCGACACCCGGCCCGCAGGCGACCAGATGGTCGAGCGTGCCGCATTCCGGGCAGGCCTCGGGACGGCGCTCATTGTGCCCGCAATGGTGGCAGACGAGCTGGCCGCGAAAGCGATGCTCGACCAGCCAGGCCGAGCAAACCGGACAGCCAAAGCGGTGGCCGCAGACCCGGCAGAGCGTCAGCGGCGCATAGCCGCGCCGGTTGAGAAACAGCAGCGACTGTTCATGTTTCTCCAATGTCTGCCGCATTTGTCCAAGCAACACCGGCGACAGGAAACCGCCGCGTGCCGGCGGCGCGCGACGCATGTCGATCGTCTTGAGATCGGGAAGTGCTGCCTCAGCGAAGCGCGCCGAAAGCACCGCCCTGCTGTAGCGGCCCTGGCTGGCATTGACCCGGCTTTCGACTGACGGTGTCGCCGAGGCGAGCACGACCGGAAAGCCGCCGATATGGCCGCGCACCACGGCCATGTCGCGCGCGTTGTAGAAGACGCGATCCTCCTGCTTGTAGGCGGGGTCGTGCTCTTCGTCGACGACGATCAGTCCAAGCTCTCTGAACGGCAGGAACAGCGCCGAGCGCGCGCCGGCGACGACCCGCACGCCGCCTTCCGCCACTTGGCGCCAGACCCGTTCGCGCATCCTTGGCGGCAGGTCCGAGTGCCATTCCGCCGGCTTGGCGCCGAACCGCTCCTGAAAGCGTTCGAGGAAGGCGTGGGTCAGCGCAATTTCCGGCAGCAGGATCAACACCTGCGTGCCACGATCGAGCGCGGCCGCGACCGCCTCGAAATAGACCTCCGTCTTGCCGGATCCGGTTACACCGTCGAGCAGGGTGACACCGAATATGCCGGCCGCGACATTGGCGCGCAGCATCTCGGCGGCATCGCTCTGGTCAGGCATCAGTGTCGGCATGGCGTAGCCGGGATCGGGTGCTGCGACCACCGGCCGCGGCGGGATCATCACCGTCTCGAATACGCCCTGCGCCCTCAGCCCGTCCACCACCGACGACGATACGCCTGCCGCATGCGCCAGGCCGGACCGCGTCCAGGCGAGCCCGCCTTCGGCTGTCTCCAGCACGCGCATCCTCGGCTCCGTCATTCGGTCGGGCTTGGCGAAGGTGCGCTGCAGCCCTTCGATCCACGGTTCCGGATCGAACGCCTCCGGCGCCCTGAGCAGCATGCGCGCCACCATGCCGGGCGGCGACAGCGTGTACTGCGCCACCCAATCGACAAAACGCCGCATCGCGTGGTCGATCGGCGGGCAGTCGAAAACCTGCTCGATCGGCCGCAATTTCTTCGCGTCGACCTTTTCGACGGCGCCGTCCCAGACGATGCCAGCGACTTGGCGGGGCCCAAGCGGAACGCGCACGATCGAACCCGGCACGACGCGCATGCCAGCCGGCACGGCATAGGTGTAGGGGCGCTCGGCGGGCATCGGCACCAGGACCGGTGCGGCCGCGACAAAGGGCGAATCTTCGATCATGAGGCGTGACCTTGCCCCGACTTTGGTCTAGATCAAAGTCCGACCCCAAATGTGCATGACATGCACATGAAAAATCTTCAGGAGACCGCCATGAAATTTTTTGTCGACACCGCCGATGTCAAGGAAATCCGTGAGCTGAACGATTTGGGGCTGCTCGACGGCGTAACCACCAATCCGTCGCTGATCCTGAAATCCGGCGGCAAGATCGCCGACGTCACAAGAGAGATCTGCGAGATCGTCAAGGGCCCGGTCTCGGCCGAAGTCATCGCCACCGAATACAAGGACATGATGGCGGAGGCCAAGATCCTGGCCAGGATCGCCGACAATGTCTGCATCAAGGTGCCGCTGACGCTCGACGGCCTGAGAGCCTGCAAGGACATTCGGTCGGACGGCCGCATGGTCAACGTCACGCTGTGCTTTTCGGCCACCCAGGCGTTGCTCGCCGCCAAGGCCGGCGCCTCCTTCATCTCGCCCTTCGTCGGCCGCATCGACGACAGCGGCTGGGACGGCATGGAGCTGATTGCCGATATCCGCACCATCTACGACAATTATGATTTCCAGACCGAGATCCTGACCGCTTCGGTGCGCACGGTGAACCATGTCAAGCAGGCGGCATTGATCGGCGCCGACGTCATCACCGCGCCGCCGGCGACGCTCAAGGCGCTGGTCAAACACCCGCTGACCGACAAGGGCCTGGAGCAGTTCCTCGCCGACTGGGCAAAGACCGGCCAGACGATCGGCTGAAGCGAATATCCTACGTCGAAAAAAAGGCCGAGCAATCGGCCTTTTTTGCAGATAGCGCACTCCGCCACAGACAGGGCGCTTCAATCCCAGGCTGGAAAGACCTAGCTTGCCGCCGGCTTGCCGTGCTTTATCAGATCCTGGGCGATCGACAGCCGCAGGATATCCGCCAGCTCGCGCGCCGCGCGGTTCTCGGCGTCGATCTGGGCCCGGTACGACGCGAATTCCTGGCGGGGCCTGTCGTATGAGGACGGGATCGAGCGCTTTCCCCTGGCTATGACCGTGCCCGTCTTTGCATCGCTCAGCACATAATTCGCGGTCAGCGTCACGGTGCCGGCGGTCGGCTCGTCCTCGTCGGTCGTGACCTGCTCAATGGCCGCCGATTCGACGAGTTCGGAGACACCGAGATCGAGCGAATAGACCGGCGAAGCCGGCTCGCCGGCGCCCTGGCCGAGCGCGAAGATCAGATTGTTGCGGACCTGCTGGGCATAGCGGGTCTTGACCGGCTTGACCGAGATCGATGCCAGTTCGGCGGCAGCGCCGACTTGCGAACCGGCAACCAGCGGCGCGCTCGAATAGAGCGGACGCACCGTACAGGCGGAAACCAGCGCCACCGAGGCGAGCAGCCCGCAAAGCACGACACGGCGCAGCGTCAGCTCCGCCTTTTTCGGATCAGGCAACGACATTGACGATCCTCTGCGGCACGATGATCACCTTGCGCGGCGCCTTACCTTCGAGCGCTTTCTGCACGAAGTCGAGGGCCAGAACCGCTTTTTCGACCGCACCTTGGTCCGCGTCGCGGGCAATTGTCAAATCGCCGCGCTTCTTGCCGTTGACCTGGACCGGCAGCACGATCTCGGCGTCGACGACAAGCGCCGGATCGTAGACCGGCCAGGGCCGTTCGGCGACAAGATCAGTGCCTCCGAGCGTCTGCCAGCACTCTTCGGCCAGATGCGGCATGACCGGCGCGATCAGGTGCACCAGGATCTCGACGGCCTCACGGCAGGCAGCCTTGAGCGCCGGATCAGCTTTGCCTTCTGCCGCCTCGTTGAGCGGCACGGTCAACGCATTGGCAAGTTCGTAGATGCGGGCGATGGCACGGTTGAAGGCGAGCTTTTCGATATCCTCGCCGACTGATTTCAGGATCTTGTGCGCGGCCTTGGACATTGTCCCTGCCTCGCCGTCCTTCGCCGCTGCCGGCTGGATCCCGGCGAGCGATTCGGCAGCCGTCGACACCAGCCGCCAGATACGCTGGATAAAGCGGTGCGCGCCGGCGGCACCCTCGTCGGTCCATTCGACATCGCGCTCGGGCGGCGAGTCCGACAGCATGAACCAGCGCGCCGTGTCGGCGCCGTAGCCGTCGGTGATCTCTTCCGGGCTCACCGTATTCTTCTTCGACTTCGACATTTTTTCGAGCGGGCCGATCGTCACCCCCTCGCCGGTGGCGATTTCGAAGGCGCGGCGTTTGCCGTCGGCGTCCTCCAGCCTGACCTCGCTCGGCGCAAGCCAACGGCCGTTCGAGGCGCCGCCGACCCGGTAGGTCTCATGCACCACCATACCTTGAGTGAACAGGCCCTTGAACGGCTCGGCCAGATCGACATGGCCGGTCTCGCGCATGGCGCGGGTGAAGAAGCGCGAATAGAGCAGGTGCAGGATCGCGTGCTCAATGCCGCCAATATACTGGTCGACCGGCAGCCATTCAGTCGCGGCCTTGGGGTCGGTCGGATCGTTGGCCCAGGGTGCGGTGAAGCGCGCGAAATACCACGACGAATCGACGAAAGTATCCATCGTGTCGGTCTCGCGCCGTGCGTCCTTGCCGCAGCGCGGGCATTTGACGTGCCGCCATGTCGGATGACGGTCGAGCGGATTGCCCGGCCGGTCGAACTCGATGTCATCAGGCAGCCTGACCGGCAGGTCGGCCTTCGGCACCGGCACCACGCCGCAATCCTCGCAATGGATCATCGGGATCGGGCAGCCCCAATAGCGCTGGCGCGAAATGCCCCAGTCGCGCAGGCGGAAGTTCACCTTGCGCTCGGCCATCGGCCGGTTGCCGATGGTCTTTTGTTCCAGCAGCTTCGCCACCTCGTCGAATGCCTGATCCGGCTTCATGCCGTCGAGGAAGCGCGAATTGATCATTGCGCCGCCATCGACATAAGCCTCATCGATGACCTGGAAACTTCCTTGATTCTCGCCTTCCGGCATCACCACCGGAATGACCGGCAGGCCGTATCTGTTGGCGAAGTCGAGGTCGCGCTGGTCGTGTGCCGGGCAGCCGAAGATCGCGCCGGTGCCGTAGTCCATCAGCACGAAATTGGCGACGTAGACGGGCAGCGTCCACTTCTCGTCGAACGGATGGACGACGCGAATGCCGGTATCGAAGCCCTTCTTCTCGGCCGTCTCCAGGGCCGCCACCGAGGTGCCCATATGGCGGACCTCGTCGATGAACTTTGCCAGCGCCGGATTGTCTTCGGCGGCCTTTTTGGCCAGCGGATGGTCGGCGGCAATCGCCATGAAGGAGGCGCCGAAGATGGTGTCGGGCCTTGTCGTATAGACTTCGAGCTCATGCTCGCCGGCTGCTGGCTTGGCCAGCGGCCAGCGGATCAGCAGACCTTCCGAACGGCCGATCCAGTTCGCCTGCATCAGCTTCACTTTTTCCGGCCACTCGTCGAGCTGATCGAGCGAATCCAGCAGGTCCTGCGCATAGTCGGTGATCTTGAAGAACCACTGCGTCAGCTCTCGCTGTTCCACCAGCGCGCCCGAGCGCCAACCGCGGCCGTCGATGACCTGCTCGTTGGCAAGCACCGTCATGTCCTCCGGATCCCAGTTGACCTTGGAGGATTTGCGCGTCACCAGCCCCTTCTCGACGAAATCGAGGAACAGCATCTGCTGGCGGTGGTAGTAGTCGACGTCGCAGGTAGCGAACTCGCGTGCCCAATCGAGCGACAGGCCCATGACCTTGAGCTGCTCGCGCATGGCGGCGATGTTCTGATAGGTCCAGTCCTTGGGATGGACCTTGTTCTGCATCGCCGCGTTCTCGGCCGGCATGCCGAAGGCGTCCCAGCCCATCGGGTGGAGCACGTTGAAACCCTTGGCCCGCTTGTAGCGCGCCACCACGTCGCCCATCGTGTAGTTGCGGGTATGGCCGATATGGATGCGCCCCGACGGATAAGGGAACATCTCCAGCACGTAGTATTTCAGGCGCGGGTCGCCGTTGTCGGCCTCGAACAGCTTCTTGGCGTCCCAGGCCTTCTGCCATTTGGGCTCTGACGCGCGCGGATTATATCGTTCGGTTGCCATCGGATGTTTTTCACTTAAAAGCATGCGCGAACTGCCGGACAATGCCCCGGGCGGCTCAGGAAATGTCGTCGCGGTGTTCACCATGGATTGCCGGACCCGTCAACTGCGGCGATCCGGCGAAAACGAAACACAGGCAGGATATAGGCATGGCGAGCGCCGTCGAACAGTTCTTCACGGTCAAGGCGAGAATAGCTGCCGCCGAGCGCGAGGCCGGACGCGACGCCGGAGCGGTGAGGCTGGTCGCCGTCTCGAAAACCTTCGATGCGGCCGATATCCGCCCGGTCATCGAGGCCGGCCAGCGTGTCTTCGGCGAAAACCGCGTGCAGGAAGCACAAGGAAAATGGCCAGCGCTGAGGGAAGCCTTCCCCGAGATCGAACTGCATCTGATCGGTCCGTTGCAATCGAATAAGGCAAAGGAAGCAGTGGCACTGTTCGATGTCATCGAGACGGTCGATCGCGAGAAGATCGCCGCAGAACTGGCCAAGGAAATTGCCAGGCAGGGCCGGTCACCAAGGCTCTATGTCCAGGTCAACACCGGCTCGGAGCCGCAAAAGGCCGGCATCGAACCGCGCGAGGCCGTCGCCTTCGTCGCTCGCTGCCGCACGGTTCATGGCCTCGCCATCGAAGGCCTCATGTGCATTCCCCCGGCCGACGAGAATCCCGGTCCGCATTTCGCGCTGTTGGAAAAGCTTAGGCTTGAGACCGGCGTCGAAAAGCTCTCGATGGGCATGTCCGGCGACTACGAAACGGCGATCGCGTTCGGCGCGACCAGCGTTAGGGTTGGGTCGGCGATTTTCGGCAGCCGCTAGCAGACATTTCGTTTAGCGACTGTTTGGCGTCCAGCCTTGATGCCCGCCGTGACAGCACTCGTCCACGACTTCATCCTGGTTACGCGCAACGTCGCCGATTTCGACGATATCGGGGTGACGGTTCTCAATCCTTGGGACTTCTGACCTCCACTACTGCGGAGGTTGGCTCAGAACCGCTAGGTCGCTATACCAGCGACTGGAAACGAAACGTATCGTTCCTATATGGGTTGGGTCATTACCAATCCCTCTGGAGCCACCATGCGCTACAATCAACTTGGAAACACGGGGATGTTTATCTCCGAACTTTGCCTCGGCACGATGACCTTTGGCGCCGCGGGCGAAAATGCCCAATGGGGCCTGATCGCCAGCCTCGACCAGAAGGGTGTCGACGAGATCGTCGCCCGCTCGCTCGCCGCCGGCGTCAATTTCTTCGACACGGCGGATGTCTATTCCTTCGGCACATCGGAACGGCTTCTCGGCCAGTCGCTCAGGAATCTTGACGTCAGCCGGCAGGACGTGATCATCGCCACTAAGGTCCACGGCGCCACGGGCAATGGCCCGAACCAGCGCGGTTCTTCGCGCGGCCACATCATGGATTCGGTCGAAGGCAGCCTCGAACGTCTGCAATTGGACCACATCGATCTCTACCAACTGCACGGCACCGACACCGTCACGCCGATCGACGAGACGCTGCGGGCGCTCGACGATCTGGTCACCGCCGGCAAGGTCCGCTATGTCGGCGTCTCGAACTGGCAGGCTTGGCGCATCGCCAAGGCACTGGGCATTGCCGATCGCAAGGACTTTGCCCGTTTCGAGACCGTCCAGTCCTACTATTCGATCGCCGGCCGCGACCTGGAGCGCGAGATCGTGCCGTTGCTCAACGAAGAAAAGCTTGGTCTGATGGTCTGGTCGCCGATGGCGGGCGGCCTGCTCTCGGGCAAATACGGCCCCGGCGCCCCCGGCAATGGCGAGGGCCGCCGCGCCAGCTTCAATTTCCCGCCGGTCAACGAAGACCGCGCCTGGGCAGCGGTCGCCGTCATGCGCGAGATCGCCGCCAAGCACGGCGTCAGCGTCGCCACGGTGGCGCTCGGCTATGTCTTGGCCAAGCCGTTCGTGATGAGCGTCATCATCGGCGCCAGCCGCATGGAACAGCTCGAACAGAACCTTGCCGCCACCGAGTTGAGGCTCGATACCGACGATCTTGCCAGGCTTGACGAAGTGAGTGCCTTGCCTGCCGAGTACCCCGGCTGGATGCTCGAACGTCAGGCAGCCGGCCGGCGTCCGGCGCCGTTTACGCCGAAGAAGTAGCGCCCTCTCGCCCTGATTTTCGGGAACCAAATTCGGGAACCAAGTAGGCTCCCAATTGCTTTTCCGCTTCAGTCCAGCCGCACGGTCTCGGCCAGGAAATCCAAAAAGGCCCGCACCCGCGCCGGCAAATGCTTACCTTGGCCGACATAGACCGCATGGGTGAGTTCCTCGTCGCCGGGGTTGAACTCTTCCAGCAGCGGCAGCAGCCGCCCGGCGGCAATGTCGGCCTCCACGTGCCAGTGCGCGAGCCGGGCGATGCCCGCCCCTGAGAGCGCCATCAGCCGCATCGCTTCGCCGTCGCTGACCAGCGTGTTTCCGATGATCGGTATGGTGGTTGCCTTGCCGGCCGCGTCGACGAAAGGCCAGCCGTCGACGTGGCGCACGAAGCAGAAGCCCATCTGGTTGTGACGATCGAGATCCACCGGCGTCTTGGGTGTGCCATGCGCTTCGAGATACGATGGCGCCGCAACGACGACCACCCGGCTTTGCCCGAGCTTGCGCGCCACCAGCCGTGATTCGCCGAGCGGCCCGGCGCGGATGGCGACATCGGCGCGCTCCTCCATCAGGTCGATAACACTGTCGGTCAACACCAGATCGACCGAGATTTCGGGGTAGCGTTGTAGAAAACGCGGCAACAGCGGGATCAGCCGGTGCTGCCCGAAAGGCACGTAACTGTTGACGCGCAGCCGTCCACGCGGCGCGGCGCCCGCTGCTGCCTCGCGCTCGGCTGCCGCCATGTCCGCGAGGATGCGCACGCCGCTGTCGAAGAAGGCCGCCCCCTCCGGCGTCAGTTGCAGCTTGCGGGTCGAACGGCTGACCAGCCGCGCCCCAAGCCGTGTCTCCAGCCGCGCGATCAGCTTGCTCACCGCCGACGGCGTCATGCGCAGCGCACGTGCCGCGGCCGAAAAGCTGCCCGCCTCGACGACGCGGACGAACACTTCGATCTCGCCGGAGCGGTTGATGTCGGGCCTGGCCATTGGTGAATCTATTTCACAGACAATGTGCCCTAGGCAAGGCTGGTTCACAGTCCGGTGCAGCACGATCTTTCAGGCCGGGGCGTGGGAGGACACGGCGCCCGTCGTCAAAACTGGTCGCCATCGAAGTGGGAACCGCCATGCCTCTTGCTCTCTACGCTCTTGCCGCCGGTGCCTTCGGCATCGGCGTCACCGAATTCGTCATCATGGGCCTGCTGCTCGACGTCAGCACCGACCTCGGCGTCTCGATCTCGGCTGCCGGCCAGCTGATTTCCGGCTATGCGCTGGGCGTCGTCATCGGCGCGCCGCTGCTGACCATCGTCACCGCCCGTTGGCCGCGCAAGACCGTGCTTTTGGCGCTGATGGCGATCTTCACGCTGGGCAACCTCGCCTGTGCGCTAGCCCCCGACTACTGGACTCTGATGGGTGCCCGCGTACTCACCGCCTTCGCCCACGGCACCTTCTTCGGCGTCGGCTCGGTCGTGGCGACCGGGCTGGTGGCACCCAACAAGAAGGCTTCGGCGATCGCCCTGATGTTCACCGGCCTGACCATCGCCAACATCCTCGGCGTGCCCTTCGGCACCTGGCTCGGCCAGGCCTTCGGCTGGCGCGCGACCTTCTCGGCGGTAACCCTGGTCGGCATCGTCGCCTTCGCCATCATCCTACTGCTGGTGCCGCGCAGCCAGGCAGAGCCTGAGAAGAGCAATTTGCGCGGCGATCTCGCCGTGCTCGGCCGCGCGCCGGTGCTGCTTGGCTTTGCCACCACTGTGCTTGGCTACGCCGGCGTCTTCGCCGTCTTCACCTATATCGCCCCCTTGCTGACCGAGATCACCGGTTTTCAGGAAGCAGCCGTATCGCCGATTCTGTTGGTCTTCGGCGGCGGCCTCATCGCCGGCAATCTCGCCGGCGGCAGGTTCGCCGACCGCTGGCTGATGCCTTCCGTTCTCGGCAGCCTTGTCGTGCTGGCGCTGGTGCTCGGTACGATGACATTCGCACTGCACAGCCAAGTTATGGCCGTCATCTATGTCGGCCTGCTCGGCGCCGCCGCCTTCGCCACCGTGGCGCCGCTGCAGATGTGGGTGCTGGAAAAGGCGCAAGACGCCGGTCAGAGCCTTGCCTCGTCCGTCAACATCGCCGCCTTCAATCTCGGCAATGCCGCCGGCGCCTGGCTCGGCGGCGTGGTCATCGCCCATGGTCCCGGCCTCGGCGCCGTCACCTGGGTCGCCGCCCTGCTACCGCTTTCGGCGCTTGGCGTGGCGGCGCTGGCGCTGCGCTTCGACCGTGGCGCAGCGCTCGCCCTGCCGGTATCCGCCCGATCGTAGCGGTGCCGGGCAAACCCAGATCGTTTTTCGAAAACAACAAGGAGCAAAACCATGGATTATCGACGTCTTGGCGCCTCGGGCCTGAAGGTTCCCGCGCTTTCGTTCGGCGCCGGAACCTTCGGCGGCTCGGGACCGCTATTCGGCGCCTGGGGCAACAGCGATGCGACGGAAGCGCGACGGCTGGTCGACATCTGCCTTGAGGCTGGCGTCAACCTCTTCGACACCGCCGACGTCTATTCGAACGGCGCCTCCGAACAGGTGCTCGGCCAAGCGATCAAGGGCCGCCGCGACGCCGTGCTGATCTCGACCAAGACATCGCTGCCGATGGGCGACGGGCCGAACGACGCCGGCTCGTCGCGTTCGCGCCTGATCAGGGCAGTAGACGATGCGCTCAGCCGGCTCGGCACCGATTACATCGACCTTTTGCAACTGCACGCCTTCGACGCCGCAACACCGATCGAGGAGGTGCTGTCGACGCTGGACAGCCTCGTGCGCGCCGGCAAGCTGCGCTATATCGGCGTTTCCAACTTTTCCGGCTGGCAAGTGATGAAGTCGCTCGGCCTGGCGGATAGATACGGCTATCCCCGATACGTCGCCCATCAGGTCTATTACTCGCTGGTCGGGCGCGACTATGAATGGGAGTTGATGCCGCTCGGCCTCGACCAGGGCCTCAGTGCGCTGGTGTGGAGCCCGCTCGGCTGGGGCCGCCTGACCGGCAAGATCCGCCGCGGCGAGAAGCTGCCGGAAAAAAGCCGGTTGCACGATACGGCAAGCTTCGGACCGCCAGTCGAGAACGAGCATCTCTATCGGGTGGTCGAGGCGCTTGACATCGTGGCCAAGGAAACCGGCAAGACCGTGCCGCAGATCGCCATCAATTGGCTGCTGCAACGGCCAACCGTCGCCTCCGTTATCATCGGTGCGCGCAACGAGGAACAACTACGCCAGAATCTTGGCGCCGTCGGCTGGTCATTGACGGCCGACCAGATGAAGAAGCTCGACGCGGCAAGCGAAGTCACCGCACCCTACCCGTATTTTCCCTATCGCCGCCAGGAGGGTTTTGCTCGGCTGAGCCCGCCCGCGGTCTGACGCTCCAGGGCTGACGGCGGCTCCCAGACTGCCGCCCGCGCGGCGCTCTAATGCAGCAAGAACTCGCCATCGACCTTGCGCCACTCATTCGGCGCGATCAGCTTTTGGTGCGTGTAGCTCACCGAATGCAGCGGGCCTTCGAGCTTGGCCTTCCAGAACTCGATGAAGCGGATCAGCACCGGAAATTTCGGGGCGATGTCGTAGTCCTGCCAGATGAAGCTCTGCAGCAGATGCGGATGATCGGGAAAGTGATAAAGAATCTTGGCCGTGGTCAAGCCATAGCCCTTGAGCATCAGGTCCATTTCGGAATGGTCGCGCATTGCGGTCCCCTGGTTGATTCTCCTTCCTCCCAATTTGAAATTGTGCGCGCTATTTGCTTAAGCGTCTATTGATCTTTTGTGGTGTAGACCGGGTTTACTACGCAAAAACATGTAGTTAGCAGCGATCCCGCCGAGTGCTGACAGCAGTGACCAAAGCGCCTGCGGCATCCCGCCGCGCAAATCCAACGTCTAATGTTGCCGTCACCGCCGAACTGTTAATAATGCGCGCGAATTCGCGGCCGCATCGCCGCGATGCCGCTGGCAGTCAACCCGGCGGGTTGGGTTTCGGGAGGAAAGCTAAGAAATGTCCGATGTTCATGTCCACCGCGTCCAGCCGGCGTGGAAGAAGAACGCGCTGATCGACAACGACACCTATTTGAAATGGTACGCCGACAGCGTCAAGAACCCGGACAAGTTCTGGGGCAAGCACGGCAAGCGCATCGACTGGTTCAAGCCTTTCAGCAAGGTCAAGAACACCTCCTTCGACGGCAAGGTCTCGATCAAATGGTTCGAGGACGGCCAGACCAATGTTTCCTGGAACTGTATCGACCGGCATCTGAAAAAGCGCGGCGACCAGACCGCCATCATCTGGGAAGGCGACAATCCCTACGACGACAGGAAGATCACCTATAACGAGCTTTATGCGCACGTCTGCCGGCTCGCCAATGTGATGAAGAAGCACGGCGTCAAGAAGGGCGACCGCGTCACCATCTACATGCCGATGATCCCGGAAGCCGCCTATGCGATGCTTGCCTGCACGCGGATCGGCGCCATCCATTCGGTCGTCTTCGGCGGCTTTTCGCCGGACGCGCTGGCCGGCCGCATCGACGACTGCAAGTCGACTTTTGTCATCACCGCCGACGAAGGCCTGCGCGGCGGCAAGCCGATCCCGCTGAAGGAGAACACCGACAAGGCAATCGAGATCGCCGCAAAGGCCGGAACCCAGGTCGAAAGGGTCGTCGTCGTGCGCCGCACCGGCGGCAAGACCGGCTGGATCGCCGGGCGCGACGTCTGGTACCATGACGAGGTCGCGACGGTTAAGGCCGAATGCAAGCCGGAGAAGATGAAGGCCGAGGACCCGCTGTTCATCCTCTATACGTCGGGCTCGACCGGCAAGCCGAAAGGTGTGCTGCACACCACCGCCGGTTATCTCGTCTACGTCTCGATGACCCACCAATATGTCTTCGACTATCATGACGGCGACATCTACTGGTGCACCGCCGATGTCGGCTGGGTCACCGGCCACAGCTATATTCTCTACGGGCCGCTCGCCAACGGCGCCACCACGCTGATGTTCGAAGGCGTGCCGAATTACCCGTCGCAATCGCGCTTCTGGGACGTCATCGACAAGCACAAGGTCAACATCTTCTACACCGCCCCGACGGCGCTGCGCGCGCTGATGGGTGCCGGCGATGCGCACGTCACCAAAACGTCGCGCAACTCGCTGCGTGTGCTGGGCTCGGTCGGCGAGCCGATCAATCCCGAAGCCTGGGAGTGGTATTTCAACGTCGTCGGCAACGGCAAGGTGCCGATCGTCGACACATGGTGGCAGACCGAGACCGGTGGCATCCTGATAACGCCGCTGCCCGGCGCCACCGACCTCAAGGCGGGTTCGGCAACGCGGCCGTTCTTCGGCGTCAAGCCGCAGCTGGTCGACGGTGACGGCAGGGTGCTGGAAAGTGAAGCCAGCGGCAATCTTTGCATCGCCGATTCGTGGCCCGGGCAGATGCGCACCGTCTATGGCGATCACGAGCGCTTCGTGCAGACCTATTTCTCGACCTACAAGGGCAAGTACTTCACCGGCGATGGCTGCCGCCGCGATGCTGACGGTTACTACTGGATCACCGGCCGCGTCGACGACGTCATCAACGTCTCCGGCCATCGCATGGGCACCGCCGAGGTCGAATCGGCGCTGGTCTCACACGAGAAAGTCTCCGAAGCCGCGGTGGTCGGCTATCCCCATGACATCAAGGGCCAGGGCATCTACTGCTACGTCACCCTGATGGCCGGCGAGAAGCCGAGCGAGGAGCTCCGCAATGAACTCGTCGCCCATGTCCGCAAGGAGATCGGCGCCATTGCCTCGCCCGACAAGATCCAGTTCGCACCGGGCCTGCCGAAGACGCGCTCCGGCAAGATCATGCGGCGCATCCTGCGCAAGATCGCGGAGGACGATTTTGCTGCGCTTGGCGACACCTCGACGCTGGCCGATCCAGCAGTCGTCGACGACCTGATCGCCAATCGGCAAAACAAGAAGAGCTGATGCAAGCCTCGTTGGGTGCTGTCACCGAGCTTTGGCGCTACCCCGCGAGCTCGCTCGCCGGCGAGCGCCAAGAGGTGATCTCGGTCGGTTGGCACACCGTTGAAGGCGACCGCCTGTTCGGTCTCGTCGATGCTTCGAACAACGAAATTGCACGGCCCGATCGCGAAGCGAAATGGCACAAGGTGCCGCGCATCCGTACCCGGCTGTCGCCGGCCGGCGGACTGGAGATCGCCGTCCCCGACGGCGACTGGCTGGCCGCACCCGGCGCTGACAGCGACCGCGCCGTTTCCGCCTATCTCGGCTTTGCGGCTTCTATCCGGCCGTTTCGCCGGGAGAATGCCGCGCCGGATTACGCCGGTCCCCTGCTGGCGGAGCGCTACGTCAAGGCCCCCATTCATCTGCTGACCACCGCTTCGCTGGCGCGTTTGAAGGCGCTGCATCCGGAAGGCGTCGCCGACCCGCGCCGCTTCCGGCCCAACATCGTCGTCGACATGCCTGAGGTCGAGGGGTCGTTTCCCGAGACGGAATGGATCGGGCGCAAGCTGGCGATCGGCGACCTGCTCCTGACCGTCTCCGAGCCGTGCCGCCGATGCGGCTTCACCATCATTGCCCAGGACGGCTTCGACCACGATCCGGCAATCCTGCGCAGCCTGGTCCGCCACAACGCCCACAATCTCGGCGTCTACTGCACGGTCGACCGGCCCGGCCGGATCGAGATCGGCGCGACGATGCGCTTCCTGTAGGCTATCGATACAAATCCGCACGCGTCGGCGGCAGGCCGCTGGGGCCGCGCGCCCGCCTGGTGGCGACGGTCTGGAAAATCTGCGCCGAGGCGCGTTCGAAGGTGATCGAGCAGCCGGTGAGATAAAGCAGCCAGAGCCGCGCCTTGGCTTCGCCGACTTCGGCGATCGCCTCGTCGAAGCGTGCATGGAGACGTTCGGCCCATAGCCTGCAGGTGCGCGCATAATGCTCGCGCAAGTTTTCGACATCATAGACGAGCAAGCCATGCGCCTCGAGATTGCCGAGCGTCATGCCGATCGTGTCGAGTTCGCCGCCCGGGAAGATGTATTTGATCAACGCCTTGAATTCCGGCCCCTTGCGCAGCGTCTTCTTCAGGCTGCCCTTGTCGCGCCGGGTGATGGCATGGTGCAGATAGATGCCGCCGGGTTTGAGCAGGCGATGGATCGTCGAGAAATAGGCCGCATGGTTGGCAAGCCCCAGATGCTCGAACATGCCGATCGACGAGATCTTGTCGAAGGAGCCGGAGAGCTCGCCATAGGATTTTATCTCGATGGTGATGCGGTCCTCCAGCCCTTCGGCACGGATGCGTTCGCGGGCGAGTTCGGTCTGTGCCTCCGACAACGAAACGCCGTGGCCGACGACGCCATAGTTCTTCACCGCGTGAATGAGCATCGCTCCCCAGCCGCAGCCGATGTCGAGCAGTTTTTCGTCGGGCTTCAGCCGAAGCTTGCGGCAGATATGGTCGAGCTTGTCTTTCTGCGCCTGGTCGATATCGTTGGCGAAATCCTTGAAGTAGCCGCAGCTATAGACCATCCGCTCGTCGAGGAAGAGCCGATAGAAGGCGTTGGAAATATCGTAATGGTGCTGGATCGCCTCCTTGCTCGAACCGCTGACGAAAGGATTGCGGCCGGAAAGGTCGGTGCGCGTCGTCATCTGTTTTCGCGAAAGCAGCACGGCCGGCAGGTCGCGCAGGATCGCCAGCTTCGGCAATGACTTGAGCTTCGTCCGGAGTTTGCCTTGCGTGGGCAAGGCGTAGAAATCGAACAGCGATCCGTCTTCGACGTCGACTGCCTTGGAAATCCACATCTCGATCAGCGTCGAGAAGGAGGGGCGGCGTACGATCTGCCAGACGATGTCCTGGTCGTTAATGGTGAGCACCGGGCCGGCAGCCGGGCCGATCCGCTCGCCCGTCCACAACCTCACCGCAAAGCCCGGCTTCAGCGTTTCGATAACCGTTCGAACGATCCGGGCTGCCCTATCGGCTGGATCCATCCCCGTCCTCCCTTACCCGGAACAATAGTGGCCCGGAACAATAGCAGCGCGATCTTGCCTGCCCGATCGGCCGGCCGCAAGCCGCCTGGGTGCGCAAGCACGCTTGTTCAGGATTTTCGGGTGCCGCGCCTTGCCATTTGCCGGGTGACACCCCATCATGAGGGAGTGTTCAACAAATCGAAAGGAGGTGATCCGATGTCGAGTGATTTCGTTTTCCAGAACGTGGCCTCAGCGGATTGCACTTTCGGGAAGCAGTCTTCCCGTTAAGGCGCGAGATGCGCGGCTGGCGACCAACCGTCGCCGCCCGGAGCCGCGCCATGGACGGAAACACGGAAGGCCGCCGGCTTCGCGAGAAGCGGCGGCCTTTTCTTTTTGGGCTGTTGTCCCCTATTTGGTTACGCTCAACATCTCGACGTTGCGCGCTATATCCTGGAAAGCCTGGTTGAGTTCGGTTCCATTGGCCGCTTGGTAGAAGTGCTTGATCTTGGCGGTGTCCGGGCTCGCGCAATCCTGGAGCGTCGCCTTGGCATTCGTTTCGTTTAGGTCAAACCCAATAGTGAAGATCTCGATGCCCTTGTCCCGCATGGCAGCGCAAAGTTTCTTGGCCGCCGTGCGGGTCGGCTCCTTGCCGGCGTCATTGTAGACGTCGCCGACGGTGCTCGCATCGAAGTAGGATAGGTTGAACTCGCCGTCGGTCATTAGGATCGCGATTTTGGCGACCTTTTTTGGATCCATCTTGGCCGGCCGTTGCGAAGTCCTCATTATGCTCCCCCAGTTTTCCGACAGCATGTACCAGGTCCACTGCACGCCGATATGGCCGGCGGTGCCGCCGGAGGCGACGAAATTCTTGATGACCGTCTTGAGCGCCGTCGCATCCGCCGTCAGCGGCATCAGCGTGGCGGCCGGGCAGGCGGCGGTGCCGGTTTGCCAAGCGAAGGACGACAGCAGGTAGTCGCGGTTGACCATGCTGGCGTCAGGGCCTGCGTCCGAATATTGATAGGTCCCCTTGCGTTCGGTGGCGCAATTGTCCGGACGGATGAAGCCCGTGACATACTGCACGGCGTCATTGGCCGGCGCCTGTTTGCGTTGGCTGGCGGTGGTTTCCACATAGACGCTGCTGGAGGCAAGCGTACCGGCATTCACCGAATTGGCGTAAGGCACGATGGCAACCCGCACTCGCGGCTTGGAGGGGTCCTGGCCGCCCAGGAAACTGTCGACCGCATTCGCCGCAGCCGCCCGCAGATCGATGATTTTCTGGCCGGCCATCGACCCGGTCACGTCGAGCATCATCGCGACTTCGATCTCCTTGTCCGAATAGAGCGCCGTCGTCGATGCTGGAACGCGCTGCATGCCACCCGTGCTGAAAAACGGGAAATAGTAGCTGACGTTGACATGGACGTCCGCCTGGACGGTCTTGGCGGTCCTGTCGATCGCCAGATTGTCGAGAACGATCTCGTTGTCCTGCAGGATACCCGCCGTGCTGTTGGCATCGAGAAAGGCCTGCACCGATTTGTTCGCGTCGGCCTCGCTGATGACGCCGGTCGTCAGGTCGCGGGCCGTCGAGGTGACCGCCGCATCGACCACGCCCTGCAGGCTCGATTTCACATTATAGAGTTGGGAGACGTTGATGGCAAAGCCAACGCTCAGCGCCAGCATTGAGCCGATTACGCCAAACAGCACCGCGAAATTTCCGCTGCGATCCGCGGCAAAGCCGCCGATCGTCTGAACAAGACCCCCGAAACGCCGCATCCTTCCGCCTCCATTCGCTACAGCCTGTAGCTGTCCGAAGGCGCATTGCAGGATTCCGGCCGGATCGCTCCGCCAGGCGGGCGAAAGCGAGCAGCTCCCCATCAGACCATTGTTTCCAAACGGTTTCGAGCCGCAATACAGTAAACAACCGGTAAATGAATGCACACCGGCGCGACTTTGTTCACGAAGCGCTTACCACGATCCGGCTTACAATTCGGGACGGCCGGACCGCGTCCCGATCCGGCACAGCCGAGATGTATCGAACCGGATCAGCGGTGGCGGGAGATGGAAATATCGACGATGAATGTGTCCGACACGACTAGGCCAGCATCCGTGCGCTGACCGTCCTGTCGACGCCGCGATAGGGCGGCTTGAACAGATTGCCTTCCTGCTCGTAGGTCCAGACCTTGAACAGGCTGAGCCGGTGCGGGCCGAAACTGTGCAGCAGCGGCACGTCGGTGGCGTCGCGGCCGCGCGCAATGACGACGCGGCCGATTCTCCGCAAATTGTGGCGGGGATCGAAGATGTACCACTTGCCGTCGAGGAACACTTCCATCCAGGCCGAGAAGTCCATCGGCGCCGGATCGGCGGGCACGCCGATGTCGCCGAGATAGCCGTTCACGTAGCGGGCCGGGATGTTCATGCAGCGGCAGAGCGTGATTGCCAGATGGGCAAAGTCGCGGCAGACGCCGACGCGTTCCTCATGCGCCTGCGCCGCCGTGCGGGTCGAGCGCGCATAGCCGTAGCCGAAGGAAAGGCGGTTGTGGACATAGTCGACGATCGCCTGCACCCGCGCCCAGCCCGGCGGAAGCTGGCCGAAGAGTTGCCAGGCCAGATCGCTGAGATGATCGGTCTCGCAGTAGCGGCTGCCGAGCAGATAGCCGAGCACCTCATCCGGCAATTCCTCGACCGGGACTTGCCTGGCCAGCGTGTTGACCTCGTCCGTCTCGCCACTGTCTTCGACCACCGCATCGTAGAGGATGCGAAAATTTCCGGCCGGCGCCGTGAAGCGGCGGCAGCTATTGCCGAAGACATCGTGGTAGACCCTGGTCGGCACGGACGGCGACGTCAGCACGCGCGTCTGCCGCTTGATGTTGGCCTGACGATCCTTGTGGATATCGAGCAACGAAACGACCGGCGTGGCTGCAACGCATTCAATGGCAATTTCATAGCCGAGCCGAATCAGCATCGTCCTCCCCCATCGATCGTCGTGAAAGATAGCTCCGATCAACGCGGGGACATGCGCAGCGGTTCCGTGGAGAGGCCGAAAACGACGCCGCGCGGCTTCCCATACGGACGCGGCAACGTTACGGTCGATCGACATGCTTCCTTCGAAATAATCCCTCCAAAATGACTCCGGAAAAACCGATGTTTGCAGGCAGAAAATTTGCGGCCTTCCTGTTCGATATGGATGGCACGATTCTCAATTCGATTGCCGCGGCGGAAAGGGTCTGGGCAGCTTGGGCGCATCGGCAAGGTCTTGACGTCGCCGCATTCCTGCCGACCATCCACGGCGTTCGGGCGATCGAGACCATCGGCCGGCTGGCACTTCCGGGCATCGACCCTGCCCGCGAAGCCGATGCGCTTTTGCAGGCCGAGGCGGCCGATGTCGAGGGCATTCGCCCGATTGCCGGCGCTGCGGCGTTCCTGGCGTCGCTGCCGCCCGCGAGCTGGGCGATCGCCACCTCAGCGCCCCGCGAACTTGCCTTGCTGCGCCTGCAGGCCGCCGGCATTCCGGCTCCCGCCGTAATCGTTGCCGCAGAGGACGTGTCCCGCGGCAAGCCGGCGCCCGACTGCTTCCGGCTGGCGGCCGAACGGCTCGGCGTCGATGTGCGCGACTGCCTCGTCTTCGAGGACGCACCCGCCGGCATAGCGGCAGCCGAGGCCGCGGGCGCCGCGGTCGTGGTGATCAGCGCCACGCACCGGCATCCGTTGGAGACGCCGCATGCCGCCGTCGCCGGCTATGACGCGATCGGCATTGCCGTCGATGCCAGCGGCTGGATCACCATCGAAGCGGAGCGGGCCTCGCAGCCTGCTTAGCTAGCACCCTGTTTGGGCTAAAAGTCGCTGGTCAGGCCCTTGACCTCCCAGTCGCCGTAGCGGCCGGGCTCCTTGCCGCCGCGCCCGCCGATCTCCCTCGGCAGTGTGGCTTCCTTCGCGCGATATTTCTCCCGCCGCGCCTCGGCCTCCGCCAAGGCGCGCCGGGCTGCCGGCGCCAGCGGCTTTTGCGGCTCGCCGTTAGCACGCGTTTTGCTGGTTTTGTCGATCATGCGATCTTCCGGTAGATTGAAACAGGCCCCCGATTGAAACGGGAACCGCTGTTTCCCATCATATAGCGATGGGTCCACAAGGATCGACCCCTTTGTTGGGCCAGAACGGAGCAGACGATGAACACCCTTCGCACCGCCATGCTTTTGGCCGCAATGACGGCCCTGTTCATGGGCGTCGGCTATCTCATCGGCGGATCCGGCGGCATGATGATCGCCTTGCTGATCGCCGCCGGCACCAATCTGTTCAGCTATTGGAACGCCGACAAGATGGTGCTGTCGATGCACCGCGCCGTCGAGGTCGACGAAAGCAACGCGCCTGAATATTACGCCATCGTGCAGGGTCTCGCCCAGCGTGCCGGCCTGCCGATGCCGAGAACCTATCTCATCGACAATCCGCAGCCCAATGCCTTCGCCACCGGCCGCAATCCGCAAAATGCCGCTGTCGCCGCCAGCACCGGCCTGCTGCAGCAACTGTCACATGAAGAAGTCGCGGCGGTGATGGCGCACGAGCTTGCCCATGTGCAGCATCGCGACACGCTGACCATGACAATTGTCGCCACCCTTGCCGGCGCAATCTCGATGCTCGGCAATTTCGCCTTCTTCTTCGGCGGCAACCGCGACAACAACAATCCCTTCGGCATCGTCGGCGTGCTGGTGGCGATGATCGTGGCGCCCCTGGCCGCCATGATCGTGCAGATGGCGGTGAGCCGCACCCGCGAATACGAGGCCGACCGGCGCGGTGCCGAAATCTGTGGACACCCGCTGTGGCTCGCCTCGGCACTTGACAAGATCGCGCGTGGCGCCGAACGCATCCGCAACCCGGATGCCGAGCGCAGTCCGGCAACCGCCCATCTCTTCATCATCAATCCCCTTTCCGGCGAGCGCATGGACAGTTTGTTTTCCACTCACCCGAGCACAGAAAACCGCATCGCCGCATTGCAGAGGATGGCAAGCGAGATGGCCGGCGCACCCGAAGCGGCCGCGACGCCAAGGCCGACGCCGGAAGAGACCGGGCAGCAGCCGTCGGGTCCGTGGGACAGGGCCGCGCGGCCCGAGAGGCCGGCTGAGCCGGCCAGGCCGAAACCCAATCCCTGGGGACGCAATCCAACCGGGCCCAAAGGTCCGTGGTCGTGAGCGCAGCCGCGGGCGGGAAGGGGCCTATGCAACTTGAGGAGATGCGTATCCTGTGCGCTAAGCACTGGAACCCGATTGGAATACCTATGGAGAGTACAGCGACATCCAGAGAACCTGGATTCCGTCCGCTTCCTGCAGATGAGTATGACAACTATCTGCTGCAGATTATGAGTCTCGTGGTCGACGGCGCAGATCCCAGGCAAATCTCCGACTATCTCGGCAAGGTGGAGAATGAATACCTGGGGCTGTCTTCCCCCGCGGGTAGCAAAGATGATTTTCTCAACGCCGTCTTCGCATTAGCCAAGCGATCACCCGCACGATGACGCCGCTTCCAAGACAACCTTCGGAAGCGCCCGGCCTCGCCGCGCGAAAGGCAGCCGCCCGCCTGCTTGCCGCCGTCATCGATGCGAGAACGCCGCTCGACGGGCTGACCGACCATGAGAACGGCCATCCGCAATACAAGGCGCTCGACCTGCGCGACCGTGCCCTGGTGCGCGCCATTCTGGTCACCGCCCTGCGCTACCGCATGACCATATCGAGCCTGCTGGCCCGCCGCCTGGAAAAGCCGCTGCCGCCCAACGCCACAGCACTTTCGCACATCTTGCATGTGGCGGCGGCGCAGATCCTGTTCCTCGACATTCCCGACAGCGCCGCCGTCGACCTCGCCGTGACCCACGCCAAATCCGATCCGCGCACCACGCGCTTTTCCGGCCTCGTCAATGGCGTGCTTCGCACCCTGGCGCGGGCCAAGCAGGACGAGCTGGCGGCGGCACTTGCCGCCACCGACGAGGCGCCGAGATGGTTTTCCGACCGCTTGAAAACTGTCTACGGACCCGACAAGGCCAGGCAGATTCTGCTCGCCCATCGCCATGAAGCGCCGGTCGATTTCTCGGTCAAGTCGGATCCGGCGCTGTGGGCAGAACGGCTCGGCGGCTTCGTCTTGCCGACCGGCACGGTGCGGGTCGAAAAGCTCAGCGCTTCCGTCACCGAACTGCCCGGCTTTGGGGAAGGCGCCTGGTGGGTTCAGGATGCTGCGGCCAGCCTGCCGGCTCGATTGTTCGGCGACGTCAAGGGGCTTCACATCGCTGACCTCTGTGCCGCCCCCGGCGGCAAGACCGCCCAGCTGATCCTTGCCGGCGCCCGCGTCACCGCGCTCGACATGTCCCGAAACCGGTTGGCGCGGCTGGCGCAGAACCTCGAAAGGCTAGGCCTTTCGGCAGAGATCGTGCAAGCCGATCTGCTCAAATACGAGCCGAAGGACCTCTTCGACGCCGTCCTCCTCGACGCACCTTGCTCTTCGACCGGCACGGTGCGGCGGCACCCCGACGTGCCCTGGACGAAGACGGCGGCCGACGTCGAAAAACTGGCCGACCTGCAGCGGAAGCTGCTCGCCCGCGCCGTCACCCTGGTCGAACCTGGCGGACGCATCGTCTTTTCCAACTGTTCGCTCGATCCGCTCGAAGGCGAAGAGCTCTATCGCAACTTTCTCGCCGGCAATGCGGAAATCGTCGACGACCCGCTTCGGCTGCGTGAGATCGCCGGCATCGACCCGTTCCTGACGCCGCAAGGCACGTTGCGCACCACGCCTGCCGATCTGGAGCTAGGTTCGCCGGCCCGTTCCGGGCTGGACGGCTTCTTCGCCGCCCGCATGCGCAGAGTCGGCTAAGGGGTAGATCTCGAAGCGCAGTCCGACCTTTTTGGGGCGAGGAGGCACGGAAAACAGGCTGAACGGCCACGCTGTCGCGGAATTCGCCTTCGCACAAGTTCTTGAATCATATAAACTTGTGCTTGGGCGAGGACGATCAGGAGGGGTTTTGGCAATCGTTGCCGGTAACACGACGCGACTATGGACGCTTGTCGCGAGGGAGTTCTGGCGCAAGACGCGCCGGCGCTTGCGTGCCGGGCCACTCTATCGCTGGCGCTACTCCGGCCGCACGCCGGAGCGCGTCCTGATCGCCCCGCCGGACCTGCGCCTCGCCGATCCTCAGATCGCGCTCGAGATCTATTACGGCCGCTATCCGCTTTCGGGGCATCTGGTCGAGACCGGTGGCAAATCGCCCTTCCAGATCGACGTGCCCAATCCCGGCTGGCAAAGGACGCTGCACGGCTTTCGCTGGCTGCGCCATATGCGTGCCGCGGGCACCGAGCTCGCCGCCGCCAACGCGCGAGCATTGGTTTCCGACTGGATTGCAATCCATGGCAGCCATATTTCCGGCGTTGCCTGGGAGCCCGGCACGACGGCCAAGCGCGTCATTGCCTGGCTGCAGCATTCCTCGATCGTGTTGCAGGGCGCCGAATTTCCGTTCTACCGCGCGTTCCTGAAATCGCTCGCCGTCCAGATCCGCTATTTGCGCGCCATGGCGCGCGAGATGCCGGACGGCAAGGACAGGCTGCGCGCGCGCATTGCGCTGGCGTTTGCCGCTTTGTCGCTGCCGGCGCCCGCCTCGGCGCTACGCGGTGCCACCCGTACTCTCGCTGAGGAGCTCGATCGCCAGATTCTGCCTGACGGCGGCCATATCTCCCGCAATCCGATGGCCGTGCTTGAAATCCTCGCCGACCTTCTGCCGTTGCGCCAGACGTATGCCAATCAGGCCGAGACACCGCCGGCCGCCCTGATCGGCGCCATCGACCGGATGCTGCCGGCGCTGCGCTTCTTTCGCCATCAGGATGGCAGCCTTGCTCGCTTCAACGGCATGGGCGCCACCATTCACGACCGTATCGCCACCATCCTGCATCACGACGACACCGCCGGCGCACCATTGCTGCACGCGCCGCATTCGGGTTATGAGCGCCTGTCGATGGGTGGTGTCACGGTGATCGCCGATACCGGCCCGCCGCCGCCCGTCGACGTGTCCAATGCCGCTCACGCCGGATGCCTCGCCTTCGAATTGTCGTCGGGCCGCCAGCATTATATCGTCAATGCCGGCATAGACACCTATGGCGCCGCCGAATTCCGGCCGCTTGCCCGCGCCACCGCCGCCCACTCGACCGCCACCATCAACGATACGTCATCGGCGCGCTTCAACCACTCCTTGCGGGTCAACGACCTGCTCGGCACGCCTTTGATCGGCGGGCCGCAGCATGTGCCTTGCAAGCGTACCGACCAGAAGGGCAGCCAGGGCTTCATCGCCCGCCATGACGGCTACGTGGCGCGTTTCGGGTTCCTGCATGAGCGCGAGCTGAAATTGTCGACCGAGGGCAATGTGCTTGCAGGCAGGGACCGCTTCCTGCGGCCGGGCGGCGCTTCTATCCGCAACAATGGCCGTGATTTCGTTACGGTGCGTTTCCATGTCCATCCCGACATAAACCTGCTCCAGGATGAGCATGACCGCCTGGTGCTGACCGCCGACCATGCCGACACCTGGGTGTTTACCTCCACCGAAGTGACGCCCGAGGTCGAGGAATCGATCTATTTCGCCGGGCTCGGCGGCCCGCGCCGCAGCCGCCAGATCGTGCTTGCGTTCAAAGCCTCGGAGATTTCCGAGGTCCACTGGCAATTGACGCGGACCATTGTCGGCGGCCATCCGGAAAAAGCTGAAGCCAGTGGCAACGGCAGACGCTGATCAAGCCTTGCGGCTTGATTTCCGGGCCTCATATGCTACGGCCCGCGGACGCTCTCCAACCAGAAGTCGAAAGGCCGCCAGCCTATGGCCGTCGCCGCCAAGAATATTCCAGCGCCCGATCTCGTTCCCATCCGCCGCGCGCTGCTTTCCGTCTTTGACAAGACCGGCCTGATCGATTTCGCCAGGGCGCTGGCTTCGGCCGGCGTCGAGCTGGTCTCGACCGGCGGCACGGCGAAGGCCCTTGCCGAGGCCGGCATGGTCGTGCGCGACGTATCCGAGCTCACCGGCTTTCCCGAGATCATGGACGGGCGCGTCAAGACGCTGCACCCGTCGGTGCATGGCGCACTGCTCGGTGTTCGCGACGATCCCGAGCACGCCGCGGCGATGCGCGACCACGGCATCGAGCCGATCGATCTCGTCGTCTCCAATCTTTATCCGTTCGAAGAGGTGCGCCGCTCCGGCGCCGACTACGCGGCGATCGTCGAAAATATCGACATCGGCGGCCCGGCGATGATCCGTGCCTCGGCCAAGAACCACGCTTATGTCGGCATCGTCACCGACCCTGACGACTATGCCTCGGTGCTCAACGCGCTGGAGATGAATTTCGGCTCGCTGTCGCTGGATTTCCGCAAGAAGCTGGCAGCCAAGGCCTTTGCCCGCACCGCCAGCTACGATGCGGCGATCTCGGGATGGTTCGCCGAGGCGCTGGAGATCGAGCATCCGACATGGCGCGCCTTCGGCGGCAAGCTGCAATCGGTGATGCGCTATGGCGAAAACCCGCATCAGGGCGCCAGCTTCTATGTCAATGGCGACAGGCGACCGGGCGTCGCTACGGCGCGCCAGCTTCAGGGCAAGCAGCTTTCCTACAACAACATCAACGATACCGACGCCGCCTTCGAACTGGTCGGCGAGTTCGATCCGGCCCGCTCCGCCGCGGTTGCCATCATCAAGCACGCCAATCCGTGCGGCGTCGCCGAAGGCGCTTCACTGCAAGCGGCCTATGCCAGGGCGCTGGCCTGCGACCCGGTCTCGGCCTACGGCGGCATCGTCGCCATGAACCTAATCCTCGATGCCGAGGCTGCCGAAGAGATCGTCAAAACCTTCACCGAGGTCATCATCGCGCCGGACGCCTCGGACGAAGCGATCCGCGTCGTCGCCGCCAAGAAGAATTTACGCCTGCTGGTCACCGGCGGCCTGCCCGACCCGCGCGCGGCGGGTTTCGGCTTAAAATCGGTTGCTGGCGGCTTGCTCGTCCAGGGCCGCGACAATGCGGTGGTGGATGACCTCGAGCTGAAAGTGGTGACCCGGCGCGCCCCGACGCCGGCCGAATTGGCCGATCTGAAATTCGCCTTTCGCGTGGCAAAGCACGTCAAGTCGAACGCCATCGTCTACGCCAGGGATGGTGCCACCGTCGGCATCGGCGCCGGTCAGATGAGCCGGGTCGATTCCTCGCGTATCGCCGCGCGCAAGGCGCTCGACGCGGCCGAGGCTGCCGGTCTGACGGAGCCTTTGACCAAGGGCTCGGTCGTCGCCTCGGATGCCTTTTTCCCGTTCGCGGATGGGCTTTTGTCGGCAATCGAAGCCGGGGCCACCGCCGTCATCCAGCCGGGCGGCTCGATGCGCGACGACGATGTCATCGCCGCCGCCGACGCTCACGGCATCGCCATGGTCTTCACCGGAGTGAGGCACTTCCGGCATTGAGCGCCCGTCCCTCTCCTTGTGGGGAAGCTACTCAGCCGGCCGATCCGCGGGGTAAGGCGTGCCGATCAGGATCGCGATGCCGACGCCGAGGAACAGCACGATCGCCGCCATGCCGAGCCGCGCCGAGCCGCTGGCCAGGGTGATCGTGGCCACCATGAATGGTGCGGCAAAACTGGTTGCCCGACCGGCCAGCGCATAGATGCCGAAATAGCGGCCCGATTCGGCTGCGGTGACGCTGCGTGCCATGTAGGAGCGCGACGATGCCTGCACCGGCCCGAAGGCAAGCCCGATCAGCAGGCCGTAGAAAATGTAGGCTTTTTCCGCCGCCGTGCCGAACAATCCGCCGCCATCCAGTCCGGGCATTATCCAGGCGCCGAACAGCGTATAGCCCGGGCCGGTTGAGACGATGCCGATCGTGGCAATGCTCAGCATGACAAGCGAAATCATCACTATGATCTTGGAACCCAGTGCTGCGTCGAGGCGTGCGGCAACCAGGCATCCGATTATGGCGACGACGTTGAGTATGATGCCGAACAGGCCGATCTCGGTAATCGACCAATGGAACATCGCCGCCGCAAACGTTCCGCCCAGCGCCAGCAGCGCGTTGACGCCGTCCTGATAGATCATGCGGGCGACGAGAAAGCGAAAAATGCCACTGCGCTTGCGCACTTCGGCCAGCGTCGACTTCAGTTCCGACAATCCCTCGCGCACCGCCGGCCCGATTGGCATGCCTTTGATCGCGTCAGGCGTGAAGAAGAACATCGGCAGGATGAACAGGAAATACCAGGCCGCCGACAACGGTCCGGTGGCGCGCGCGTCCTCGCCGAGCCTGGGGTCAAGGCCGAAGATCGGGTCGAGCCCGACGACGGTCTTGCCGGTTTCAGGCGAGCCGGCCATGACGGTAACGACGAAGATCAGCGCGATCATGCCGCCGAGATAGCCGAGGCCCCAGGCCATGTTCGAGATCCTGCCGATGTCGCTCTTCGGCACCAGGCGCGGCATCATCGAATCATTGAACACGGTCGAGAA
Organism: Mesorhizobium sp. M0060; assembly: GCF_040323155.1. NCBI lineage: Bacteria > Pseudomonadati > Pseudomonadota > Alphaproteobacteria > Hyphomicrobiales > Phyllobacteriaceae > Mesorhizobium > Mesorhizobium sp. M0060. The sequence goes on from NZ_JAMYUP010000002.1 coordinate 230,264, forward strand.
TTCCGCCGCGACCGACGCCAGCGAGAACACCGCCACGACCAGAAAAAGATTAGAGCCGGGCGCGGCGAACCACAGCAGCGTGAGACTGGTGATCTTGACCGCGGCGAAGAAGGCGATCCACGGTTTGCGTGGTCCGGTTTGATCGGCGATCGAACCGAGGATCGGTGACAAGACGGCGATGACGAGGCCGGCGGCGGCAATGCCGTAGCCCCACGCCGCTTGCCCCGTCTCCGGATTGCTGGCCATGCGCGAGACGAAATAAGGACCGAAGATGAAGGTGGTGACGACCGTGAAGAACGGCTGTGCCGCCCAGTCGAACAGCATCCATCCCCAGATGCCGCGTCCCGACGCCCGCTGCATTGCCATCTCAACCATGTCCCCTCCGCTGGAGCTTGCTAGATTCCGATCGAGTCGGAATGACGCTCCGTCTTTTCTTTGAGCATGATCCCAAAGCCGATCGTCACGTTCGGGATCATGCCCCAGCGCCCCAAAGCAGGGCGCCGTTCGTTCTATAGCGCAGTTCTTTCCGGCAATCCCGCGCGATGTGGAAGGCTGCTCACAGCGCCGTCAGATCGCTCATCAGGCCGGACGCGACGGACAGCCGCGATACGGTGATGTCGCCGCCCTCGGTCAGCGCCTGCAGCCGCTCGCGGATGCGCCCGACCCGTTCGCCGCCGGCTTCCAGCCATGTCGCCACCGGATCCGCCGCCTCGGCATGGCTGGTCAGTGCCGCCACCGCGATGCCACGCCTCGCCGCGCCGATCGTGTCGGTGGCGCGGGAAAGCGCCAGTTGATCGTAATAATCCGAGGGCGTGATCGAGCGCGCCGCGTCCTCGACGCGCGGGATGCGGAAGACGTCGCTGACCGCGAAAAACGCCTTGGCGGCAGCGACGATATCGGCATTCGCCATCCGCGCCGTCAGCGCGATGTCGGGGACAAGTTCCGCCACATCGGTCAGCGCCAGCTGTTCGGCAAGGCTCTCCGGCGCACCGCCCTTTGACAGGCTATGCCGCCGCTCCTCGATCCGCTCGCGCGAGAAAGCGGGCAGCAGCGAGACGAGCTTCGGCTCCAACGCCCTGCGCGCATCCTGCAACTCGGCGATCCGCTGCCCGAGCGGTGCGGTGCCGGCATCGTTCTTCAGATACCAGCCGCTGGTCACAAAGATCAGCCGGCTGACCGCCTGATAGAGGTCGAGCTGGATCTGTCCGTCGATCTGGTTGTCGAGCGCGTCGATCTGGCGATAGAGCGCCGGCAGCGCAAAACCATCCCGCACCACGGCGAAGGTGCGCACGACATCGGCGGCACTGCGGCCAGTCGCTTCCTGCAGCCTGTTGACGAAGGACGGGCCGCCGCGATTGACCAGATCGTTGGCGACTACACGGGCGATGATCTCGCGGCGCAGGCGATGGCCGTGGATTTCTGCCGCATATTTCTTCGCCATGCGGTCGGGAAAGTAACCCATCAGGTCGCGGTCGAAATGCGGATCGTCCGGCACGTCGCTGGCGACGATGTCGGAAAACAGCACGATCTTGGCATAGGCGAGCAGCACGCCGAGTTCAGCCCGGGTCAGCGGCTCGCCGCGCGTCTCGCGCTCGGCAAGGGCCGCCGGCGACGGCAGCGTCTCGACGGCACGGTCGAGCAGCCCGCGCGCCTCGAGCGCCGCCATGAAACGACTCTGATGGGCGATGTCGGCAAGGCCGCGCTTGCGGGCAAGGGACAGCGCCAGCGTCTGCTCGTAATTGTTGGACAGCACCAGGCCGCTGACCTCGTCGGTCATCTCGGCCAGCAATTTGTTACGCGCCGGCCGGGTCAACGATCCTTTGCGCATGGCGGAAGCCAGCGCGATCTTGATGTTGACCTCCACGTCGGAGCAGTTGACGCCGCCCGAATTGTCGATGGCATCCGAATTGCAGCGGCCGCCATTCATCCCGAACTCGATGCGCGCCCGCTGCGTGACGCCGAGATTGGCGCCTTCGCCGATGACCTTGGCGCGCAGGTCGAGCGCGGTGATGCGGATCGCGTCATTGGCACGGTCGCCGACATCCTGGTTGGTCTCGCTCGACGCCCTGACATATGTGCCGATACCGCCGAACCACAAAAGGTCTGCCGGCGCCTTGAGAATGGCACTCATGATCTCGACCGGCGTGGCCGTTGACTTGCCTAGGCCGATCGCCGCGGCCGCGGCCGCCGGCAGGGTGATCGACTTCTGGCTGCGCGAAACGATGATGCCGCCCTCGGACAGCTTCGTCTTGTCGTAATCCTGCCAGCTTGAGCGCGGCAGCGCGAACACGCGCCTGCGCTCGGCCATCGAAGCCGCCATGTCGGGATCGGGATCGATGACGATGTCGCGATGGTCGAAGGCGGCGATCAGCCGGGTCTGCCCCGACAGCAGCATGCCGTTGCCGAACACGTCGCCCGACATGTCGCCGACGCCAACGACGGTGAAGGGCGTGGTCTGGATGTCGCGGTTCATCTCGCGGAAATGCCGCTTGACCGCTTCCCAGGCACCCTTGGCGGTGATGCCCATCTTCTTGTGGTCGTAACCTGCCGAACCGCCGCTGGCGAAAGCGTCGTCGAGCCAGAAGCCGTGCTTTTCACTGATGGCGTTGGCAGTGTCCGAGAAGGTCGCCGTGCCCTTGTCGGCGGCGACGACGAAATAGGGATCGTCCTGGTCGCGCCGCACCACGCCGGCCGGCGGGATGACGCCGTCCAGTCCGATATTGTCGGTGATCGACAACAGGCTGGAGACGTAGTTCTTGTAGGCGGCCGTGCCGGCCTCGAAAATGGCGTCGCGACCGGCGCTCATCGGCAACTTCTTCGGATAGAAGCCGCCCTTGGCGCCGACCGGCACGATCACCGCATTCTTGACCTGCTGCGCCTTGACCAGGCCGAGCACCTCGGTGCGGTAGTCCTGGGCGCGGTCCGACCAGCGCAGGCCGCCGCGTGCGACCGGGCCGAAGCGCAGATGCACGCCCTCGACCTCGGAGCCGTAGACGAAGATCTCCCGCCATGGCCGCGGCGCCGGCAAGCCGTCGACCGATTGCGAATCGAGCTTGATCGCCAGTGATTGGCCTTTCTCTTTCGTATCGGCAACGAAATGATTGGTGCGCAGCGAGGCTTCGATCAGGTTCAGATAACGGCGGATGATGGTGTCGTCGTCGATGTTGGGAACGTCTTCCAGCGCATCCGTGATCTTGGCCTTCAGATGTTTGGCCTGAACGACGCCTTCCGTTTCCGCCGTCGGCCCGAGGCGGGCGACGAACAGCGCATGCAGGCCGCGGGCGATCTCGGGAAAGCGGTTCAGCGCGGCGGCGATGAAATCCTGGCTCTGCGGGATACCGGCCTGCTGCAGATAGCGGCCATAGGCGCGCAGGACGGTGATCTCGCCCGACCACAGGCCTGCGGTCTGGGCGAGGCCGTTATAGCCGTCATTGTCGACGTTGCCGCGCCAGACGGACAAGAACGCATCCTCGAACAGCGCGCCGCCATTGTCGAGGTCGATCGGCCTGCCGTAGCTGTTCTCGAGTTCCATGTCGTGGATGAAGACCATGCCGGATTGATTGTCGCTTACCTCGAAAGTGCGCTCGCTGATGACGCGGAAACCGATGTTTTCCAGCACCGGCACACGCCGCGACAGCGCCACCGGGCTGCCGTGGTGATAGATTTTCAGCGCCGCCTGATGCGGCTTCTGGTTGGCATGACGGTAGTAGTCGATGGCGATCGGATTTGACGCGTCGAGCTTGGCGATGCGCCCGGCGTCGGCCAGCGCCACCGCCGGCGGAAAACTGTCGCGATAGCTTTCCGAAAAGCGCGAGGCGATGGCCGTGAGTCTCGCGTCGGCGCCTGTCTCGGTCGCGGTCTCGCGCAGGGCATCGTCCCAGGTCCGTACGATGTCGCGAATCGCCGCCTCGATCGTCGCCTGCTCGACCTTCGGCGTCTTGCCGCCGGAGCGGCCGATGATGAAATGGACGCGCGCCAGCCCGCCTTCCGGGAAGGCCGGATAATAGGCCGACAGCCGGCCTTCGAACACCGTCTTCAGATAGGTGCCGATCTTCTCGCGCACGACGCTGTCGTAGCGGTCGCGCGGCACGAAGACGAGAATCGAGACGAAGCGGTCGAACTGGTCGACACGCACCAGCGCCCTGACGCGCGGCCGCTCGATCAAGCCCAGGATGGCTTCGGCATGCTTGCGCAGGATAGGCACCGGAACCTGAAACAGCTCGTCACGCGGATAGCTCTCCAGCACGTTGATCAATGCCTTGCCGGAATGGTCGCCGGGATTGAAGCCGGATTTGGCAATGACGGTTTCCGCCTTCGAGCGCAGATAGGGGATTTTCATCACCGAGCGCGTATAGGCAGTCGAGGTGAACAGGCCGACGATGCGGAGCTCGCCTGAAAGCACGCCTTTGCCGGTGTAGGTCTTGACGCCGATATAGTCGAGGTAGATGCGGCGGTGCACCGATGACTTGGCATTGGCCTTGGTAACGATCAGCGGTTCCGGCCCATGCAGGAAGGCGCGGATTTCCGGCGTCGTGCTCACCGCTTCGGTGCCGCGCCTGAGCACCAGCACGTCGGGATCGGAAAGGATGCCGAGGCCGGGCTTTTCGGCGCGCTCCAGCATACCGCTCTTCTCGCCGCCGGTGTACTTGAATTCGCGCATGCCAAGAAAGGTGAAATTGTCGTCGCGCAGCCATTCGAGGAAGGCGATCGCCTCGGTGACATGGGCCTTGTCGAGCGGCACCGGCGAGTAGCGGAATTCCGAGATCGCCTGGTCGAGGCGGGCAAGCATCGGCTTCCAGTCGGTTACGGCGGCGCGCACTTGGCCCAACAGCTTCGTCAGGCGTGCGGACAGGCCTTCGGCCTGCTCGGCCGAAAGGCGGCCGATATGGACGTGGATGACGCTCAGGCGGTCATGGCTATGGTCGCCCTTGGCAAAGCCGCCATCGCCGAGGATTTCCTCGACGCCGTTCTTGCCGTGCCTGACGACGATGACCGGATGGGTAACCAGCAGCGGCTCGCCGGCGCTCTCGGTGATTTCGCCGAGGACGGAATCGAACAGGAACGGCATGTTGTCGTTGACGACGGTGATCACCGTCATCGGCCGGCCCTGGCGGACGACACCGGAATCGACGTCTATGGCAACGACGCAGTCGTCCTTCTTGTGCCGGGCGACGGCGCGGCCGACGAGTTCGGCAGCGCGTTCGAGATCGATGACGTCATAAGCGGCGACATCTTCGGCCGGAGCTCGGGCCAGCAGGTAATCGGCAAGCCTGCCGGGCTTTTCGCTGCCCTTGGCCGCACTCATCTTTTTCAACTGGCTTGCGGATTTCAGGCCGGCCATGAGCTAATTCCCTCCCGTCGTGTTTTTACAACTATGGTAGCAGATGACCGGTATTTGGCGACAAAGGTTTGACGGCTTGCGACGAAATGTCGGAATTCACCGGCAGGCTGGCGAAAAACGAGGAGAAATCCGCCATGACGGACAAAATCACCGCGCTTGACCTTGCGCCGGCGGAGCTGAGCGACGCGACCAAGTCCTATTTCGCCAAATGCGAGGAGAAACTCGGCCTCGTTCCCAATGTGCTGCTCGCCTATGCCTTCGACGAGAAGAAGCTGCGCGCCTTCACCGACATGTACAATGATTTGATGCTGGGTGAATCCGGCCTGTCGAAACTCGAACGCGAGATGATCGCGGTGGCCGTCTCCTCCATAAACCATTGCTACTATTGCCTGGCCGCGCATGGCGCGGCGGTGCGCCAGCTTTCCGGCGATCCGGCCTTCGGCGAGATGATGGCGATGAATTTTCGCGCCGCCGAGCTGTCGGACAGGCAGCGCGCAATGCTCGAATTCGCGGTGAAGCTGACCGAGCAGCCGGCAAAGATGGTCGAGGCCGACCGGGCGGCGCTGCGGCAAGTCGGCTTTTCCGACCGCGACATCTGGGACATCGCCTCGACCGCCGCCTTCTTCAACATGTCGAACCGCCTGGCATCGGCAATCGACATGCGGCCGAACGATGAATACCACTCGATGGCGCGATAGGGCACCGCGGCTGCGAGTCAACCGCACGTTATATTAGCTGCTTCGCATTCTCGTTGCTTGTTTGCCGGTTTGGTCCGATGATCAGCATGCGGCGTGACCGCATGCCGGTTCGACGCCGCCGATCAGAGGAGGAGAGCATGGCAAAATTTCTCTACATCTATCACGGCTCTGGCAAGATGCCGACCGATGAGGCCGAACGGAAAGCAGCGATGGATGCCTGGAACGGATGGTACGGCAAGCTTGGCTCGGCCGTGATCGATGGGGGCAATCCGGTCGGCATGTCGAAGACCCTGCTGCCTGGCGGCAAGGTCGAGAACAATGGAGGCAGCAATCCGACCGCCGGTTACACAATCATCCAAGCGAAAGACATCGACGATGCCGTCGGCAAAGCCAAGGATTGTCCTATCCTGACGGACCCGGGTTTCAGCGTCGAGATCGCGCCGATAATCGAAATGGGTTGACGCGCCGGCTCAGGACCGAGCAGCGATCGCCGCCGCAGCGCCGGCCATGGTGCCGGCGCTGACGCGGTTGGCGATCTTCATCGCGCGCTTGCTTTTGAGCAGTTTGCGCGCCTGCGCTGCGGCGAGCACCCAGGCCAGATCGATGGCGACCAGCACCACGGCCATGGTCGCCGTCAGCTCGACCCAGCCGATCATGCTGACCGAACCGAGGTCGATGATGGTCGGCAGCAGCGCCAGATAGAACATCATGATCTTGGGGTTGCCAAGCGTCACCGCCATGCCGGCAAAGAACAGCTTGGCGGGCGAATCTTCGCGCGGCAACGAACCTTCTTTTGCCTCGACCGGTGCCGTCCACATCTTCCAGGCAAGCCAGGCGAGATAAGCGACGCCGACCCACTTCACGACGACAAAGGCAAAATGGAACGTCTGCGCCACGACGGCCAGGCCGAACACCGCCAGTGACAGCCAGATCGCTTCGCCGATCCACATGGCAAGCAGGAACGGAAACACGTCGCGAAAACCTTTTGAGATGACCCGCGCCACAAGCGCGGCGATCGACGGGCCGGGCGAGCCGGCGGCGACGAAAAGGGCAGCGGCAAAAATCAGAAGCGACGTGAAATGCATGACCCGGATCTCTTTGAGATGTTGGATTGTTCAATGTAACCCAACCGTTCCGGCGACGGTAGCGTCCACAGAAAGAGGGCTTGTCGGCCAGGCACCTCGCGGCTAGAAATGTCGTCCCGAAATCCTTTTCGAGCTTCACTTTGCCTACGTAACCGCCGGTCTCGTCAACTCCCCCGACACAGAGCAGGGCGTCGCAGTCGCGGTGCCTGTTTTCACATCATCTGTTCTTCAGGGTGGCGGTTCGAGACCGGTTTGGCACTGCTGAACCGCTGTCGCGCACGATTACCCGCGACACCTGATTCCGACCACCGCAGCCTCTCGCCACGCCGTGCCCGCATGGGCAACTCGACATCGCCGATCTGACGAACTTCCCGACGGGAAGGGGCTTTTCGGCATGTCTTCGATACTGCGCATCCGCTGGGCGATCACGCCCAAGATCGCACCTCGACCTCACCTCAACTGCAATCGCTGCGGCGGCCTGAAGCCTTACCACAGCAGCGGGAAATTCCGCGTCAACGCCAACGGCAAACGCATCGATGCGTGGCTGATCTACCGATGCATCTATTGCGACAACTCTTGGAATTTCGGCGTTCTGGAGCGATGCAGCCGCCGCGACATAGAGCCGGCCCTGCTGCAGGCATTCGAAAGCAACGACTCGGCATTGGCGCGTCGCCATGCCTTCGATGTTGTCGCACTGCGAAGCAGGATCGGGCGCGTCGAGGAGTTTCCTGAAGCCGTCGTTCATAAGGAGGTGCTCGGGGACAGGCCGGAAAACACCACCGCTCTCGAACTCCATCTCAGGCTCGAAATGCCGACAGCGCTGCGGCTCGACCGGTTGCTGGCCAACGAACTCGGTATCTCGCGATCGCGGCTTCAGGTTTGGGAAGAGAAGCGATTGCTGGCCGTCGGTCCGGACGGTGCCAAAGCCTTGCGCAGGCCGGCTCGGGCGGGAACGGCGATCCGCGTCCACCTGTCTGGCGAACCAGACCGGGACGATATCATTTCGGCTGCAGGTGGATAAGGCAACGGCGAGGGCATGCGCAATCAGAGACAATTGCGGCCAAGGCTCAGTCGCCCGCTTCGGGGACCGAGCCAATCAAACCCTTGGCCGCATCGAGATCGCTGTCGGCGACTTGCACATGGATCAAGCCGAGCCTGCCCGTGTCGAGAAGGTAATTCGCGAGAGCATAAATTCCATACGCGTCGAGCATCGACACGCAAACTTCGGCCTCGGGTCGATTGTCGTATATGACAGCCGTGACGAGTTTGCCGCTCATTGCGCGGTATTGCCCTTTACGCCGCGCCGACCACTTTCGCCGACTTCTCAAACCGCTTGCGCTCGTTCGGGTCGAGATAGAGCTTGCGCAGGCGGATGGTTTTCGGCGTCACTTCGACCAGCTCGTCGTCCTGGATCCAGGCCAGCGCGCGCTCCAGCGTCATGCGGATCGGCGGCGTCAGCTTCACCGCCTCGTCCTTGCCGGCGGCGCGGATGTTGGTCAGCTTCTTGCCCTTCAGCACGTTCACTTCGAGGTCGTTGTCCCTGGAATGGATGCCGATGATCATGCCCTGATAGACCTTGACGCCGGGGTCGATGACCATCGGGCCGCGGTCTTCCAGGTTCCACATGGCGTAAGCTACCGATTCACCCTGTTCATTGGAGATCAGCACGCCATTGGTACGGCCCGGCAACTCGCCCTTATAGGGCTCGTAGGCATGGAACAGGCGGTTCATCACGGCGGTGCCGCGCGTGTCGGTCAGCAGCTCCGACTGGTAGCCGATCAGGCCGCGCGTCGGCGCGTGGAAGACGATGCGCTGGCGGTTGCCGCCCGAAGGGCGCAGCTCGACCATTTCGGCCTTGCGCTCCGACATCTTCTGCACGACGACGCCGGCATGCTCCTCGTCGACGTCGATGACGACTTCCTCGACCGGCTCCAGCAATTCGCCGTTCTCGCCTTTCTGCATGACGACGCGCGGCCGCGACACGGCGATCTCAAAACCTTCGCGGCGCATAGTCTCGATCAGCACGGCCAGCTGCAATTCGCCGCGTCCGGAGACGAAGAACGAATCCTTATCCGGCGATTCCTCGATCTTCAGCGCGACATTGCCTTCGGCCTCGCGCAGCAGGCGGTCGCGGATGACGCGGCTGGTCACCTTGTCGCCTTCTGTGCCGGCCAGCGGTGAATCGTTGACGAGGAACGACATCGTCACGGTCGGCGGATCGATCGGCTGCGCGTGCAGCGGCTCGGTCACCGACAGGTCGCAGAACGTGTCGGCGACAGTGCCTTTCGACAAGCCGGCGATGGCGACGATGTCGCCCGCCTGCGCTTCCTCGATCGGCTGGCGCTCGAGCCCGCGGAAAGCAAGGATCTTCGAGATGCGGCCGGTTTCGACCTGGGTGCCGTCATGGTCCAGCACCTTGACCGCCTGGTTGGATTTCAGCGTGCCGGATTCGATACGGCCGGTGATGATGCGGCCGAGGAACGGATTGGCTTCCAGAATGGTGCCGATCATGCGGAACGGGCCGGGATGAACGGTCGGCGCCGGCACGTGCTTGATGACGAGGTCGAATAGCGGCGCCAGCCCCTGGTCCTTCGGGCCTTCAGGGTTTTCCGAGACCCAGCCGTCGCGGCCTGAACCGTAAAGGATCGGAAAGTCGAGTTGCTCGTCGGTGGCGTCAAGTGCTGCAAAAAGGTCGAACACCTCGTTGACCACTTCGACGTGGCGGGCATCCGGCCGGTCGATCTTGTTGATGACGACAATCGGCTTCAAGCCCACCTTAAGTGCCTTGCCGACGACGAACTTGGTCTGCGGCATCGGCCCCTCGGCGGCGTCGACCAGCACGATGGCCGAATCCACCATCGAAAGGATGCGCTCGACCTCGCCGCCGAAATCGGCGTGGCCGGGCGTATCGACGATGTTGACGCGGGTGTCCTTCCAGTCGACCGAGGTCGCCTTGGCCAGGATGGTGATGCCGCGTTCTTTTTCGAGATCGTTCGAATCCATGGCGCGCTCGGCGACGCGCTGATTGTCGCGGAACGAGCCGGACTGTTTCAGAAGCTGGTCGACGAGGGTGGTTTTTCCATGGTCGACGTGCGCGATGATCGCGATATTGCGGATTTTCATGTTTCGGTCTCGGGAGCGTTGCAGGCAGCAGGCCAAAAGGCGCTGCCTCTTTCGGTTGGGCGGCTCATACAGGGTTTTTCGCAATTGCGAAAGAGGAGGCGAGCCACCAAATAAAGTCACCAAATCTTAAATGTCTTGGTGTGAAGTGGAATTATTAACCAAGGCGGAACCTTTCATGGTCCGGGCAGTTCGAATTTCATGATCGACGCAGGCATCAGACTCCGGCCGATTTTGGCATGTACCGCACTCGCCGTCCTCCTCGCGGCAGGCGCGGCGCAATCGGCCGCGTCGTTCAAGGAGACGCAGACTGCCCTGCCGTCCGACAAGCGTTCGGCGGAGCAGCTTTTTGCCGATGCCCCCGATGGGGTCGACCCGATGGTGACCGGGCCGGTCAGCACCGCCTTCAAGCACCGGCAGCAAAACGCCGGATGCGACCAAGCCGTATGGCCCAAGATTCCCGTCGTCTGCTATCCCGATTGATGCACGTCTCCCCGGAGCCTGCCCTTGGGCTGGACCGAGGGTAGCGGTCCAGGCTTCTCACGCCGACCGCACCGGATCGAGCGTGACCTTGTAGAGTTCGCTGTCGTCGCGATCCATCAGCCGCACCGTCAACTGCTCAGTGGCGCCATCGATGTCGACGAGGCCGAAGAACTGCAGGCCGGCCGACGGCGGCAGGTTCTGACCCTGTTCGGCAGTCGGCGCCTTGATGAACTTCAGCTCCGGGCCGAAGGTCATGTCGAAATCATTAGGTCCGAACGTGCCGGAATGGATCGGACCCGAAACGAATTCCCAGAACGGATTGAAGTCCTGGAACTGCGCCTTGTCCGGATTGTAGTAATGCGCGGCTGTGTAATGCACGTCTGCGGTGAGCCAGACGGTATTACTGATGCCCGCGTTCTTTATATAGCGAAGGAGGTCGGCAATTTCCAGCTCGCGCCCCTTGGCCAGCCCATTGTCGCCATTGCTGACTGCCTCAGCCCCGACCTTCTTGGTGCCGTCGTTCCAGACGACGAGGCCGAGCGGCATGTCGGCGGCGATGATTTTCCAGGTTGCCTTGGAATTCGCCAGTCCGCGCTTCAGCCATTTCGTCTGCTGTTCGCCAAGGATGCGCGATTGCGGCGTCATCGTCTCCTGCATATTCGGACCATTGGGACCGCGATAGGAACGCATGTCGAGAAAGAACACGTCGAGCAGCGGCCCATAGGCGATCTTGCGATAGACGCGGCCGGGCTCCGACGGCTCGTAGCGGATCGTCGTCATTTCGTGGAAGGCGCGTGCAGCGCGTGCCGCCAGCACATGGATGGATTTTTCGGTGTAGCGGTCGTCGGCGGTCAGATCCTTCGAATCCGACCAGTTGTTCAGCACCTCATGATCGTCCCACTGGTAGAACGTCGGGCAGATGGCGTTCAGTGCGAGCACGTTCCTGTCCATCAAATTGTATTTCCACTGACCCCGGTATTCGTCCAGCGTCTCGGCAACCTTGCGCTTTTCATCGATGAGCACGGTGTTCTTCCACTTGCCGCCGCCGGGCAGGTCAACCTCGTCCTTCATCGCGCCGTCTGCATAGATCGTGTCGCCCGAATGCAGGAAGAAGTCGGGCGTATGCTTCCCGATCGTGGCATAGGTCTTCATGCCGGTGTCGTCGATGCCCCAGCCCTGGCCGGCGGTGTCGCCCGACCAGGCGAAACGAATGTCGCGCTTCGAGGCAGGTGCTGTGCGGAAACGGCCGACGATCGGCTCTGAAACGGCGTTGATGTCGGCAAGATCGGCCGCGACCATACGGTAGAAGATGTCCTGGTCGGAGGCGAGATCGGTAAGCAGCCGCTTCACCGTATAGTCGCTGGCCGGCGACGTATCGAGCGGCGCCAGGCGGACGGCATTGGCGAAGTTCTCCGTCGACGACACTTCGAACATGACGCGCGACGGCCGGTCCGTACGCGTCCAGACCATGCCGCTGGTGGCGTCGACGTCGCCGGACTGGATGCCATGGGTGAAGGCCGGGCGCTGATTGGCGCGCGAATAATAAGGAAGGGCGAGGCCCGACGCGCCGACCAGGCCAATGGCGCTGGCCGACGTGACGAAAGCGCGCCGCGTCATCGAAATCTTGTTCATGGCTGTCTCCTGGATGGCGTTGAATGTCGCCGCCAAGGTCCAGCCTCAATGTTTCATGCACATTTCGAAACGATGAAGGTTTCGTTACAACCAACAACGGGCGAACTGCCGATCGCCCTCCTTGTGGGGGAGATCGGCAGTTTAGCCCGACGGCACCTCTCCTGCGACGAATGCGCTTATGCCGCCTGTGGTTCCGGGTCGAACGCCGGGCGGCTGGTGTTGATCAGCAGCGAGATGCAGGCGGCGGCTATTGCAGTCATGCCGGCGATCAGGAAGGCAAGCTCGTAATTGCCTTGCAGCTCGCGCATGGTGCCGCCGAAAAAGGCGGCCGTTGCGGCGCCAACCTGATGGCCGGCGACGATCCAGCCGAAGACGATCGGCCCGCTGCGGTCGCCGAACGCCTCGTTGGAGAGCCTGAGCGTCGGCGGCACCGTGGCGATCCAGTCCAGTCCGTAAAACACCGCGAAGATGATCAGGCTGGTCGCCGAGAAGCCGGAATAGGGCAGATAGATCAGCGACAGGCCGCGAATGCCATAATAGACGCCGAGCAGCTTGCGCGGGTCGAAACGGTCGGTGAGCCAGCCCGACAGTGTCGTGCCGATAAGGTCGAAGATGCCCATCATCGACAGCAGGCCTGCGGCCTGCACTTCGCCGATGCCCATGTCGCCGCAAAAGGCGATCAGATGCGTGCCGACCAACCCGTTGGTGGTGAAACCGCAAACGAAGAAGGTGGCGAACAGGTACCAGAACACGCGCGTGCCGGCGGCGCGGCGCAGCGTGCTCAGCGTCTGGGTGAGGAAATTGCCTTGCGAGGCTGGCGGCACCGGCGGCACGTCGTCGGCCTCGGCACCGTAACGCACCATGCCGATCGAGGCCGGGCGCTCCGGCACCAGCATATAAACCAGCGGCACCAAGGCGGCGGTGGCCACGGCAATGGCAATGGCGACCGGCTTCCAGCCGCCCGACTGGGCAAGCGAGGCGAGTAGCGGCAGGAAGACCAGCAGCCCGGTGGCGCTCGACGCCGACATCAGTCCCATCACCAGGCCGCGATTGGTCTTGAACCAGCGGTTGACGATGGTTGCGCCGAGCACGGTAGCGACGGCGCCCGAGCTGATGCCGGAAAACACGCCCCAGGTGAGGAGCAGATGCCACGGCTTGGTCATCAGCAGGCTGAGCGCGGTCGATCCCGACATCAAAAGCAGCGCGGCAAGCAAGGTGCGGCGAAGCCCGATCCGCTCCATCAGCGCCGCGGCAAACGGCCCGGTCAGGCCATAGAGGAAGATGCCGGTGGCCGCGGCCAGCGAGACGACGTCGCGCCGCCAGCCGAAACTGTTCTCCAGCGGCAGCATCATGACCGCCGGCGCCGAACGCAGGCCGGCTGCGATCAGCAGGCAGAGGAAGATGACGGCGACCACGACGAAAGCGTAGCGCTGGCCAAACGGACGGGATTGAGCTATCATGTTACTGACCGGTACGTTGCAGGAGCGCGAAACATACGTACCGACCGGTAACATTGTCAACCAGCTAATCGGCACACCAGACATGAAAAGCATTGAACCAACGATCAAAACGAATGACGCACCGCCGCCTCGCGCCGCCGAAAGGATTCTCCAGGTGGCGCGCGACCTGTTTTACCGGCAAGGTATCAGGGCGATCGGCGTCGACGAGATCGTGCGGCGTGCCGGCGTCACCAAGCCCAGCCTCTACCGCAGCTTTCCGTCCAAAGATGAGTTGGCCGCATCCTATCTCCGGCACTATGACCTCGAATTTTGGGAGCGCTTCGACGAGGCGGTGAATGCCCATCCCGGCGATCCGCGCGCGCAGATCGTCGCTTTCCTGACGCGTGTCGGCAAGCGTACGCAAAGGCCCGACTATCGCGGCTGCGGCATGACCAATGCCGCGGTCGAATATCCCGAACACGGCCATCCGGCCCGCGTGGTGAGCGAGGCCAACAAGCAGGAATTGCGCCGCCGCCTGCGTGCCATGGCGGCAGAGATGGGCGCCGGCGACGCCGACACGCTGGGCGACGGGCTGCTGCTCCTGATCGAGGGCGCCTATATCAGCGGCCAGCTGTTCGGTGTCGGCGGACCGGCGCAGTCGGTGGCCCGTAACGCCGATCTTCTGATCGAAGCGAGCTTGAAGAAATAGCTCTCTTGCTGTCTGTGCCGGTCGGGAGCAATATGATTGCTCCGCTTTTGGCCTCACATTGCACGTAACGACTTGAAATCGATTGCTCGAACGATTTTGGACGATCTTCAAAAGATGTTCCTGCTTCACTACGTGAGGCAGGGAAATTCGGTTTTTATCAGCGACCAAGAAAAGAGAGACATCAGGACGGTCCTTAGTCTGAATGAATATACGGTCAAGGAAGCCGTGCTGCGCAGAGTTGCGTTCCTCATACTCATTTCATCGACCTTGGCATATTTCTTCTTCAGGGCGCCTGACTTTAGCCAGACAGCGAGCGCGCTGACCATCTCAATATCGGCGTTGGCTTTGATCTTCTTATACTTGGGCGTCGCTGTCCCCCTAACCCTGTTTACAGCTTGCGCGTCGCTACTCGCAATTTGTTGGATGGACTACCAAACGTTCGTTATATCTGCTTCTTTTTCCGCGTTGTACGCCCTGTATTTTTTTGCAAGGCTTAGGTCGAGATAGGGTTCAGAGGGGATTCTCCACCATGCGTGCCCTGCTGCTTGTTCCGCTTGTCCTCGCCGGTCTCTGCCAGGCAGCCCGGGCCGGCGATATATCCAGCGTCTATACCGATCTCGTCTGGGAGAAGGACTGCGTGACCTATGCGCAGGCGGAAGAAGGCGACGGCGACTGGGCCGACCTCGCCTGTTCGGGCTATGGCGGCTACCCGGTGCTGGTTTCCTACGATGACGCGCGGGAATCGCTGTTCTACGGCTTTCCGCCTAGCGACATGACCACGGTCTGGGAAAGCTTTTCCGGCCTCAATTCGGCTGGACCCAAAGTCGAGTGGCGTATCGAAGCCAACGGCAAAACTGCCGTTCCTTTCGCAGTCATCCATCGTCGCTCGATCAGCGATACCGAGGGCGAGAACAAGTCGACGGAAGTGCTGATCGTCGCCAAGGTTGCCCAACCGGACGCCCACGAAGGCTGCACGATCGCTCTCGTGCTCGCCACCGGCAATCCCGCCGCCAACGATCAGGCGCGCAAGCTTGCCGACGAGAAGGCGAAGACATTTGCCTGCGGCAAGGACAAGCGTGTGGTGCTTGGCAACGCGCCCGATTTCGGCCGCGTCGACAACTGATTATTTGCGCCCGGTAATTACTTGCGCTTGGCGCGCTCGATTGCCTCGACGATCATCTTCTTGGCGTAGGCAGCGTCGTACCAGCCCTCGATCTTGACCCACTTGCCGGGTTCGAGATCCTTGTAGTGCTCGAAAAAGTGCTGCACCTGCTGGCGGGTGATATCAGGCAGTTGCGTGTACTCGGTGACGTTCTCGTAGCGCAGCGTCAGCTTGGGCGAAGGCACGGCAATAACCTTCTCGTCCTGGCCGGCATTGTCCTCCATCACCAGCACGCCGATCGGCCGCACATTGATGACACAGCCCGGCACCAGCGCGCGCGTGTTGCAGACCAGCACATCGATCGGGTCGCCGTCGCCCGACAGCGTGTGCGGCACGAAACCGTAATTGCCGGGATAGCGCATTGAAGTGTGCAGGAAGCGGTCGACGAACAGCGTGCCGGCCTCCTTGTCCATCTCGTACTTGATCGGTTCGCCGCCGATCGGCACCTCGATAATTACGTTGACGTCCTCGGGCGGGTTCTTTCCGCTGGCAATCGCTTCGATACGCATCGTTTATCCCTCTCTCGATTGAAGATCGATAGCGGGCGACGGCGCATGGTGCAATGCGGCGAATGGTACTGGGGAGATCGTCCGAACCGAAACCGGTCGGATCATGCGCTGGCCGTCATTCCCAGACGAAAGCGACCTTCTTCAGCGCCTTCTGCTCGAAGATCTCGACGCCCTCGGCAACATCGCGGCCACCGGCGCCGGCATAGAAGGCAAGTGCGTTCTGATTGTCTTCCAGCGCCCACACCACCATGCCTTTCAGGCCATGGTCGGCCAGCCGTGCCCGTGCGGCCGAGAAAAGCCGGCTGCCGAGCCCGATGCCTTGATATTCCGGCCGCAGGTAAAGCTCGTAGATCTCGCCCTGCTGCCTGAGTTCGCGGGCGCGGTTCTTGCCGATCGTCGCATAGCCGGCAATTTTGCCGCCGATTTCGACGACCAGGACGGTGGCAGCACGACGAATGGCGTTCGCCCACCAGTCAGGACCGCGGCGGTTGATCATCGATGTCAGCGTGCGGTGCGGGATAATACCGGCATAGGCGCCGCGCCAAGCCTCAAGATGCACGTCGGCGATAGCGGCTGCATCGCGCGGTTCGGCTTTCCTGATGTCGATGCTCAGCGTATTCATGATTGGTTAACCATAAACCCGCAGCGCCCGATTGCAAGAGTCCGGTCAGCCGCCGCGATGCTTTCGCACAGCCGAACGGTGCGTCCTTGAGACGCTGCAAAACCGCATTTAGCGAGATCAAATCTCGACCAGATGGTCGTCCAGCTCGTTGCTGTCGCCGGTCGAGACCGGAAAATGCTCGGCCAGTACGGCACCGACCGATTCGATCGCCTTGACGAAGCCGTCGGCAAGCCGATCGTCGCCGGCATGCGCCGTAAGGTCGCGGACGACGCCGTCCCAGACATGCTGGCCGACACGAGAATTAATGCCGCTGTCGGCGACCACCTCGGCATAGCGCTCGGCGATCGAGACGAACACCAGCACGCCGGTGCGCGCCGTGGTGCGATGGACGTTGCGGGCGAGGAACTGCTTCATCGCATTGGCGTGGGCGGCCTGGTAGCGCAGCCGCCTCGGCACCAGGTGGATGCGCAATGCGGGCAATGCCCACAACAGGATAAGCACACTGGCAAGCGCTAGAAGCTCGGCGATGACGAAATGCGGCAAGCGGATCGACAGCCACCAGGCTTCCAGCCCGTAACCGACGGCGAGGCTGACGACGAGCATGCCGAGCATCGACATGAAAGCAGCCGGGAAGAAATAGCCGTCGCTGGCATGCGCCACGACGCAGTAGATCTCGCCGTCGGTCTTTGATTCGGCAACGCGGATCGCCGCGGCGATGCGCTCGTGATCCTCGGGGCTGATCGGTCGTGTTGCCATGATTGATGTCTCACCAGCTTCCTGAAGAACCGCCGCCGCCGGACGAACCGCCGCCGCCTGAAAACCCGCCGCCGGAACTTCCAGAAGACCAACCGCTGCCGGAACTTCCCGACGACCAGCCACTGCCGGACGAGGTCCCGGACGTCCAGACACCACCACCGGAGGATGACGAACCTGGCCCGCGGCCGTAGCGGAACGTCATGCCCAGCCATTTGTACACGCCCGGCGACACTTTCGTGCCAAAGATCGGCGGCAGGAACGCCATTGCCAAGCCGCCGAAGAACATCGTCGCCCACAGGACGATAAACAGCATGAAGATGGGATCGACAGGATTGTCATTCGCCGGATTGCGCTTGCCGCGCGCCTCCAGCTCCTCCGGGTTGCCTTCCAGCACCATGATCATGTCGTCGACGGCCTTGCTGATGCCGCCCGAGAAATTGCCGGCGCGGAAGGCCGGCACCATGTCGTTTTCGATGATCAGCTTGGTGTGCAGGTCGGTCAGCGTGCCTTCCAGCCCATAGCCGACCTCGATGCGCATCTTGCGGTCGTTCGGCGCCACCAGAAGCAGGACGCCGTTGTTCTCCTTCGCCTGGCCGAGCTTCCAGGCGCGGAACAGCCGGTTGGCGTAGGGCTCGATCTCCTCACCGTCGAGGCTGGGGATGGTCGCGACGACGATCTGGTCCGAACCTTTGGTCTCGAAATCGGCGAGCTTCTGCGTCAGCGCCGTCTTGGTCGCCGCATCGATGATGCCGGCATTGTCGACGACCTGTCCGGTCAGCGCCGGCAGTTCGGCGGCGAAGGCCGCGAAGCCGACCAGCAGCACCGCCATGGCCGTCAACGCAGTGCCGATCATTCTGATGGAGCAGCCGGGTCTCTTCAGGCTGACGGCGTGTCTTGTCATTTCGTCACCAGCTTCCCGAGGAGCCGCCGCCACCGGACGAACCGCCGCCACCGGAAAACCCGCCACCACTTGAACCCGACGACCATCCCCCGCCGGAGCCGCCCGACCAGCCGCCGGAAGACCGCCGGCTGGGTTCGAAGGTCATGCCGAGCCAACGATAGCGGCCGGGACCGATCTTCTGTCCGAAGATCGGCGGCAGGATGGAGGCAGCGAGGCCGCCGAAAAAGATGATTGCCCAGATGCCGATGAAGATGGTGAAGAACAGATCGTCGCTGTTGAACGGCGGCTGCTGGTTGCGTTCGCCGCGCGCCTCCAGCTCTTCGGGATTGCCTTCCAGCACCATGATCATGTCATCGACGGCCTTGCTGATGCCGCCGGAGAAATCGCCGGCACGGAAGGCCGGCACCATGTCGTTTTCGATGATCAGCTTGGTGTGCAGGTCGGTCAGCGTGCCTTCCAGCCCATAGCCGACCTCGATGCGCATCTTGCGGTCGTTCGGTGCCACCAGAAGCAGGACGCCGTTGTTCTCTTTCGCCTGGCCGAGTTTCCAGGCGCGGAACAGCCGGTTGGCGTAGGGCTCGATCTCCTCGCCGTCGAGGCTGGGAATGGTTGCGACGACGATTTGGTCCGAACCTTTTGCCTCGAAATCGGCAAGCTTCTGCGTCAGCGCCGCCTTGGTCGCGGCATCGATGATGCCGGCATTGTCGACGACCCGTCCGGTCAGCGCCGGCAATTCGGCGGCCAACGCGCTGAGTGGGAGGAAGAGGAGGCTTAAAATGGCGAGTAGAAATGCCAGGCTGGCACTCCGTCGCGCCCCCCTCTGTCCTGCCGGACATCTCCCCCACGAGGGGGGAGATCGCCCGTTACGACCGCTTTCGCCAACTCTCAAAGGTGGTGATTGGCCGCCTTCGCAAGAACTGCCAATCTCCCCCCTTGTGGGGGAGATGTCCGACAGGACAGAGGGGGGCGCGACGGAGTGCAAGGCCAGCAGGGACCAGGCTCGTTATGCGTTCTTCACCCGCCCTGCTGCGTGCCGAAATCGACCTTCGGCGTCTGCATCTTGTCTTCCTCGATGGTGAAATTCGCAAACGGCTGGTTGCCGCGGAACCACAAGGTCGCCCAGATCACCGATGGGAAGGTCCTCAGCGTCAGATTGTACTCCCTCACCGCCTGGATGTAGTCGCGGCGAGCAACTGCGATGCGGTTCTCGGTGCCTTCGAGTTGTGCCTGCAGCGCCAGAAAGTTCTGATTGGCTTTGAGATCGGGATAGTTCTCCACCACCGCCAGCAGCCGCGACAGCGCGCTGGTCAGGCCGGCCTGGCTGTCTTGGAATTTTTTGAACGCTTCCGGATTGTTCAGCGTTTCCGGCGTCACGGTCACCTGCGTCGCCTTGGCGCGCGCCTCCACCACGGCATCGAGCGTATCCTTCTCGTGCGCGGCGTAGCCCTTGACCGTGTTGACCAGATTGGGGATGAGATCGGCGCGGCGCTGGTATTGATTCAACACCTCGCTCCATGCGGCCTTGGCGTTCTCCTCAGCAGTCGGGATGGTGTTGTAGCCGCAGCCGGCAAGCAGCGGCAGCATACCGGCCATCACCAGGAACGCTGCTAAATTACGGAAAGCGGGCGGTGAAGAAAGGCGCTGGGCAAGCATCATAAGGTCCCCTCGATAGCGTTGGCAGGCGAAGCATTACCACAATC
The DNA here is from genome assembly GCF_040323155.1 of Mesorhizobium sp. M0060. Classification (NCBI taxonomy): domain Bacteria; kingdom Pseudomonadati; phylum Pseudomonadota; class Alphaproteobacteria; order Hyphomicrobiales; family Phyllobacteriaceae; genus Mesorhizobium; species Mesorhizobium sp. M0060. The sequence goes on from NZ_JAMYUP010000002.1 coordinate 250,421, forward strand.
CTTGGGTAAGAAAATGACTTCGGCCGAGAAGCGTTACTGGTTGTCTACCATTCGCCGTCAGGCCCTGTGACAGACGGGGCGAACGGGTTAAGCTCGGCATGAAACGGGACAGCACCATGGCGCAACGCCACGACAACGACAGCGAATCGCGCCGCATCATCGAACGGGTGGCGCGCGAGACCGACCCGGGCGGCACCTCGTTCCTCGCGCGTACCGTCAGGGGCGCGCGAGACCACGTCACCGCAACCGATACCGACCGGTCGGATCCGATCGAATATTGGGGCACCCGTATTGGTCGGGCGGCGGGCTTGCTTATTGCCATCGGCCTGTTGATCTGGCTCGTGCTTTTCGTCACCAGGGGCAGCTAGGAAAATCAATGAGCGCCGAAAAAACCGACGCGCCGCGCGCGGTCATCGTCGTCTCCAGCCATGTCGCCCGCGGCTCGGTCGGCAACCGCGCTGCCGTCTTTGCGCTGGAGACGCTGGGGTTTCCGGTTTGGGCGGTGCCGACCGTCATCCTGCCCTGGCATCCGGGCCATGGCCGGGCGACCCGCATCGTGCCGCCGCTGGACCAGTTCGAGGCGCTGATGGCCGACCTCGAGCGCGCGCCATGGCTTGGCGAGGTCGGCGCCGTGCTGTCCGGCTATCTCGGCGAGGCTGGCCAGGCCGAAGCCGTCGCTTCGCTGGTCGGTGCGGTCAAGGCGAAGACGCCGGACGCCCTCTATATCTGCGACCCCGTGATGGGCGATTCGGGCGGGCTCTACGTACCGGAGCCGACCGCTATCGCCATGCGCGACCGGCTGATGCCGATCGCCGATATCGCCACGCCCAACCGCTACGAGCTGGAATGGATGGCCGGAGCGCCGCTGCCTGACCTGAAATCGGCAATGGCTGCAGCCCTGCAAGCCGGGCCACCGACCATGCTGGTCACTTCGGCACCGGCGATGATGGCCGGCGGCATCGGCAATTTGCTGCTCAACGGCAGAGAGGCGCTGCTTGCCGAACACCGCCTGATCGAGAAGCCGCCGAATGGGCTCGGCGACCTGACGGCGGCCGTCTACCTAGCGCGCATCCTGTCCGGCCAGCCGGCCGCCAAGGCGCTGCAATCGACCACGGCGGCTGTCTACGAGATTCTGGCGCGCACCGCCAAGCGCGGCGGCGACGAATTGCAGCTCGAGACCGATGCCCAGAGCCTGTCGCACCCGATGGCGATGGTGCAGCTTCGCCATCTCCTGCATCCGGGACGGGACCGCCGGGCGTGACGCTGGCCGAAGACGCCGTGCCCCAGGATGATGCGCCCCAGAATGTTATGCCCAAGGATGTTGCGCTTATCGGGGTCGACGGTTGCAAGGCCGGCTGGATAGCCGTCCGTCGCGATCCCGGTGCCGTACCATCGGCAGCCGTTTTCCCAAGTTTCGCAGCGTTGCTCGACCAGCTACCCGCCAATGCGATCGTGGCGGTCGATATGCCGATCGGCCTGCCTGATTTCTCGCAAAGAGGCGGTCGCGGCCCGGAGGCGCTGGTGCGGCCGCTTCTCGGTGCCCGGCAGTCCAGTGTCTTTGCCATCCCCTCCCGCGCCGCGCTCTACGCCGAGATGGAAGCCTTCACCACGGTCGAAGCCTGGTACGCCGCACATCGCAAGGCCAGCGAGGTGGCCAAGACAACCTCCGATCCGCCGCGTGGCGTCTCGATCCAGGCCTTCGGCATCTTCGCCAAGATCCGCGAGATCGATTCGCTGCTGATCGGCCGGCCCGAATTGCGCAGCCGCGTCTTCGAATCGCATCCGGAAGTCGCCTTCTGCAGGCTGAACGGCGACCGGGCGATGCGCTTGCCGAAGAAGATTAGGGGCAGCGTCAATCCAGCCGGCATGACCGAACGCAAGGCGCTGCTTGTCGGGCATGGTTATGGCCAGGATTTTCTCGACCGGCCGCCGCCGCGCGGTGCAGCCGCCGACGATTTCCTCGATGCCGCGGCGATGATGCTGATTGCCGGCCGCATCGCCAGAGGCGAGGCAATGCCGTTTCCGGATCCGCCGCTCGCCGATCGTTTCGGCATTCCCGTCGCCATCTGGGCCTGAGAATCACGGCCAACGTTTTGGGCGACATGCGTCAGGAGCGTGATCTGAGCGCCTCGTTGAGCGCCCACATATCCTTCTCCTCGGGCGCGGTCTCCAATCCGAGCACGGGAATTTGCTTGCGCAAATGGTCGTGGTGGGTGCGCACGCCATATTCGAGATCGGAAAGGTAAAAACCCCCAAAGGCTTCGGACAGCATGGATTCGTTAGACCATATCGAAAGCTGCACATCCTCGGCCAGCGTGTCGCGGTCGATGCGGTAGGATAGGTAGCGGGCAGCCGCCTGCTCCCTGGTCTCGTCGCGATAGCGGTAGATGGCGCCGCGCAGCAGCGTCTCACCCGTCGACAGCGGGAACTCCTGATAGAACTGCACCGATTCGGGCATGATCGACAGCGCGTTGTTCGGGAAGATGCCATAGTAGATCCAGGCCTTGCGCAGGTGCTCCGGCAAGTGCTTCGCCTCGGGTGCGAGCTTGATGTATTGCGCGACGCTCCAGCGCCGTCCGGCATGCGGGTTGTAGGTGGCAAACGAGCGCGACACGCCGTTGACGAACGGCTCGTCGAAATAGGTCGCGCCGTAAAGATCCTGCAGCGCCGGATGCGCCATGGCGACGTGGTAGCCTTCATTGTCGACGTCGCGCACCGACTTCCAGTTGACCGGCGTCTTTTGGGTCCAGATGCCCCAGGACGGCACCATCTCGGCCACACCGTAATGGGCAATCTCGGCTTCGATCGGCTTCAACAGCTCGGCCACGGATGGCTGAGGGCCACCCTTGCGGAAACGGATGAAGATGAAGCCCATCCAGATTTCGAGCTCGAGCGGCATCAGGCCGAATTCGGTCTTGTCGAGGTCCGGGAAGGAACGCGGGCGGGCAGCACCGCGCAGCGTGCCGTCGAGATTGTAGACCCAGCCATGGAAAGGGCAGACCAGCGCATTCTTGCAAGTGCCCTGGCTGTCGGCGACGACGCGACTGCCGCGGTGGCGGCACATATTGTTGAAGGCACGCACCACGCCATCCTTGCCGCGCACGATCAGCGCCCGCTCGCCAACCACATCCATCGTCAGATAGTCGCCGGCGTTCGGCACGTCCGAGACATGGCCAGCAATCTGCCAGTGGTTGCGGAAGACGTGCTCTTTCTCGAGTTCGAGCAAGGCGTCGGAATGATAACTCCAGCCCGGCAGCCCCCGCCGATCCCAATCGTTGGGGATTGCCACGTCGCGCAGATGCGGGTTCATAAAAGACTCGTTATTTATTGAATACTCGTTCAATAAATAAAGATTTTCCATTGAAATGCAATGGCTTGCGAAAATAAGGCGAATTCCTGACGTGAAATCGCGCGGTATGTGTGAGCCGAACCCGAATGGTCGAGGCTGGGAAAATCCCGGGAAATCCGGACGTTAATCCCCTTACGCTTGTTGAGCGCCCGGCCCTCCGTGGACCTGCAAAAGGCGACGTGAATCCGGTGCCGTGGATAGCGGGAAACGAGCGCTGAATGCCACCGGTGCGGCCAGCTACCATGATCAGTTTGCCCCGGAATGGCCGCGGGCCTGGTTTCATGCCGGTTACACAATCGTTAATCCATCATCGTTGGCCCGTTACAAGGTGCGATTAAGTTCGTTTCAACAGGGAAAAGAAGAACACCGAAGGAACCGACGATGCATACGAAAACCCAGATCACCGATAACGACCATCGCCTGCAGGGCCCGCAGCGCAACGACCGGCGCCCGAAGCTGGCGCTGCGCCAGCGCGCCAGTGATCATCCGATGGCGATGTTCATGCTGCTGGCCGCCACCGCATTTGCCGGCATGGCGTTCACGCCGACGGTCGGTCCGGCCTTCGCCTCGCTGAACCCGCCGGCCAACCTCATCGACGGCGCGACCACCACGACCAAGACGGCGCGCCTGCCGATCCCGGACATCGATTTTGCCTGCAAGGGTCAGGCCTGGGGCGCCGAGAGCCTGGACTGCCTGCGCGCCATCGCTGCCCAGTCAGGCAGGGCCCGGCCGGTCCGTATGATCGCCAATGCAGCCCCGCTGGCCGACACGCCGAACGTTTTTTGATCTTTTCGCGAGCGCCCTCCAGCACTCCAGTCAGGCTCCCGCCGCAATGTCGGCCGGGAGTCTTTTTTCTTCCTTTTTGTCTCTAGCCGCCCGAAGCCGCCTGCTCGGCAATGGCCGAAAGCACGCCGCGCACGTCCAGCGTGCTGAACGGTTTTTCCAGGATTTGCGGCCGCTGCGGCGCCGGCAGCGCCTCGATCTCGCCTTTCGCGCCGATCAGGTCGCCGGTGACCAGCACGAAGCGCCGCGCCAGATCCGGCATTTCGGCAAGCAGCTCGCGATAGGCGGCTATGCCGCTGGTGCCGGGCATGCGCAAATCGGAAAACACGATGTCAGGCTGTATGTGGCCGCTCAGGGTCGCGGCGGCCGAGACCCAGGCCGGCACGATCCGCGACTTGATGCCCATCAGCTCCAGGATGTCGGAGAGCGACGCCGCGACATCCGGCTCATCGTCTATGATCAGCGCGTGACGCAAGCCGCTCGACCGCGACGGACTGTCGCCGGCGGCGGCCGCGCCGGCGGAGATCGCCGGCAGCTGCACGACAAAACGCGCGCCCCTCGGCAAAACCTCCTCGAACCAGATATTGCCATTGTGCCGCTCGATGATCGATTTGGAGATCGACAGGCCGATGCCGGTGCCGACGCCGACCGGCTTGGTGGTGAAATAGGATTCGAATATGCGTGAGCGTATCGCTTCCGGCACGCCCGGCCCGTTGTCCTCGACCGAGAATCCGGGGTTGCCGCGGTCGCTGCGAAACGTCCGGACCTTGATCCGCCGATCGCCGGCAATGCCGGCCAAGGCGTGCTGGCTGTTGATGAGGAAGTTGGCGGCCACCTGCGTCACGTGGTCGGCATCCGCCATGGCCAGCAACGGGCCGCTGGCGAAATCGGTGTCGATGATGATGCCGCTCGATCGCGCGCCATAGGCGGTCACTTCGAGTGCCGCGCGGATCACCTGATTGAGGTCGGTCTCGGCCTGTGCCGTCGGGTGCAGGCGGACCATCGACAGGAAGCTTTTGACGATACGGCCGCAGCGCTCGGCAGCGGCGCGCACCTTTTCGGCGCGCACCTTGGTCTGCGGATCGGCGGCGAATTCATGCAGCAGCGTCGACTGGGCGACGACCACGGCCAGCGGGTTGTTGAGCTCGTGCGAAACGCCGGCAAGCAGCGAGCCCATCGCCGCCATCTTCTCGTTCTGGTGCAGTTTTTCGCGCTGGCGGTTGATTTCCTCCTCGGCGCGCAATCTGTCGCGCAGGTCGCGGATGGAGCCGAAGATCAGATGGCGATCCGCGACCCGCATCTCGGTTGCCGTCAGTTCGATCGGAAAAACCTCGCCGGCGGCGTTCTGGGTGACCGTTTCGAGCCGTTGGCCGACCATCGGCGCGCCGCGGCCCGACATGTATTCGGCGCCCGACGCATAGCCCTTGCGGTAATATTCCGGCACGACCGTATCGAGCAGGTCCTTGCCGAGGATGTCGCTGCGCTGATAGCCGAACATCTTCTCGGCAGCCGGATTGAATTCGATAATCGAGCCGGTCTCGTCGATGACGATGATGGCGTCGAGCGAGGCCTGCAGCATGGTGCGGCGAATGACTTCGCTGGCATGCGCGTCGGAGGGCGACCGTTCGATGGCATCACCGATGGCGAGTGCCACGATGTGCAGCGCCGCCTCTTCCTCATCCGTCCATTCGCGTTCGTTGACGCAGTCGTTGACCGCCAGCGTGCCCCACAGGTTACCGTGCGAAAAGACCGACACCGACAGGAACGACTTGATATTCTGCTTTTCGAAATCGGTCCGCAGAAAGCCTTCGAGATCGCGTGTGTGCCCGGCGAAGATCTTGCCTTGGCGTTCGTCTTCCGCCAGCTGTTCCAGCAACGGGTCCGAATCGACGACCGACTGCATGATCACCGTAGGTGACGCCAGTTCGCCGCCAAACCGGGGGGCGATCCAATAAGCGGCGACCGACTGGGCGAAGCCCTGGCCGGGCAGCTCGCGCAGGCGAAACAGGATGCCGCGGTGACAATCCATGGCTTCGCAGAGCGTTTGGAGGATACCCTCCATCTCGTGCTGCCAGTCGCCGGCTTGGCGCAGCCGGCGAACCACATGCACGGCCGCCATCGCCGCGCCCTGCATTTCCGCCCGTGCTGTTTCAGCGGTCATGGTCAGCCGTCATTTCCTGGCCGTGGCTTGCTCAAGCCGCCGGGCCTTAGTTATTTTCGCCGGCCGGCAGCGAGAAGATATAGCCTTCGCCGCGCACCGTGCGCAGGAATTTCGGATTGGCCGGGTCCGCTTCGATCTTCTTTCTCAGCCGCATGATGCGGATGTCGACGGCGCGGGACGATTCCGGGTCCTCGACGAAACCGATCGCCTCGGAGATCGCCGCCCGCGTCAACAGCCGGTTGGCGCGCGTCAGGAACACCTCCAGCACGTCGAACTCGCTCTTGGCCATGTCGATGACCGCGCCGTTGGCACCGGTGACGAGCCTGCCGTCGAGATCGGCGTGAAAGGGTCCGAAGCTCACGGACCGGCGTCCGCCAGATGTTTCGGCCTTGGCCTTTTGTGGCTCGGTCGGCTCCGGAACGCGGCGCAGCACGCTGCGCACCCTGGCCAGCACTTCGCGCAATTCGTAGGGCTTGACGATGTAGTCGTCGGCGCCGAGCTCCAGTCCCACGATGCGGTCGAGCGCGGTACCGGCGGCGGTCGCATAGATAATGCCGATCGGCATTTTCGACCGCATCCAGCGGCCGAGCGACAAGCCGTCCTCGCCCGGCATGGCGATGTCGAGAATGGCCAGATGGAAGGACTGCGTTTCCAAAAGGTCTCGCGCCGCCGCCGCACTTTCGGCCGTGGCCACATCATAGCCGCTGGCGCCGAGATACTCGGCGACCGCGTCCCTCAGGTCGGGCTCGTCCTCGACAATGACAATTCGTGCCCGCACGATGCTTTCGCTCCCGCTTTCAGCGGAAAGTAGATTGGGTATAAACATGATGTCCAGCACTCTTCTTGGGTTGCCGTATGCGGGGTAGAAAAACATGGCTGCACGATCCGTCATCGCGCTTGTTTCCGTCGCTGAAGTAATTGCGACCGATCTCGCCGATCATCTCAAGCGACGCGGTCATGACGTCCGCGCGGCGCGACAGCCGTGGGAAGCCGAATCGCTGCTTTCGGAAAAGGGCATCGATGTCGTGGTTGTCGGCGACAGCGTCAGCCAGGCGGAGGGGCGCGACCTGCTCAGGCGCCATGGCGGCGAAGGTGGACCGGATTTCATCCTGATCTGCCGCCCGGCCGATCTGGTCGACAAGGTGCTGGCGCTCGAGCTCGGCGCCGCCGACGTCGTCGAAAGCCCGCTCAATGTCAGGGAGCTCGCCGCCCGCGTCGGCGGCCTTTTGGCGCGGCGCGGCAGGAGCGCCGGAGAATTGATCGTGCTGGAGAACGCGACCGTCGATCTTCGATCGGCCATCGTCATGCACCGCTCGGGCACGGAAGAACAGCTTTCGCCCGGGCAGGTGGCGCTGCTCAGGCTGTTCCTGGCCAGCCCGCGCAAGGTGCTGACGCGCGACGACATCATCGCCGCCGCGCCCGCCGAAAATGCCGAAGCCTTCGACCGGTCGATCGATTCGCGCATAGTGCGGCTGCGCCGCAAGCTCGATACCGAAACCATCACCACCATACGGGGTGCGGGTTACCGGTTCGATCCGCCGACGCAATTCGCCGATTGAATGCAGGACAGCCACCCTTTTGTTTTGAGCATCGGATTTTCCCAAAACCGGTTTCCACTTTTGGGGTCCGATGCTCTTTCCTCAGCGCACCACGAGAAGCGACGGGCCTGACGGCATTTCACTGTTCGTGCTGAACTCGCCGGCATGGGCACGTTCCTTCAGCAGCACGGTGGCGAGGCCGGCAATGCCGAGCAGGCCCTGCACGTAGAGCAGGGCAGAAAGCACGGAAGCGGCGAATTTCGTTTTCATCCTGTTCGTTCCTCAAAATTGGGATTTGCGGGCGCTTCAGGGGAACCCCCGAAGCGCCCGCGCCGCCAGCGGAGCCCCCCGTTGCGGCGCGGGCCTTCGGTCCTCTCGGCAGCAAGTTGCCGGAGGCGCCGCGCATCCTCAACAGCCCGAAGCCGCCCCCGCCAGAGGGCCTTGAGCCGGTCGATGCGCAGGCTGGAAACTATCCAGACCAATTTAGACCGTAGCGAAAGCAGTGTTGGCTTCCGATCATTCGGTGCCGGCTGTTTTCGTTAGGTCAACTTTGCCCGTGTGCTGTATCCGGATCATGCCGCCGAGGCCGCGGTTTGTTGCAGCTCGGTTTCGGAGTCAGGTGAATTCCTCTCAAACGAAAGGCAACCGCGTATTCGTGCCGCGGCTCGGCCGATCTCCTTGTGAAAAGCCGATCCCTTTTTGCAAACATGGCACCGTCCTAATGGTATCGCGCGACTGGAAGCCGCTTTGCGCGGACTCTTTTTGTTAACCAGAGGAAACACAATCGAAACAGAAACGCGCATCTAGCGAAATCGGCTCGAAACATGACGCCCCGATAAGCCGGTCATCGAATTGGAGCCGGCCCCGACCGGCAGAATAGGGGAGACATCATGTACACTGCCATTTCCGCCAAGCTCATCAACGTCACCGCCGCAATCATCACCGGTGCTGCCTTGCTTTTCGGGGCCGGCAACGGCACAGCCCACGCCGCCGCCAACAAGATCGTTGCGCGTGTGTCGCTGTCGCAGCAGACCATGGAAATCCTAGTCGACGGCCGGCCGACATTCGCCTGGAAGGTCTCGACCGGGGACCGGACGCACGTCACGCCAACCGGTTCGTTCAAGCCGACCCGCATGCATGCAATGTGGTATTCGAAGAAATACGATAACGCCCCGATGCCGCATTCGGTGTTCTTCAGCGGCGGCTACGCCGTACATGCGACAAGCGCCACCAAGCGCCTCGGCCAGCCGGCCTCGCATGGCTGCGTGCGTCTGCATCCGGACAACGCCGCCGATTTCTACCAGCTCGTCGAGGTCTTCGGCCCGGCCAACACCAGCATCGTCATCGTCAAGTGAGCGATGCTGCTCTCGTCGCTCCCAAAAAAGGCCGGAAATCCGGCCTTCTTTATTAGCATAATATTAGTACAATCTAATCTGGCATCACCGGCATCAGCTTCGGATCCGGCTTTTCGGCGTGATGTGGCAGGTCCTTGCTGGCGATGAAGGTGTAGAACATCGGCACCACGAACAGCGTGAACATGGTTCCGACCAGGATGCCGGTGAAGATCACCAAGCCCATCGAATAGCGTGCCGCGGCACCGGCGCCGCTGGAGATGATCAGGGGCACCACGCCTAGCGCCATCGCCGCCGTCGTCATCAGGATCGGCCGCAGCCGCACCTTGGCCGAGGCGATGATCGCGTCGCGCCGCCGCATGCCGTGCATTTCACGCTGCTGGTTGGCGAACTCGACCAGCAGGATGCCATGCTTGGTGATCAGGCCGATCAGCGTGATCAAGCCGACCTGCGTGTAGATGTTGAGCGTGCCGAGCCCGATATTAAGCGGCACGATCGCGCCGAAGATCGACAGCGGCACCGCCATCATGATGATCAGCGGATCGCGGAAGCTTTCGAACTGCGCAGCCAGCACCAGATAGATGACCAGCACCGCCGCCGCGAAAGCGATGATGATCGTGTAGCCCTGTTCCTTCTCCTGCCGCGATTGACCGGTATAGTCGATGAAGAAAGTGTCTGGCAGGCTTTGCCTGGCAATGTCCTCGATGGTCTTCAGCCCGTCGCCGGTGGTGACGGTGGGCAGCGGCAGAGCGGAAATCGTGGCGGAGTTCAACTGGTTGAACTGCTCGATCGCGGCCGGAGAGGCGTTGGTCGAGATCTTAACCACCGCCGAGAGCGGCACCATCTCGCCTGAAACGCTGCGCACGAAATACTCGCCCAGCTTTTCAGGGTTGTCGCGGAATTGCTGCGGCACCTGCGGGATGATGTCGTAGCTGTTGGAGTCGCGGTCGAACTGCGCCACTTCGGCGCCACCGACCAAGAGCGTCAGCGTTCGGCCGATATCGGCGATCGGCAGGTTGAGTGCGGCGGCGCGGTCGCGATCGATCGTCACCGTGACTTGCGGCGCGTCGTAGGCCATCGAATTCTCCACGACGATGAAGCGGCCGGAGGCCTGCGCCTTGTTCTTGATATTTTCCGCCGCCTCGTAGACTTCGGAGGCCTCGCCGGTCGAGCGCACCACCATCGTGATCGGCAGGCCGCCGCCGGAGCCGGGCAGCGTCGGCGGCGCGAAGACGAAAGCCTTGACGCCCGCCACCTTACCCAGCCGGCCCTGGATATCCTCCTGAATCTCCTTGGAGTTGCGGGCGCGCTCGGCCCAGTCCTTGAACGCAAAGCCGACAAAGGCGCCGCTGGTCTGGCCGTCGAAGGCGACAGCCGAAAACTGCGCCCTGGTTTCCGGCAGGTCCTTGACCAGGCCGAGTATCTGGTTGACGTAGCGCTCGGTATAATCGGACGTTGCATAGCGCGGCGCCGTCACGATCGAAAGCAGGAAGCCCTGGTCTTCTTCCGGCGCCAACTCGCTCGGGGTCTTGGTGAACATGAAGCCGGTCGTCGCGACCAGCGCGAGGACGATCATCAGCGTCACCGGGCGATATTTCAACGAGCCGGTGACGAGCCGCTCATAGGTGTTTTCGACGCGCCCGAACGTGTTATCGACAATGCGCTGGAAGCGGCTGTGCGAACCTGCCCTCAGGATGCGTGCCGACATCATCGGTGTGATGGTGAGGGCGACGACACCCGACAGCACCACCGAGCCGGCCAGCGTCACCGCGAATTCGCGAAACAGCGCACCGGTCAGGCCGCCGGTGAAGGCCAGCGGTGCGAACACGGCGGCCAGTGTTATCGTCATGGCGACGACGGCGGACGAAATCTCCCGCATGCCGTTGAAGGCCGCCTGCATCGGCGACAAACCGTCTTCTTCCATGTGGCGGTGAATGTTTTCCACCACCACAATGGCATCGTCGACGACGAGGCCGATTGCCAGCACCATGGCCAGCAACGACAACAGATTGATCGAATAGCCCAGCGAAAGCAGCAGGAAGCAAACGCCGATCAGCGACAGCGGAATGGTCACGATCGGCATCATCACCGAGCGGAACGAGCCGAGGAAGAGCAGGATGACGACGATGACGATGGCGACGGCTTCGCCGATGGTCTTGAACACCTCTTCGATCGAAGCGCTGATCTGCTCGGTCGAATCGTAGACGACCTCGATCGTCATGCCTTGCGGCAGCGTCTCCTGAATGGTCGGCACTATCTTGTGGATTGCCGCCGCAGTGGTCAGCGGGTTGGCGGCCGGCGTCGGGAAGATGGCAAGAAATGTGCCGGGCTTGCCGTTGAAGCTCACCCTAGCGTCGGTGTTCTCGGCGGCGAGCTCCACCCGCGCCACATCGCGCAGTCTCACCACATTGCCGTCCTTCGAGCGGAGCGGCAGAGCGGCGAAGGCCTCCGGCGTCTGCAACGTCGAGCGCACCGTGATCGACGAGACGACGTACTCGTTTTCGGTGTTGCCGGGCGCGGAGAGGAAGTTCGACTCGTTGATGGCAGTCAGCACTTCCGCTGCGGTGACGCCGCGCGCGGCCAGCTTGATCGGGTCGATCCAGACGCGCATCGAATAGTCGGCGGCGCCGAATATCTGCACGTCGGCGACACCTTCGACCGTCGACATACGCGGCCGCACGACGCGTTCGATATATTCGGTGAGTTGTTCCCGCGTCATGTTCGGATTCTGCATCGAGATGTACATCATCGCGAACTGCTGGCCGGTGCCCTTGATGATCACCGGATCCTTGGCCTCGTCCGGCAAGTCACCACGCACGCCTTGCACCTTCGACAACACTTCGTTCAGAGCGACGTCGGGGTTGGAGCCGAGTTTCATCTGCACCGTCACGGTGCTGGAGGACGGCCGGCTCGCCGACGTGACATAATCGATGTTTTCGGTCGAAGCGACGGCACGCGCGATCGGCGCGGAAATGAACCCCTGGATCAGGTCGGCGCTGGCGCCGGGATAGGCCGTGGTGATCGTGATCGCCGTTTCTTCAACCTCCGGATACTGCCGGATCGAAAGGTTGAAGATGCCCTGGAAACCCAGAAGCAGGATCATCAAGGCGAGCACAGTCGAAAGGACCGGGCGGCGGATGAAGATGTCGGAAAAGCTCATTGCTGGGCTGCCTGCTGGTTCCCCGGCTTGGTCGGGTCGATCGTGTTGTCGACGGCGACCGACATGCCGTTGAAGAGCCGGTTCTGACCGGCGGTGACGACTTCGTCGCCGGGCGCGATGCCTTGCAGGATCTCGACCAGACCGGCGTTGCGGCGGCCCGGTTTGACGAACACCTGAGCGAGCACGAGCTGCGGCTTCTGTTCTTCCGCTGTCGGTTTGGCCGGGGTAGCAGTCGGCTTTTCTTCCGGCTTTGCCTCGGGCGCTTCGGCAGCGGGCTTGGCAGCATCCGCGGCGGGCTTTTCTTCCGGCTTTGCCTCGGGAGCCGCGCCGTTGGTTTCGGCGGATGTGGCCGGGCGCACCACGAAGACGAAGTCACCGTACAGGCTGGAGGTCAGGGCGGTCTGCGGCAGCGCCAGCACGTTCTTGTCCTCGGGCAGTTCGACGCGCACCTGGACGAACTGGCCGGGCGTCAGCTTGCCTTCCGGATTGGCGACCTCCGCCCTCACCGTCACCAGCCGGCTCGTCGGATCGATCTTCGGATCGATACCGCGAATGCTGCCGGCGAACGGCATGTCGCCGCCGCCAATGCCCAGCCGCACCGTCTGGCCGATCTTCAGCTGCGGAAGCTGCTGCTCCGGAACCGTGAAATCGACACGCATCGTGTCCATGTCCTGCAAGGTCACCACGGCGGTGCCGGGTGTGAGATACTGGCCAAGGTCGATTTTCGGAATACCCACGGTGCCTTTGAAAGGGGCCGTCAACTGTTTTTGGTCGAGCACCGCTTGCAGCTTGTTTACCTGCGCGGCGGAGACCGACGCCGCTGCCTGCGCCGTGTCGAGCGTAGCGTCGGTGCCGACGCCGCGCTTCTGCAGCTCAAGAGCGCGCGTCAACGTCGTCTGGTCGGATGTGGCTTGCGCCTTCGACGCCACGAGGTCGGCTCGCTCGACGGCATCGTCGAGCTGCAGCAGCACGGCGTTGGCGGCGACCTTCTGATTGGCGTGAAACAGGATGTCCTTGACGATGCCGGCGGTCTCCACCGTCAGGTCGACGCCGCGTACGGCACTGACCGTACCGATCGCCTCGATGCCGGGCGTCCAGGACGTCGGTTTAACAACGACCGTCGACACTGTCGTGGCCGGCGGCTTCATGGTGGCAAAGAACTGTTGGGCCATCTTGTCACGGAAAAGCTGCCAGCCGACGATGCCGCCGCACACCAGCACGAGCAGAATGAAGGCGATGATGAAGCGCTTGATCACGAACAGTCCCCTCGGCCACGGCCCAGCATAACCGTCGGATGACCGGAACACATACCTGTGACTGGTCCCAATTTCAAATGACGGCGATCTTACTGTACCGTCTGGACGGTCTTGTCAATTCCGCCTAAGCTAATGAATGGGGGAACGATTGATGAAGGTCCGCAGAGCAAATTCGCGCGAGAAAATTCTCGCCGCCGCCGCCGACGTGGCGCGCGAGACGGGTCCTGGCAGCCTGTCGTTGGATGCGGTCGCCAGCCGTGCCGGCGTGTCGAAAGGCGGCCTCCTCTACAATTTTCCGACCAAGGCGAAGCTGATGCAGGCGCTGGTCGAGGACTACCTGCGCGAGTTCCAACAGGCGCTGGAGTCCGCTCGCACGAGCGGCGTCAGCGGCGAAAGCCCGCTTGCAGCCTATATCAGGCTTTCGGCCGATCGTGCCGAGGAGTCGAAACCGTCGGCCTCCTGGATCTTTTCGGCGATCGCCGAAGATCCTGATTTCCTGACGCCGATAAAATCGTTCAGGCGGCAGGTTTTCGAGCGGCTGAAGGGCGAGACGCCGGACCTCAAGGCGCTGCTGGTCTGCTATCTCGCCATCGAAGGGCTTCGCAGCATGAACCTGTTCGGTTCGGATGTTCTCTCCGCCGATGAGCGCCGGCTGCTGATATCGTCCCTGCTGGAGATCGCGGGATAGGCGAGGGTTGCCTTCGCCGGGGTTCAGTTGCTCCGACTGTCGGGACGTCAGTTTGCTTCGATTGCCCCGTTTGCGTCACCTCAACCTGCCCTGCCGTCACACAGGCTTCATTGTGCGGACATAGCGTCCTCCCATTCTTTGCTGCAATGCACGAGGAGTGGGGTATGGTCGATATTGTTTCAAGCGAAGCAGGAATTCCAAGGCCGGAGCATCCGCTCGACCGGCCGAACAGCACCGGCAAATGGTTTCTGCCGGCCTTTGCCGTCATCGTCCTGGGCGGCCTTGCCTATGTCGGCTACGCACTCGGCCAGGACCTGACCAGCACCGTCGCGGTGCCGTGGATCCTGCTTGGCCTGGCGCTGCTGATCGCGCTCGGCTTCGAATTCGTCAACGGTTTTCACGACACCGCCAATGCGGTGGCAACGGTGATCTACACGCATTCCATGCCGGCCGAGCTTGCGGTGATGTGGTCCGGCTTCTTCAACTTCCTCGGCGTGCTCACCGCCAGCGGGGCGGTCGCCTTCGGCATCATTTCGCTGCTGCCGGTCGAGTTGATCCTTCAGGTCGGATCGAGCTCGGGACTGGCCATGGTCTTCGCGCTGCTGGTCGCCGCGATCATCTGGAATCTCGGAACCTGGTATCTCGGCCTGCCTGCCTCGAGCTCGCACACACTGATCGGCTCGATCATCGGCGTCGGCCTCGCCAACCAGTTCACGGCTCCGGCCGGCTCCATCACCAGCGGCATCGACTGGTCGCAGGCGTTCAATGTCGGCCTGTCGCTTCTGATCTCACCGCTGGTCGGGTTCGGCCTGGCTGCGCTGCTGCTTCTGGTGATGAAGCTGCTGGTCAGGAACCGCGAGCTCTACGAGGCGCCTAAGTCGAGAGCCCCGCCGCCGCTGTGGATCCGGGCGTTGCTTATCTTCACCTGCACCGGCGTCAGCTTTGCCCACGGCTCCAATGACGGGCAAAAGGGCATGGGCCTCATCATGCTCATCCTGATCGGCGTAGTGCCGACCGCCTTCGCGCTGAACCGCACGCCCGATATCAACTATCTCGAAGCCTATAAGTCGGCGGCGACTGAGGTCGAGACCGTGCTCGGCAAATACGTCAAGCCCGGCGTCGCCGTGACCGACGCTGCCACAGCGGTCGGCGACGCCGTCCGTACCAAGACCTGGAAGGACGAGACCACGCCTGCCCTGCAGAGCTTCATCCATGACACCAGCGCCATGTTGTCGCCCTATCCGTCCGTGGAAAAGCTGCCGACAACTCTGGTCAGCAACGCCCGCAACAACATCTATCTTATCGGTGAAGCGCTGAAGCTGATCGACAAGAAGAAGCTGTTGCCGATGGAGGCAGACGACCTGAAGGCGGTGACGATCTATCACAAGGCGGTCGACAACGCGACGAAGTTCATCCCGCTCTGGGTCAAGGTCGCCATCGCGCTGGCGCTCGGCCTCGGCACGATGGTCGGCTGGAAGCGCATCGTCGTCACTGTCGGCGAGAAGATCGGCAAAAGCCATCTGACCTACGGTCAGGGTGCGTCCGCCGAGCTTGTCGCCATGGCGACGATCGCATCGGCCGACTATCTCGGCCTGCCGGTCTCGACCACCCATGTCCTGTCCTCGGGCGTTGCCGGCACCATGGCGGCGAACGGCTCGGGCCTGCAATGGGCGACGGTGCGCAACATGCTGATGGCCTGGATGCTGACCCTTCCGGTCTCCATCTGTCTTGCCTTCGTGTTGTTCGCCATCTTCCGCCAGGTGTTCTGAGCGGGGACAGGGCTTGACCAGAATGTCGCGGCGCCGGCTCCGGCGCCTCCCGGATCACCTGAACGCGCTTTGTTTCGGCGGCGGCCATGAATGACGCATCGCATCTGACATTGCTTGCCGCGGACGACCAGCATCATGCTCCCGGGTTGGTCTGGGCTTATCATGCCGCTCCCGGCAAAGCTCCCGAACCGCTGGCGCCCAGAGACATAGAGGCCGCACTGGCATCACCGGACGGCTGGGTCTGGCTGCATGTCGACCTTGTCGACCGGCGCGCCCATTCCTGGGTCAGCCATGCCTGCGCGCTGCCGGCGTCGGCTCATGCAATCCTCGAAGGGCACGAGGACAGCCTGGTGCTGGCCCATGAGAACGGCGTCGTCCACGGCATTTCGGCCGACCTGCATGGCGAGATCGCCCATCAGTCGACGACGATCGGCAGATTGCATTTTGCGGTCTCGGAGCGGCTGCTGGTAACCGGCCGGCGCCATCCGCTGGCGGCGGTGGAGGAAGTGCACACCGCGCTTGCCGCAGGGCTGCGGCCGGCCACAGCATTCGAGCTGTTCGAGACGCTGGTCATGGCCCTTTGCAAAACCGCCAGCCTGCGGCTCGCCGCGGCGACGAAGCGGCTCGATGCGGTCGAGGACCATCTCGTGACCGAGCGGCTTGCCGATGAAAGGCGGCAACTAAAGGATGTGCGCCGGCTTGCCGTGTCCCTGCATCGGCCGATCTCGGCCTTGGCAGCGCTTTTCCAGGACGAGGACCGCTCCGCCTGGAACCTCTCCGCCGGCGCACATGCCGTTTTGCGCCGGCTTGCCGTCCGCCTGGAGCGGCTCGACCGCGAGGTCGTCATGATCAACGACCGGGCAAGGCTGCTGCAGGAGGAGCTTGCAGCCGAGCTCGCCGACGAATCCAATCGCAGCTTGAAGGCGCTGGCAGTGATGAGTGCGCTGCTTCTGCCGGGCACGCTGATCGTCGGCATATTCGGCATGAACACTGGTGGGCTGCCATTCTCCGAGGCTCCCAGCGGCTTCATCCTGGCGATGCTCCTCGCAGTCGGTGCGACCGGCCTGTTCTACTGGCTTTTGCTGCGCGCCGGCGCCAATCTGCGGTTCTGAGCCCGATTAACAGTGGCGTTCGTTCGATTGCATGCAAAGTACAGGCTGACACGTTGAAACCACGCATCGCGCTTTCCGAAAATCGGTTTCCGATTTTCGGACTGATGCGCTAGAGCCTATGAGATTGAACCGAGCTGCCGCCTCTAATCCGGAAAGGCTCCAGACGCCGCCCATGCCCCATCTTCCCGACCATCTTCTCGCCGGCTACCGCAGTTTCATGAGCGGCCGCTATCTCACCGAAAGCGGGCGTTATCGCTCGCTGGCGCGGGAGGGCCAGGCACCGGAAACGATGATCGTCGCCTGCTGCGATTCCCGGGCCGCGCCCGAAGCGATCTTCGATGCCGGGCCCGGCGAGCTGTTCGTGCTGCGCAATGTCGGCAATCTGGTGCCGCCCTATGCGCCCGACGATCAGTTCCACTCGACATCGGCGGCGCTCGAATTTGCCGTGCAGAGCCTCAAGGTCAAGAACATCGTGGTGATGGGCCACGGCCGCTGCGGCGGCATCCGTGCGGCACTCGACACCACGGCGGCACCCTTGTCGCCGGGCGATTTCATCGGCAAATGGATGAGCCTGATCGCGCCGGCGGCCGAGACCGTATCGTCCAGCACCTTCATGACCGCGACCGAGCGCCAGACGGCGCTGGAGCGCATCTCGATCCGCTATTCCATAGCCAATCTGCGCACCTTCCCTTGTGTTTCGATCCTCGAAGGCAAGGGGCGGCTGTCGCTGCACGGTGCCTGGTTCGATATTTCGACCGGCGAGCTTTGGGTGATGAACAAGGACACCGGCGATTTCGAGCGGCCGGAGACGGAGTAGGAGACTAGGCATGGTGCGAGCTCGGTTCGCGTTCGCGGCGGCGGCACTGCTGTGCTCAGCAAATGTCGCCCGCGCCGACGATAGCGCGATCATCGACCGCTGGTATTCGGCACTGCTGGTCGCCGACCGCACCGAATTGTCGGACCTGCTTGCCGATAACGTGCGCATCAAGCTTGACGACCTCGGCGTCGTGCAAAGCAAGCAGGAATTCATCGCCTCGATCGCCGAGTGGCAAGGCGCCGTCGCCGGGGCCGAAATCCGCCACCGGATCGAGAAATCCGAGGGCGGCGTCACCACTGTGATCGCCTGCTATGATTTTCCCAGCAACGACATGCTGATGCAGGAGACCTTTGCAGTCGCCAACGACCAAATCACCGCCAGTTCGCAAGCCGCGATCGCCGAAAATTGCGACGGTTACTGACGAAATTTTCGTCCAGGTTATTGAGGACGGGCGCTGGAATTGCCGGTGTTATTTCGCGTCTAAAAAGTGCACTGTCACCGTAATTCTTACCTAAAACGATATAGACGACACGATTGCTCTAGCAACGTCCAATTCTTCTAGATAATATGCATCACCAAGACATAGATATGTCATAAATACAAAATCAATTCCGTTTGACATATACCATGCAGATAACAATTGGTCGGTGGTTTCTGACAATACACCAACAGAGATTATGCCTTCAGACTCATGTTGCGTGATATGTCTTACATCTATAGAATTATTATGACAAAACTGAATCATAAATGTTCTCAGAACATCAGCATTTGCGTTTGGTTTTTCCCCGCTACGATACTTCGCAATTGAGAACTGAATCGCGCCGCAGCCGTCCGTTTCTTTGGCTAAGGTAGGTGGCGATCCCTCAGGAAGATCGCCGGCTATGTCTACCCATCCGGCAGGCAGGTCGAAGGTGAGGCCATGGAATTCTACTCTCATTAAGGTTCCCTTGGATCGGGTGTCAGGTCGGATTCCAGGAATTCCGGTGAACAGTGCACCTTTTGCTGCACGGCGCGTGAGTGGGCATCCTCAGGGTCGCATACGAGTGGAAGCCTCAGTCAAGGGAAAATGCAGGCTACAAGATAATAATCTTGGTGGGCATAGAATTCGGCTCGAATGATAACTCACGGCACCATGTGCGCACGCTTTCAGCGCTAACCGGGCGCTGTTGCATGGAACCGGCCGGCGCCTTACATCGGTGACGATCCACCTCCTCCCGCCACTCAGCGAAAGTTTGCCCATGCCGTCCGCCATCGACCTCGCCGCCCATCCGCTGACTGCGTGGCAAGGGCCGCTCGGCCTGTCCGATTTCACGCGCATCGGCGACGGTGATTTTTCTCCGGTGTTCGATGCGACCCTGAAGGCGCATGAGGCCGAGATCGAGGCGATTGCCGGCAACACCGGGACGCCGACCATCGAGAATACACTTGCTGCGCTCGAGCTTGCCGGCGAGGCCCTTGACCGTGTGTCGTCGATCTTCTGGTGCCGCGCCGGCGCCCACACCAATGAGGCGATCCAGGCGTTGGAGCGCGACATCTCGCCAAAAATGTCGCGGCATTTCTCGGCGATTTCGATGAACGAGCGGCTGTTTGCCCGTATCGACGGTCTCTATCAGCGCCGCGAGGCTTTGAAGCTCGATGCCGAAACGCTGCGTGTGCTGGAAAAGACCTGGAAAAACTTCGTCCGCTCCGGCGCCAGGCTCGATGCCGACGGCAAGAAGCGGCTTGCGTCGATCAACGAAGAATTATCGTCGCTCGGCACCACCTTCGGCCAGAACGTGCTTGCCGATGAGCGCGACTGGGCGCTGTTCCTCGACGAAGCAGACCTAGCCGGCCTGCCGGAGTTCCTGAAAAGCTCGATGGCCGAAGCCGCCGAGATGCGCGGCCAGAAAGGCCGCTACGCCGTCACTCTGTCGCGCTCGATCTACGAGCCGTTCTCGACCTTCTCCGAACGCCGCGACCTGCGCGAGACAGCGTTCCGCGCCTTCATCATGCGCGGCCAGAATGGCGGCGCCACCGACAACACCGAAGTGGTGCGCGACATGCTGCGCCTGCGCGCCGAGAAGGCGAAGCTGCTCGGTTATGCTTCCTACGCCGCATTGAAGCTCGACGACACCATGGCAAAGACGCCGGAGGCGGTGCACACGCTGCTCGATCCGGTCTGGGAAAAAGCGGTGGAAAAGGCCGCAAGCGATCAGGCCGAATTGCGGCGGCTGGCGGCCGAGGCTGGCAGCAACGAGAAATTCGCCGCCTGGGACTGGCGCTTCTATCAGGAGAAGCTGCGCGCAGAGAAATTCGCCTTCGACGAGGCCGAGCTGAAGCCGTATCTGCAGCTCGATCACATCATCGACGCCTGTTTCGACGTGGCGACACGATTGTTCGGCATTTCTTTCGAGGAGAAGAAGGGCATTGCCGCCTGGCACCCGGACGCTCGCGTTTTCGTGGTGAAGAATGCCGACGGCAGCGAGCGCGGCCTGTTCCTCGCCGATTATTTCGCGCGGCCGTCAAAGCGCTCCGGCGCCTGGATGAGTGCGCTGAAATCCGGCTACAAGCTTGGCCCTGGGTCGAAGCCGGTCATCTACAACATCATGAACTTCGCCAAGCCGCCGGCCGGCCAGGCAGCCTTGCTGTCGGTTGATGAAGCCAAGACCCTGTTCCACGAATTCGGTCATGCCCTGCACGGCATGCTGACCGACGTCACTTGGCCCTCGGTCGCGGGCACGTCGGTCAGCCGCGATTTCGTCGAACTGCCCTCGCAGCTTTACGAGCACTGGCTGACGGTGCCGGCGGTGCTGGAAAAACATGCGCTGCATGTCAAGACCGGCATGCCGATGCCAAAGGCGCTGGTCGACAAAATGCTGGCGGCGCGCACCTTCGGTGCCGGTTTCGCCACGGTCGAGTTCACGGCCTCGGCGTTGGTCGACATGGCCTATCACGCGCGGCCGGACGCGGCGGATCAGCCGCTTCGTTTCGAAGCCGAAACGCTCGAAAAGCTCAACATGCCCGACACCATCGCCATGCGTCACCGCACCCCGCATTTCGGCCACATCTTTGCCGGCAATGGCTATTCGGCCGGCTATTATTCATACATGTGGTCGGAAGTGCTTGACGCCGACGCCTTCGCCGCCTTCGAGGAGACGGGCGATCCCTTCAACCCGGCGCTGGCCGAGCGGCTGCGCAAGAACATCTACGCCGCCGGCGGCTCAAAGGACCCGGAAGAACTCTACACCGCCTTCCGCGGCAAGATGCCTTCACCGGAAGCGATGATGGCCAAGCGCGGGCTGGTCTAAGACTTGCCCGTCCCAGCGAAATCCGAAGGTTCTGTCATGACAGACCCCGATCCCGAGTAATGCCTTTTCGTCGCCCGTCGGGTACGTGCTGGCGCCTGATCCGGTACCTCCGGGGCCGGCTCGGCGTCACCGGCTGCGGCCGTCTCGTTGAGGAAGCCGGCAATCCGCTCCGCCGTCTCCGTCGTGGCAAAGGAGAGCAATCGGCCGCGATGAACCACGGGCTCGCCACTCTCATTGTCCCAGATATCGAACCGGCAGCTTGGGTTCGCTATGGCTTCGAAGCGGTCCTTCATGTCAACGGTCCAGGTCATGTAACTGCCACGGGGGCCAGAGCGGTGGCCAGAGGGGTGGCTTGAGCGGCACCGGCAGTTCGCGCGCCTTGCTGCGCTTGCGTGAAGCAGATGGCAGCCGCAAATCGCGACAGCGCCCAGGCTTCATTGCGCAATGCTGGAGCGACAGCCATTTCAATCCCCGTCGTCGGGCCCGACGGCCGCAGGTCGAAGGACTTGCGGCAATCGGCTGTTATCAACGGGCAGAGGTTCCGCGATCCCGGCTTACGGATCGCTTACGGGCATTTTCGAGGTGGTCACGACCCCAGCGGCGAAGGTCAGCACGGCAAAATGGAAACAGAAAGAATAGGCGAACAAGGAGGCCGATCCTCTTGGGCTATTCTTACAGCAACTGCCGGCCGAGCAAATTGGGGGCTGGCCCTAGCCGACCGACGCCAAAGCGCGTGGTCACGCCGGTAATCCTCGATGGCCGCAAGTCGCAAGTGGCCTTCTCTCAGCGTCGCGAAATCGCCGGGCAGCGTGCGCAAGCAACAAAGCGCCGCTATCAAGGAGGTGTGCTCGGCATCCATTGGGCAAGGGGTCGAGAAAATCCGCTGGTGGAGCTGAGGAGGATCGAACTCCTGACCTCGTCATTGCGAACGACGCGCTCTCCCAGCTGAGCTACAGCCCCGTCCAGCGGATGGGGCTTTTATCGGCCGCAGCGGTTTCCTGTCAAGGCTGTGCGTGTCGCCGAAATGCCGTTCGGCCGCTCGTCCGGCTTCGCCATGCCGCAGAAGGCGGCTCTTGCCGCTTTCCCCTACAGTGGCTACATGTCGGCAACAATCGGAGACCGGCATGATCGCCCTCATTCAGACCATTGTCATGGCGCTTGACCTTTACTGGTGGATCATCATCGCCTCGGCGATATTTTCCTGGCTCTACGCCTTCAACGTCGTCAATTCCCGCAACCAGTTCGTCGACACCATCAGCAACATGCTCTATCGGCTGACCGAGCCGGCGCTGCGGCCGATCCGCCGCTTCATGCCCGATCTCGGCGGCATCGACATCTCGCCGATCATCCTGCTGCTGATCCTGTTCTTCATCCGGCAGTTCCTGCTCACCACGGTGCTTTCGCTGGTCGTCTGAGTTCAGGCGTCCCATGAGCGCGCCGTTCCGCACGCGCGCCGACGGCATCGACCTGTTCGTCCGGCTGACGCCGAAATCAGCGATGGACAGGCTCGAGGGCCCCGAAACGACGGCGGATGGGCGAAGCCATCTGAAGGCTCGCGTCCGCGCCGTGCCGGAAAACGGGGTCGCCAATCGAGCGCTGGAAAGGCTGGTCGCCAAGGGATTTGGCGTGCCGGCGTCAGCCGTCTCGGTCGTCGCCGGCGGCACCGCTCGGCTGAAGACGCTGCGCGTGCTTGGCAATCCCGTGGCGCTGACGAAACGCATCGATACGCTCACACTATGAATCCACCCAGCGGCCATCCAGTTCCTGTTCGGCCGGCCAGACGGCCTCCTTCCTAGTCAGCGCTTCAAATCGGCATCGATGGCGGAGGATTTGATCAGGTCGGTCAGCCGCTTGTGCCAGGCGATGTCGCGCCACATGCCGCGGAACTGCGGCCCGCAGAAATTCGAAGGCGCGATGCCGCTCCAGCGCCCCTTCTTGGCGGCGTATTCCGTGCCGATCGCGGTCATATCCTTGATCCAGCCCCAGTCGAGGCCGGGCCAGTCCTTGTAGTCGACCAGCGACCAGCATTCGGTGGTGACCAGCGGCTTGCCGGCATGGCGCGACCAGGCCGCGACGTTGTCGATCTCGCCGAGCAGCTTGCCGTCGTAATAGGCTTTGTTGGCCTTGTACTCGCTGTGGCCGCGGGCAACGATGTTGTTGAAGCCGCGCGGATCGAACTGCTCGTGATTGTAGTCGATCTTGGAATAATAATCCGAGGTCTCGCGGTGCGCCATCCATATATGCGGCTCGAGGAAATCGAGCATCGAGACATCCTGGTCGTTCCAGTTCTTGTACTGGCTGCAGAACGAGAAGGTATAATCGATGTCGGAATAGGCGGCCCGCATCAGCCTGAGCGAGTCGGCCATCCAGTCGCGCGCCCTTGGCTCGGCACGGCTCAATTCCTCGCCTGTCGTGCCGCCGTAGAGATAGGGCGTCCATATCGGAAGCGGGTATTCGTTGCAGAGGTCGACATAGAGGATGTGGTTGATGAGGCCGGCCTTGTCGATCTCGCGCAGCGTGTCGATCCATACCCGCGCCTGATCCTCGGCAGTCCTGATCCTCAGCCTGAGGTCGTCGCGATCCTGCCGGTACCAGGTCGAAAGCGCAACTGCGATGCCATGCGCCTTAGCCTTGGCGATGAACTCGACCAGCGCCGGCAGCACCTGGACATGGATCAGCGATTGGGCGCCCCAATTCAGCTGGTCCCAGACCGGCAGGATCTCCCAGCTTTTCATCGGATCGGCCGAGACCAGATGCGGGTAGGCATCGATGCGCACGGCGTTGTAGCCGCGTTCGGCGAGCTCGCCCAGCGCCTCGTCCCAATCCTCGTAGCCGGCGCCCGGCCAGCGGCGCTCCAACCAGGAAAAGTCCCACATGGTGATGGCGTAGGGTCTCTGAATCGCTGGTTTCATCGTTCGTCTCTCGCTCCTCGGCAAACCTCGCGGCATTGGTAGTCCGGATACGACGCTATTGACAATAGGTTGGCTCAATGCTTTCTACATTTTTGCCGAAACCTAGCATACAGGTTCGAATGAACAATCCGCTTCAGCGCGATGCGACGGAGGACGAGGAGGCCACGACCAGCCTTGTCTCAAAGGTCATCCACGGCATTCGCCAGATGATTCGCACGGAGGGCCTGAAGATCGGCGACCCGCTGCCAAGCGAGGCGGCGATCGGCGTTGAGCTCGGTGTTTCCCGCGCCGTTGTGCGCGAGGCCTATCGATCGATGGCGGCGCTGAGGCTGATCGACGTCGGCAATGGCCGCCGCGCCCGGGTGTCGGCGGTCGTTCCCGAAGTGCTGGCCCTTGTCATCGATCACGGCGTGCAGACCGATCAGGTTTCGGTGCAGCAGATTCTTGACGTGCGCCGCACCATCGAGATGCGCACGGTGGTGCTTGCGGCGCTCAGGCGCACCGACAAGGAGGCGCGCGAGATCAAGGCGTTGGCTGCCGCCATGCGCGCCGATTTCAGCAATTCCGACAAAGTGATGGAGCACGACATCGCCTTTCACGAGACCATTGCGCGCGCTTCGCGCAATCCGATGTTCTCGCTGATCGTCGGCTCGTTCCATGTGGTGACGCGGCAGACCTGGCGGATCGGCTGGGCAGCACGCGCGACCGATGCCGACCGCTACGAAAGCGTCGCCTGCCACGAGGCGATCGCCGCGGCGATCGAAGAGGGCAATCGCGCCGCCGCGGAGGCGATGATGGCCGAGCATTTCGACAACACCGTCAAGGTGCTGCTGGCCAGCGGCATCAACTAGGCCGTGATCGCGAACCGAAGGTCAGCGTAGCAAAAGATCATGGTCAAGGAAGCATTCTTGCGGAGCGCAGCCAGGTGAAGATCGGCAAGATCGAGACGATCCGCATCGCAGAGCATCCCAACCTCTGCTGGGTGCAGGTCCATACCGATGAGGGTCTTGCCGGCCTCGGTGAAACCTTCTTCGGCGCTCAGGCGGTGGAAGCCTATGTGCACGAGACCGCAGCACCTCTGTTGCTCGGACAGGATCCGCGCCAGATCGACCGCATAGGGAAGACGCTGACCGGCTATGTCGGCTTTGCCTCTACCGGGGCCGAGATGCGCGGCAATTCGGCTATCGACATCGCCTTGTGGGACCATTTCGGCAAACTCACAAATCAGCCGGTCGCGCAACTGCTGGGCGGCTTCACCCGCAACGACATCCGTACCTACAACACCTGCGCCGGCACCGCCTACATGAAGCAAGGCGGCCAGACGGTTGCCAATTACGGTCTCGCCGACGACCGCGACCGCTATGCCGACCTCGATGCCTTTCTCAACCGGGCAGACGATCTGGCGGAAGAACTTCTGGGTGAAGGCATCACGGCCATGAAGATCTGGCCGTTCGACGTGGCGGCCGAGGCCAATGGCGGGCTGCACATCAGCGCCGCCGAGCTCAAATCGGCGCTTCGGCCTTTCGAAAAGATCAGGAAGCGCGTCGGCGACAAGATCGACATCATGGTCGAGTTCCACTCGATGTGGGCGCTGACGCCGGCGATCAGGATCGCGCGGGCGCTGGCGCCTTACGACACCTACTGGCACGAGGATCCGATCCGCATGGATTCTCTGGACGACCTCAAGCGTTACAGCGAAGCCTCGACAGCGCCGCTCTGCGCCTCGGAGACACTCGCGACACGCTGGCGCTTCCGCGACCTGCTGGCGACGGGAGCGGCGGGCATCGTGATGCTCGACCTGTCCTGGTGCGGCGGCATCTCGGAGGCCAAGAAAATCGCTTCGATGGCCGAGGCATGGCACCTGCCGATCGCCCCGCATGACTGCACCGGTCCGGTGGTGCTTACCGCCTCTACCCATCTGTCGCTGAACGCGCCCAATGCGCTGATCCAGGAGAGCGTGCGCGCGTTTTACCGCACCTGGTACCGCGACCTCGTCACGCCACTGCCTGAAGTCGGCAAGGGCAGGATCACGGTACCGCCCGGCCCCGGGCTCGGCCTCGAACTGAGCCCCGATCTCGACCGGCGCTTCACGATCACTCGACGGGTGTCCGAGGCAAGCTAAAGCCAATCAACCACCACCAAACGGGAGGAACGACGATGATGAAACTGCTTACTATCCTGGCCGCAAGTTTTGCCGTGCTGACCATGCCGGCAATGGCGGAGGATGCACCGTTGCGGATTATTTACACGACGCATTCGGACAGCGGCAACACTTTCTGGCTGTCGGTCAAGAAGGGCATGGACGACGCCTGCGCGCTCATCAAGGCCGACTGCCAGATGCTGCTCGTGTCCAAGGTCAGCGACGTCCAGGGGCAGATCGCCAATATCCAGGCGGCGATCGCCCAGAGCCCTGACATGATCATCACCTCGATCCCCGACAACAAGGCGTTCGACCAGGTGGTGAAGGAGGCAATCGACGCAGGCATTCCGGTGATCGCCTCCAATGTCGACGACTTTGAGGGCGCGAAAGGCAACGCCCGTCTGGCCTTCGTCGGCCAGGACTTCATCCTCGCCGGCCAGGCGCTCGGCCGCGCCATCGCCTCGAAATTCCCGGCCAGCGGCCCCGTCAAGGCGCTGATCGGCGTCAATGCCCCGGCCGACAACTGGTCGCGCGCCCGCGCCAACGGCATCATCATGGCTTTCAAGGAATGGCAATCCGAGCATCCCGACCGCAAGATCGTCTGGGACGAGATCGACGCCGGCCTCGACTATGGTACGACCGGCGATCGCTTCGGCAATTACCTGACCGGCAATCCCGACCTCAATGCCTATGCCGACACCGGCTTCTGGGACGTCGGCGCGGTGACGGTGCTGAAGGACCGCGGCATTGCGCCCGGCCAGATCACCATGGGCGGCTTCGACCTGGTGCCCGACGTGCTCAACACCATGAAGCAGGGCTACATCCAGTTCCACATCGACCAGCAGCCTTACCTCCAGGGCTATGCGCCGGTGCTGCAGGCACCGCTGATCAAGAAATTCAAGCTGTCGGCCTATGACGTTAACACCGGCAGCGCCGTGGTCACCCCCGACATGGTCGACGATATCCTGCAGCTCAGCAAGGACGGCTACCGCTAGGCAATCCAGAACGTCGCGGGCGGCGGCAAGCGATTGCCGCCGCCATGGTCTCGCCGTCAACAGGAGTGACGCTGGATGAAGCGTTTGCTGAAAATCTACATGGACAAGCCCGAGCTGGTCGCGCTGTGGGTGCTGATCGTGCTTGTCGCCTACTTCGCCGTCGCCACCCACGGCCTGTTCCTCAATCCGCAGAACCTGCGCGGCATCATGAGCCTGTTCCCCGAACTTGCCATTCTGGCACTGGGCTTCGGCTTGCTGATGATCGCCGGCGAATTCGACCTTTCGATCGGTTCGATGTTCGGCCTCGCTCCGATGATCCTGTGCAGCCTCGCCACGGCCGGATGGCCGTTCTGGCCGGCTTTCGTCGCGGCACTTCTGTGCTGCTGCATGGTCGGCGTCCTCAACGGCGTGATCACCATCCGCTTCGGCATTCCAAGCTTCATCACCACGCTCGGCATGCTGTTCATGCTGCGCAGCCTGGCCGTGGTGCTCTACGCGCGCGGTGCAGCACCCAGCCTGCCGGACGGTGCGCCGGTCTGGGCCTTCTCTGCGCCGCTCGGCATCATCCGGGTCTCGGTGGTGTGGATGATCGTGCTGGGGCTGCTGGTCTACCTCCTGCTCGAGCGCACCAATTTCGGCAACTGGGTGCGGGCGACCGGCGGATCGCTGGAATCGGCCAAGGCGATGGGCATCCCCACGGCGCTGGTGAAGACCGTCTGCTTCGTCATCTGCTCGCTGTTTGCCGGCATCGCCGGCATCATCCAGGTGGTGCGCATCGCCTCGCCTCTGCCATCGCTCGGCGAGGCGATGGAGCTGCAAGCCATCGCCGCCGCGGTCATCGGCGGCATCGCGCTCGCCGGCGGTGTCGGCAATGTGCTCGGCGTCATCGTCGGCATGGCCATCATCCGCGTCATTGATGCCGGCATGATCATGAGCCGGGTCGACGCCAGCTGGTTCAAGTTCGCCATCGGCCTGCTCATCATCCTCGCCGTCATCGCCAATGCCTGGCTCGGCCGCACCGCCCGCCGGATCAAGGTGGAGACCGCCCGATGAATACGCCGATCATCGAATGCAGCGGGCTCGAGAAATGGTATTCGGGCGTCCATGCGCTGAAGAATGTCAGCCTTACCGTCCGTCAAGGCGAATCCGTCGGGCTGGTCGGCGACAATGGCGCCGGCAAGTCGACGCTGATCAAGATCCTGTCCGGTGTGCACGAAGCCGATGCCGGCACGATCAGGATCGAAGGCCGCGAGGTGCGCATCCGCAACCCGCGCCATGCGATGGAGCTCGGGCTGGAGACGATCTACCAGTACAATTCCATGGTTCCGACGATGACGATCGCCCGCAACGTCTTCATCGGGCGCGAGCCGCTGAAATGGTCGCTGCTCGGCTTCGGCATGATGGACCAGAAGCGGATGCGCGCCGACAGCGTGCAGGCGATCGCCGATGTCGACCTGCACCTCAGATCACCCGACGCGCTGGTCGGCGAGCTTTCCGGCGGACAGCGCCAGGGCGTTGCCATCGCTCGCGCCATGCACTTCAAGTCGAAGGTTCTGATCCTCGACGAGCCGACCAATCACCTCTCGGTCAAGGAGACCGACAAGGTGATCGGCTTCGTACGCGAGCTGAGACAGCAGAATGTCACCGGCATTTTCATCTCGCACAACATGCACCACGTGTTCCAATGCTGCGACCGGATCGTGGCAATGGCGCGCGGCGAGATCGTCTTCGACAAGCCGACAATCGAGACCTCGATCGACGAGGTCCATGGCTATCTGTGATGGCCAGCTTTGTCCTGTTCGTCCCTTCAACCGTTCGCGGCTGATCGCCAGCCAGAATTGCCGTTGACCCAAATTTTGCCGTTGACAATGTCTGGCAAAAAAAGGGCCGGGCTGAAAAGCCCGGCCAGATGTGAAGGTCGAAAACCTTCAGAGGGGAACGCGCCGGACGAATGGGAGGAAACATCCGGCGCAGCCTGCATATGGGTCGGCATCGCTGACGTTTCAATGACGGGGGACCGCTATAACAGCTTCGTGAAACCAGGCTGTGGATGGTGATGAACGCCTGGGATTGGGGACCTATTTGGCCGTTGTGTGGGCAATCATTCCTAGGCGATGTCGTCGCGAATGCAGGCCTTCAGATGGCCGTCGGCTATCGCCCTCAGTGGCGGCACGGCCCCGGCGCAAGCCTCCAGCGCGAACGGGCAACGGGTCCGAAAAACACAGCCCGACGGCGGGTTTGCCGGGCTTGGAATATCGCCCTTGAGCACTTGCCGCTCTTGCCTGGCCAGCGGATCGAGCGACGGAATGGCTGACAGCAGTGCGCGCGTATAAGGATGCTGCGGCCGGGCATAGAGCTCGGCCGCCGGCGCAACTTCCATGATGCGCCCGAGATAGAGCACGATGACCGTGTCGCAGATGTATTCGACCACGGCCAGATCATGCGAAATGAACAGCATGGTCAGGCCGAGCCGGAGCTGCAGGTCGCGCAACAAATTGATGATTTGCGCCTGGATCGAGACGTCGAGTGCGGAGACCGGCTCGTCGGCGACGATGAATTCCGGCTCGAGCGTCAGCGCCCGGGCGATGCCGATGCGCTGACGCTGGCCGCCGGAAAATTCATGCGCGTAGCGATCATAGGCGTCGACCGGCAACTCGACCGCGGCAAGCGCCTTTTCGGCCTTCGCCCGCCGCTCGGACTTCTTGCCAATGCCTTGAATGTCCAGGCCTTCGGTCAGGATCTGCCCGATCGTCATGCGCGGCGACAGGCTGGCGAAGGGATCCTGGAAAATATATTGCATCTTGCGGCGCTGGCGGCGCAACTGGGCGGCACCCAGCCTGGTGATGTCAGTGCCGCCATAGCTGATTTCGCCCGATGTCGGCTCGATCAGACGCAGCACCGAGCGGCCGATCGTGGTCTTGCCGGACCCGGATTCGCCGACCAGGCCAACCACCTGGCCACGCCTGACATCAAAGGAAATATCCTCCAGCGCCCTGACGATAGGGCCGCGTGAGAATGCAGTCGGTGCGAAATGCTTGGTCAGGTTCCTGACCGAAAGGAAGGGAGCGTCCACCATCAGAGCTCCTCCCAGCGCAGGCAGCGGCTTTGCTGGGTCGGCGTCGCCGCAAACAATGGCGGCACCACGGCGCGGCAGGCCGCGATAGCCATCGGGCAACGCGGCGCGAACGAACAGCCCTTGGGCAGTAGGGCGAGCGAGGGAACATTGCCGGCAATCGTCGGAAGCGGCGTCCCCGCCGTCTTCAGCGCCGTGGCCTCGCCGAGCCGCGGCACCGAGCGCATCAATCCTGCGGTGTAGGGATGACGCGGACGGGTGAACACTTCGCTCACCGGACCCGATTCCACGATACGCCCGGCATACATCACCGCCACCCGGTCGGCGATTTCGGCAACGACACCGAGATTGTGGGTGACGAACAGGATGCCCATGCCGCGCTGCGCCTGCAGCTCGGCCAGCAGATCGAGGATCTGGGCCTGGATGGTGACATCTAACGCTGTCGTCGGCTCGTCGGCGATCAGCAAGCCGGGATCGCAGGACAGGGCCATGGCGATGGTGGCGCGCTGGCGCATCCCGCCCGACAGTTCGTGCGGATATTGCCGCGCCCGCCGTTGCGGATCGGGAATGCCGACCTGAGCCAGCAGCCGCACGGCGTCTGCTGCTGCTTCGCGGTGCGACTTGCCAAGATGGATGCGGATCGGCTCGGCAATCTGCTCGCCGATCGTGTAGACCGGGTTGAGGCTGGTCATCGGCTCCTGGAACACCATGCCGATCTCGTTGCCGCGTATCTTGCGCAGCGACTCGGCATCGAGGCTGGTCAATTCGGTGACCGTGCCGTTCTTGCGCCGCAGCGCGATCGACCCCTCGGCGATATGTCCGACCCTTTTCGGCAAGAGGCCGATGATCGACAGGCTGGTGACGGACTTGCCTGACCCGGATTCGCCGACGAGCGCCACCGTCTCGCCTGAGCCGATCGTCAGGTCGACGTCCCTTACCGCCGCGATGTCGCGGCCTGCAATGCGGAACACCGCGCGCAGGCCGGAAATCGAAAGGATCGGCGCGACGCTCAGCGGAGCAGCCCCACATCGCGAAGGATCGCGTCGATTTTCGCGGTTTCCTCGTCATTCAAGCTGCGTTGCGGCCGCGCCATGGTGTTGGAGGCGATAATGCCGAGGCTCTTCATCGCGGTCTTAAAGGCGCCGACGCCGGCCGAGCCGGCGCTTGTCCTGCCAAGCGAGATCCAGACGATCTCGAACAGCTTCAGCAGCCGCTCCTGCTCCAGGCGGGCTTCGGCATATTGGCCCGCCTGCATGAGGTTCCACAGCCTGACATAGCCGTGCGGGTCGACATTGGCGAGCCCTGGCACGACGCCATGCGCACCCATGGCCAGCACGCTGTCGACCAGGATCTCGGAGCCGGTCATGCCGAAGAAACCCGGGTCGTCGGCCATGTCCTTGAGCACGTAGCGCAGATTGCCGTCATCGCCGCTGGAATCCTTGATACCCGCAATGGCGCCTTCCCTGGCGAGGCCGACCGTGGTCTTGCGCTCCAGCTTGACGTGGACGCAGACCGGGATGTCGTAGGCGATGACCGGAACATCGATCGCGTCCTTGATATAGCGGAAATGATCGCCGATCTCGGGCTGGCTGGTGCGGGTATAAAATGGCGCGGTGACGACGATGGCGTCGACGCCGGCCGATCTGGCGATCCGGGCGTGGTTGATGACGCGATCGGTCGTCGGATCGATGACCCCAGCAAAGATCGGAACCCGGCCGTTATTGACCTTAACCGCGTGCTCGAGGATGGCCCTGCGGGCTGCCTCGTCGTGGAAGACTACCTCGCTGGTCGAGCCAAGCACGAAGAGCCCGTGAACGCCGCCATCGAGCAGGTTCTCGATGGTGCGGGTGAACGATGGGAAGTCGACGCTGAAATCGGCATTGAGCGGGGTGACGACAGGTGGCACGACGCCGGTAAACAGAGGCATTTTGAGGAACCTTCAGGTCAGTTGAGATCGGAGCGGGGGTCGAATGCGTCGCGCAGGCCGTCGCCGATGAAATTGATCGCGAGCACGGTGAGCACCAGTGCGGCGCCTGGAAACATCCATTGCCACGGGTATTTTTCCAGCACGACGGTGGAACGGGCGAGATTGAGCATGTTGCCCCAGCTGGCTTCCGGCGGCGCGATGCCAAGGCCGAGGAAGGACAGGCCGGCCTCGAGCAGGATGGCGTTGGCTATCTGCAAGGTGGCGTAGACGACAAGGATATCGATGCAGTTGGGCAGGCCGTGCCGGAGCAGCAGATGCGGCAGCCCTGCTCCCATGCCGCGGGCGGCAACGACGAAGTCGCGCTCGCGCAGTTCGAGCAGCCTAGCGCGTACCATGCGCGACAGCACCGGCCAGGAGAGTAGCGAGATCACCAATATGGTCGGGGCGATGCCGGTGCCGGCAATCGAAGCCAGCACCAGCAGGAAGATCACCGGCGGCAGCGTCATCGCCAGATCGACGAAGCGCATCACCGTGCCGTCGACGAGACGCCCGCCAAAGCTAGCGACGGCACCGACCAGGAAGCCGATGACGGTCGAGATGGCGACCGAGCAGACGGCAACCAGCAATGAGATCCGCCCGCCTTGCAGCAACCGGGCCATGACGTCGCGCCCGACGCCGTCGCTGCCCAGCCAATGAATGGCCGACGGTGCCTTGTTCATCGCCCTGAGGTCGATGGCGTTCGGGCCGAACGGCCACCACAAAGGATAGGTCGAAACCGCCAGCAGGATGGGGATGACGATCAAAAGCCCGGCACGCGCCGCGCGGTTTTCAAAAAAACGGTCGAGCGCACGGCGGAGCGGACCTTTGGTCTGCGACACGGCTGTCCCGTTGGCTGTCGTATCTGGCGCGGTGATTGCCATCACGCCACCTGAATGCGCGGGTCTACGACGGCATAGACGACATCGGTCAAGAGATTGACCAGGATGACGCAAACGCCGATCACCAGGGTGGCACCCATGATCACCGGATAATCGCGGGTGCCGACAGCATTGACCAGAAGCAGCCCCATGCCCGGCCAGTTGAACACGCTTTCCAGGAAGATGGCGCCACCGATGGCAATGCCAACGGTCGACCCGATCAGGGTGATGACCGGCAAGAGCGCATTTCGGGTGGCATGTTTGATGATCACCCAGAACTCGCGCACGCCCTTGGCACGGGCCGTCCGCACGTAGTCCTGATTGAGCACTTCCAATAGCGAGGCGCGCATGTAGCGCATGATCAGCGCGGCATGGCCGACTGACAGCAGGCAGGCGGGCAGGATGAGATGCGCAAGCACATCCGTCGCCAAGAACGGCGCGCCCGCCGTCTGCATGCCGCCGGACGGCGCCCAGCGCAGCAGCACCGAGAAGAAATAGAGTCCAAGCAGCGCGGTCAGGAAAGCCGGGCTGGAAATGCCGACGAAGGACAGCACCGACAGCACGATGTCGGACGGCGCGTTGCGGCGCACCGCGCTGAAAATGCCGGCAGAAACACCGAGCACTATGGCGATCGCCAGGCCCGTGCCCATCAACAGCGCGGTCGGGCCGATGCGTTCCATGACCAGCGGCAGCACGGCGACGCCGCTGCGCTGGATCGAAAAGCCGAAGTCGCCGCTCAGCGCCGCGCCAAGCCAGGCCAGATATTGCACGGGAAGCGGCCGGTCGAGCCCGAGCCGTTCGCGCAGGCCCTCGAGGTCGGAAGCAGACATGGGGACCGACGGGTTGATATAGGCGTCGATCGGATCGCCAGGGGCCAGCCGCAGCAGGATGAAGATGAGGACGCTGAGCGCGACCAGCATCAGCAATCCTGTAGCGCTGCGGCGGGCGATGAAGCTCAACATGGGCTTTCCGTGGCGGTGGCAGGCGGCGCCAAAGTGGTCCGCCTGCTCGCTTCGTTTAAGGGTTCTTACTGGATGTCCCAGCGCTCGGGGTGAGCCGCATAAGGACCGCCGCCCGGCGCCGGCGTCCAGACGAAGTCACGCAGCTTGTTGGAAGCTACGCCATAGCGGTTGGCCACCCACAACGTCGCCCAGGGCAGGTCCTTGTTCATCACCTTACAGACTTCCTGCCAGGATTGATCGAGCTTGGCCGGATCGG
The DNA here is from genome assembly GCF_040323155.1 of Mesorhizobium sp. M0060. Classification (NCBI taxonomy): domain Bacteria; kingdom Pseudomonadati; phylum Pseudomonadota; class Alphaproteobacteria; order Hyphomicrobiales; family Phyllobacteriaceae; genus Mesorhizobium; species Mesorhizobium sp. M0060. Next base: position 284,875 of record NZ_JAMYUP010000002.1, read on the forward strand.
TTTGGCCGAGCGCGGCGTCCAACGCAGTGCTCAGATCGTCGAACTCGATGCGCATTGTGTTGAAGCCTGCCGGCGGGATCTGCGACTTGTTGAGGCCGGGGTTGAGGCCGGCCGGATTGGGGCCGTTCTGAAGGCCGGCATAGACCATCGGAAATGCGGCCCAATCCGGCGTGCCTTCCTTGTAGACGATGCCGTTATAGGTCGGCGTATCGACGACGCGCGGCACCACATTGATGCCGACCTCGGCCAGCATCGACTGGATGGCGGCCATCACATTGGCCGCTTGCGGCGAGCCGTAATAGGTCAGCAAGGTAATGGGCTTGTCGCCGTTAAGCTTGTCCCAGCCCGCCTCGGTCAGCAGCGCCTTGGCCTTGGCCGGATCGTAGGCATAGGGTTCGAGGCCTTCGGGAACGAGATGCGGCGCGACATAGCCGCAATTGGCCGGCTTGGCGGCACCGCCATAAAGGCTGTCTATGATGGCGTTGCGATCGATCGCGTACATGATCGCCTGGCGGACGCGGATATCCTTGAACAGGTCGACCTTCTGATTGAGGCCGATATAGTTGACCACGTAGGAGGCACCTTCGATCACCTTGAAATTGCTGTCGGTCTTGAAGGATCCCGCATCGTCGGGCTCGACATAAGTGAACTGGATTTCGCCGGCGCGGAGCGCAGCGACGGCCGCCGCAGGCGACTCGAAATAGCGGTTGATGAGCACGTCTACCTTCGGCTTGCCGCCGCGATAATCGTCATCGGCTGCCAGCTCGACATATTGGTCGGTCACGTAGCGATTGAACTTGAACGGGCCGGTGCCGACCGGAGTTGTCGACCACCACGTGCTTGTCGCCAGCGATTCCGGCGGCAGAGCGGCCAGGGCATGCTCGGGCAGGATCATCAGCTGCGAGAGGATGGATAGCAACGAGCCGTTCGGTTTCGACAGCTTGACCACCACTGTGTGGTCATCCGGCGCTTCGACCGAGGCGACGTTGGCGAGGCGCGCCGCAAACAAACTGCCGGAGGCCTTGTTCTTGGCAAGCTCAAGCGTGAACTTGACGTCTTTCGACGTGAAAGGCTTGCCGTCGTGCCAAGTCTCGTTGACCAGATTGAACGTGTAGCTCAGTTGGTCGTCGCTGATCTTGTAGTCCTTGGCGAGGTCGCCTTCGATCTCGGTCAACCCGGCATTGAAGATGACCAGCGGTTCGAAATAGGTGCTGAGCCAGGTGTAGCCGCCGGTCGCGACCAGCGGGTTGAAGTTCTTGGGAAAGCCGCCGGGGCCGACGTCGAAGCCGCCGGCGATGGTCTTGGCGCTTTGTGCCTGGACGCTGGTCACTGGGCCAATGCCGGCGAGCAACAGCCCGGCGATAGAGAATGCGAGAGTCCTGATGCGCATGGTTTCCTCCCTTGGCATGTTCAGGGTGTTCGGTTTTTGGCGATGACTTGCTGGATCCCCCGGTAATGGTCGTCGAGCCGCCGGCGTGCCTGGTCGACATCCTTGGCGGCGACCGCCTCGACGATCTCGTGATGGTCGCGCCATGTCGCCAGCGGCGTCGGATTGTCGAGGCTGGTGAAGTTCGAGGCCTTGTTGAACGCCACCCAGAAGATGTCGATCAACGCACTCAGCATGCGATTGTTCTGGCAGCGAAACAGCATCTGATGGAATTGCTGGTCCTCTTCGGCGAAGCTCTCGTGGCGTTCGGCACGTTGCCGCATGCGCTCGGTCAGCTGGCGCAGCGCCTCGATGTCTTCGGCGCTGATCATCTCGATCGTCTTGGCGATGAGGCCGGTTTCCAGTACCCGGCGGATTTCGCGCAGCTCTTCGACGTCGCGCAGCGAATCCTGCAAGCCGTAGGCGAGGTTATCCAGCAGCGGCTTGAACGAGAACTCCTTGACGAACACGCCGATGCCGCGCCGCGTCTCCAGGATGCCGATCGATTCCAGCGCCTTGATCGCTTCCCGTACAGAGTTGCGGCCGACGCCGAGCCGCTGCGCCAGGAATGTTTCCGGCGGCAGGGGATCGCCTGCCTTGAGCTTGTTGCTTTCGATATAGGCCCTGAGGCTTTCCTGCACGGTGACGTGCAGCAGCGGCGGTCTGCTCAACGGTTCGATCGACTTCAGTTCCGCCATTCCATTGGTTTCCATTTCCGTCGGATGGGCCGTTGTTGCCCACCGCTTGTCGTATAGCCACTTGTAGGATATCCTGCAAGCCCATAGCAAAAGTGCCGCCTCCGAATGAAGATTACCCTTGCCGGATCGAGCCACTGGCACGCCGAAATGCACCTCGATGCCGCACGCTTCTATAGCGCCGAAATCGCCGGCGTCTGGGACGAGAATCCCCGCCACGCGCATGCCTTCGCCGCGCGTCATGACCTGCCGTTCATCGCGAATTTCACGGAGATACTCTCCAGCCCGCCGGACGTGATCCTGTTGATGGGGCATCCCTCAGCGGTACCGGCCCGGGCACGTGCGATCATCGAGGCAGGGATACCGCTGATCCTGGAGAAGCCGGCGGCCAGCCATACGAGAGAACTGATGGCGCTGCGCGACCTTACCACGCAGCACCAGGCCTTTGTTGCTGTGCCCCTGCCCAACCGTTTCGGGCCGGCCGTTACCGCCTTTGACCGGCTGCGCCGGGAGGGCCGCGCCGGTGCGGTGGCGCATTGCCATTTCCGGCTGGTCAATGGTCCGCCGCAACGCTACATCGCCGACGGTGTCGCCTGGATCGTCGACCCGGCGGTTGGTGGCGGAGGTGCATTGAGGAACCTCGGCATACACGGCGTCGACGCGGCACTCAGCCTTGCAACCGGCAGGCTTGACCTGAAAACCGTGTCGATAGCAAACCGCATCCATCCCGGCCCGGTCGAGGACCATGCGCTGCTGGTGCTGGAAGACGAGGCCGGCGCGCTTTTCATCGTCGAGGCCGGTTACACCTTTGCCTCGATGCGCCCCGGCGGCGACTTCGAATGGCGCATCGTCAGTGCCAATGCGACCCTGGTCGATCACGGCGATCATGCCATGTGCGCCACGCTCGACGACGCGGCAATCGTCGATTTGCCGGCCGAACTGCCGGCAACCCGCTATCGTCTGTTCATGCGCGACACGCTTGACCGGCTCGCCAGAAAGGCGCCTCCGTCGGTGTCCATCGAGGATTATGCTGCAGCGATGTCGCTGATCGACGCCGCTTATGAAAAGGCAGAACCATGATTGGAATAGGAATTATCGGCGCCGGCGATTTCGGCGCGGCCCATGCGCGGGCAATCCGCGAGGTTGGAAATACTCGCCTCGTCGCGTCCTGCCGGGGAAATACCGATGCGTTGGAGCGATTCACCGCCGAACATGGCGGCCGCGGCTACACCGACTGGCGCAAGCTGCTGGACGACAAGGAGGTCGACGCGGTCCTCATTGCCAGCCCCCACCATCTCCATGCCGAAATGGCCATCGGCGCGGCAAACGCCGGCAAGCACATCCTGCTCGAAAAGCCGATGGCGCCGACGGCGGCCGTCTGCGATGCGATCAATGCCGCCGTGGCCGATAGCGGCGTCAAGCTGATGGTCGCCCATCTCATGCATTTCGCCCTGCCCTGCATGGCGGCCAGGCAGAAGCTGGAGGAAGGAGAGCTCGGCCGGCCACTCATCGGATCGAGCTGGATCATCAAGCTGTGGATGGAGCACAATCGCCGCGACTGGCATCTGCGCAAGGCGACCGGCGGCGGCATGCTGTTGACGGCCGGCATCCACGCGCTCGACCGTCTGGTCTGGCTGATGGATGACGATGTCGTGTCGGTGAGCGCCATGCTCGGCGCCAAGTTCCATGACCAGGAAGCCGACGACAGCGCCCTGCTTGGATTGCGCTTCGCCGGCGGCGGCATCGGCCAGGTGCAGAGCGTCGGCTACCGCACCGGCGCGAGCGGCTACGCCATGGATCTGGTCTGCGAACAGGGAACGCTGCGCATCGACATGGACCGCGGCACCATGCTTGGCCGCGACACGGCCTGGACCGAGCTGCCCGGTTCGTTCGAGCCGAACTGGATGCAGAACGCGCTGGTGCGCGAATGGACGGCGATGCGCGATGCCATTGCCGACGACAAGCCGGTGCCGCTCGACGGTGTCTATGGACGCAAGATGATTGCCATCATCGAGGCTGCCTTTGCGTCGAACGAAACCCGCCGCGAGCACGAGATCGCCGGTGCGCGCTGATCTCGACCATCTGCCCCGCTTGCCCGCATACGCACCGCGCGGTGTCTGGGGCGCAGTGATGCTGGCCATCGACGATCGCGGAGCAATCGACTGGGAGGCGACGGAAGAGACAATCGCACGGCTCTGCGCATCGGGTGTCGACGGCATCTATTCCAACGGCACGGCCTGCGAATTCCATTGCCAGACCGAACCCGAATTCGACCGGCTTTGTGAGATGGTCGCCGAAATAGCCGGTCGCGCGGGCCTTCCCTTCCAGATCGGCATCAGCCAGTCCAATCCGCGTGTCGCGCTGGAGCGGCTGACGCGGGTGGCCGCACTTCGCCCGGCGGCGGTGCAATTCACCTTGCCCGACTGGTGGCCGCCCAGCGACGACGAGGTTATGCGCTTTGTCGGCGGCCTGTGCGAGGCCGCGACCGAAGCGCCGCTGGTGCTTTACAACCCGCCGCATGCCAAGCGCCGCCTGACGCTCGAAGGCATTGCCCGGCTGCGCGCGGCCGTGCCATCGCTGGTCGGCGCCAAGCTGCCGGGCGGCGACGCCGACTGGTATGCCGACATGCGCCGCAAACTGGACGGATTCTCCGTCTTCGTCCCCGGCCACACGCTGGCAACAGGATATGCTGGGGGAGCCCATGGCAGCTATTCCAATGTCGCCTGCCTCAACCCGAAGGGCGCGGTGATATGGTGGCAAATGATCCGCACCGACATGGCCGCCGCTGCCGAAGTCGAGGCGCGCATACAGGCCTTCCTCGCCGCATATGTCCTGCCGTTTCGCGCTCGCTACAATGTCAGCGATGCAGCACTCGACAAGGCGATGGCCGCCGCCGGCGGCTGGGCGCCGCTCGGCCCGCGACTGCTCTGGCCCTACAGCTCTGTGCCCGACGGAGAGATCCCGGCACTGACCAAGGCCGCTTACGCGGCTTTCCCGGAATGGCGGTAGGCCGCCAACGTACGTGGCTGCGGCGGAGTGTTAATCCATTTGCCGGCACGCCTTCTTCAGCAGCCGGCACGCACGCCTTGTGTTGCGCGTGACGCAAACGTCCCGGGCTGCGGGGCATCGGCCTCGCGACGCGCCAGCGAGTTGCGCAGCAGCGCGACCACCTCGCGGCCAGCCGTGGCGATTTCGCGTGGCCTGTCGAGGCCGACGATCATGAATTCCTGGATTCCCAGAGCCGCATAGGGTAGCAGCGACAGCGCGACCCGCGCTGGCGGCCCTGCAAGTTCGACCGCCTTCCAGCAGGAAACGGCCGGTTTGTCTTCCGAACGGATTCGGACGGGAAGCGCGAAACGCAGCTTGCCAGCCCGGCCGTGTTCGGCGGCGGCGCTGCGTACACGCTGCATAGACTGGCGGATTTCGGTGAGCGAGCCCGGCGCCAGCTCGAACACATCCGCATGCCTGCCCGCGACCCTGAGCGCCGTGCCGGACTGTCCGCCCATGCGGATGGTCACACCATGCGGCCCCTTGCGCGGCACATAGCCGCCTTTGATGCTGTAAAAGGCGCCTTCATGGTCGAACGGTCTGTCGTTCGACCACAACCGCTTCAGCAGCACCAGATATTCGTCGATGCGTTGCCAGACGACCGTGTGGCCGACCGGACGTGCCTCGGCATCATCGTCGCTCAGCGGCTCGCTGAGCATCCTGAGCGACAGCCGGCCGCCGCTTTTCGCATCAAGCGCGGCGAGCTGCCGTGCTGCCACGATCGGCTCGATCACACCCGCCCAATGGATGAGAACGACCTCCAGGGACGAGGTGCGATCCAGTGCCTGGGCCGCAAGGTCCATATTGGTCAGCAGCCCGGCCTGGTCGTCGACGACGATCTTCTGGAATCCGGCATCCTCGATCAGCGACAGCTTCGTCGCGGTCTCGACAAAGTCGTAGAAAAAGCCGGCGTCGGCAGGGCGGGTTTTACCGGGAACATGCGTGAACTCGATCGGCATTGCCATCTCCTCCTTCACGTACGGAATCATGGACATCACGTCGCAATCACGGCGCGCAAAAGCGCCGGCATTCGGTTCATCCAACTCCGGAATTCGCAAGCGGCAGGCCGCTATCTCGATGAAATCAGGGCCTTAACGATCAGGGGATCAGCCCCAGTACGACTGCCCCGGTGAATACGAATGCAAGGGCAAAGACGAGATAGGCGAAAGCGCCGGCATAGGCTGGCCGCCATACCTGGTCGGAACCCAACCTTTGGCCTTTGCGGGCAGTCTGAGTGTTCTGGCTGTAGGACATATCGACCTCCGTCTCGCGGATTAATCTATAAAATCAGTAGACTTTGTCGATTGCTATTTTCGAGCGCTCCGTAGAATAGTTTTCTCAAAACGGAAGACAAATTGGTTCCTTTGTGGCTTAGAGCTGCCTTTTTGAGACCTGTCGTGATGACGGCAGAAAACGTCAGGTCCATGCACCTGCGGCTCCTTGGCCATCCAAGGGATGAAGGATAGCATCGCTGCTCGAGCGGAAGCCGCTACGTCACGGCAGAGCAACAGGGAGCAAAAACATGGGCACAAGACTGGCCGGCAAGGTCGCCATCATCTCCGGCGGTGCGACGGGAATGGGCGGTGCGGCCTCGGAGCTTTTCGCGGCCGAGGGCGCCAAGGTGGCGATCATCGACCGCAACGGCGAGGCGGCCGCCGCCACCGCGGCGGCGATCAGGGAGCGCGGCCATGTCGCCGAGCACTGGGTCGCCGACGTGTCGGATGAGGCGCACGTCGAAGCGGGGGTGAAGGGCGTGACGGAAACATTCGGCCCGGTCACCACGCTGTTCAATCACGCCGGCACCATCGTCATCAAACCTTTCCTGGAGACCACGCTGCAGGAGTGGGACTGGCTGCATGCCGTCAATGTGCGTTCGATGTTCCTGATGACGCGCGCCGTGCTGCCCGGCATGATCGCCGCCGGCGGGGGTTCCATCGTCTGCACCTCCTCGATCTCGGCGGTGGCGGCGACGCCGATGGAGGTGCTTTACGACACTACCAAGGGTGCCTGCCACATGTTCGCGCGCGCCATCGCCGTCGAGTTCCGCGACCGCAACATCCGCTGCAATGCGGTCTGTCCCGGCTTCATCAGGACACCGCACGGCCTGCGCGAGGTCGCCGATCTCGACAAACTCGGCATCGATGTCTCAGACGCGGCAATGGCCGCGCAGCAAGGGCGGATCGGCGAGCCGGAAGAGGTGGCAAGGGCAGCCTTGTTCCTGGCCAGCGACGAGGCCAGCTTCGTCAACGGCGCCCATCTGTTCGTCGATAACGGCTTCACTGCGATGTGAACGGCGGAGCGCCGTTACCGTTCTTCGCGCCGAAACGGCTTGAGCAGCGCCGAAGGGGCAACAGCATTGCGCGACATCACCGCCATGGCGACGATGGTGAAGATGAAGGGCAGCATCAGGAACGCCTCATAAGGAATGTGGCCGAGCCCGCTTGCCTGCATGCGCAATTGCAAGGCATCGACGAAGGCGAACAGCAGTGCCGCGCCTGCCGAGCGCCAGGGGTCCCAGCGGCCGAAGACGACGAGCGCGATCGCCACCCAGCCGCGCCCCGAAACGACGCCGAAGGTGAAGGCGTTGAACTGCGCCATCGACAGGAAGGCGCCGGCCAGCCCCATCAAGGCACCGCCGAGGATCACCGCCTGGAGGCGCGTCGCGATCACGCTGACGCCGGCAGAATCGGCGGCGCGCGGATTTTCGCCGACCATGCGCACCGACAGGCCCCAGGGCGTATGGTAGAGCACGAAGGCGGCCAGGGGAATGGCTGAAATCGCCATGTAGACCAGCGAGAACTGGTTGAACACCGCCGGCCCGAGCATCGGTATGTCGGACAGGATCGGGATCGGCAGCGTCTCGAATCCCCTAATGTTCGGCGGCACGGATTGCTGACCGAAGATCAGCCGGTAGAGGAAATAGGCGAGGCCGGAGCTGAACAGCGTCACGCCGATGCCGCAGACATGCTGGCTGAGGCCGAGCGCCACGGTGAACAGCGCATGCACGGCGCCCATCAGCGCCCCGGTCAGCACCGCCGCAAGCACGCCGAGCCACAGGCTGCCGCTGAGGCTCGCCGCGGTGAAGCCGGTCATCGCCGACAGCAGCATGATGCCTTCGATGCCGAGATTGAGCACGCCGGCGCGTTCGGAAAACATCTCGCCCAGCGTCGCAAACGCTAGCGGCGTGGCGATCCGGATGATCGCGGCCAGGAAGCCGACTTGGAAGATCTGTTCCAGCACCACGCTCATTTGGCTGTTCCCACGCGGCGGAGGCGATAGGCGGTGAACAGCAGCGCCACCAGCATGGCAAGCAATGCGGTTCCCTGAATAACATCGCTGAGGAAGGCCGGAACGCCGGTGGCCCTCGACATCGCCTCGGCGCCGGTCATGACGGCGGCAAGGAAGATCGCCGCCGGCACCACGCCGAGCGGATTGAGCCTCGCCAGCATGGCAACGACGATGCCGGAATAGCCATAGCCCGGCGAGATGTCGCTCATCACCTGGAAATGCACGCCGCCGACCTCGCCGACGCCGGCAAGGCCGGCCAAGGCGCCGGACAGCAGCGCCGTCGAAATCAGCACCCGCTCGACATTGATGCCGCCATAGCGCGCCGCCTCGGGATTTTCGCCAGTCACCTTGATCCGGAAGCCGAGCGTGGTGCGCGCGATCAGGAACCAGATCACCGGCGCGGCGACCAGCGCCGCGACGACACCGAGATGCAGCCGCGTGCCTTCGAGCAGCACCGGGAAATTCGCCGTGTCCTCGATCGGCGGCGAGATCGGGTAGCCGCTGAAACTGTCCTTCCAGGGTCCCTCGATCAGCGCCATCAACGCATAGAAAATGACCGAGTTGAGCAGCAGCGAGCTGACCACGTCGTCGACCTTGAATTTTACCCGCAGCGTCGCCGGGATCAGGGCGACGGCAGCGCCGGCGGCAGCGCCCGCCACCGCCATCAGCAACATGGCGAGCGGCCCCGGCATCGGGATCGCACCGACCGCGCAGCTCGCCACCGCACCGGCCAGCAATTGCCCCTCGGCGCCGATGTTCCAGAATTTGGCGCGGAAGGCGACCGCCACGGCAAGGCCGGTGAAGATCATCGGCGCGGCACGCACCAGCGTTTCGGTGATGGCGTAGCTGTCTCCCAAGGACGCCGAAAACATCACGCCATAGGCCTCGATCACGCCGGCGCCAGCCAATGCGATGAGGCCGCTGCACAGCACCAGCGTCGCGCCGATGGCGAGCAGCGGCAGCGCCAGATTGAACCAGGCGGGCGTTGAGGTGCGGGCCTCGAGACGGAACATCAAGCCTCCGCCCCGGTCATCATCAATCCAAGTCTGGCGACGGTGGCATCGGCGCTGTCCAGCGTGCCGACGATGTGCCCCTCATACATCACCGCGACGCGGTCGCAGAGCATCAGCAGTTCTTCGAGATCCTCGCCGATGACGATGATGCCGCAGCCCTTGGCACGCATGTCGAGGAACTTTTCGTGGATGAAGCGCGCGGCGCCGATATCGAGGCCGCGTGTCGGCTGCGAAACGATCAGCACCTTCGGATCGAAGGCGAGTTCGCGCGCCAAAAGCGCCTTCTGCAGATTGCCGCCGGAAAGCGCCCCGGCGCGCGTCATCGGCCCGGGGCAGCGTATGTCATAGGCCTTGATCTGCGCCTCGGTGAAGGCGCGGATCGCATCCGGCTTGAGCAGGCCATTGCGGCTGAATGCGTAGGCGCCGATGCGCGGCAGCACCATCGAATCGGCGAGCGGCAGATTGGTGACCAGCCCGGTCGTCATGCGGTCTTCCGGAATGCGGCCGAGGCCGAGCGCCTGCACCGCGCGCGGCGAGAACCGGGAAACCGCTTTGCCGGCTATGGTCATCTGTCCGGCATCGGGCGCACGCACGCCGGAGATCACCTCGGCAAGCGCGCGCTGGCCATTGCCGGAGACACCGGCAATGCTGAGGATCTCTCCGCCACGCACCGACAGCGACACGTCGCGCAGCGCCATGCCGGAATGGCGTGATGTCGAAATGCCGTCGAGGGTCAGCACTGCGGCACCGGGGGTCGACGGTCCCCTGGCCGGCGGCACGATCTCGTGGCCGCACATCAGCCGCGCCATCTCCGAGGATGTCGTGCTGGCCGGCGCATCGACGCGGCCGGCGACGCGCCCATGCCTGAGCACCACGCAGCGATGCGTCAGCGCCCGCACCTCGTTGAGCTTGTGCGAGATGAAGATGATGCCGAGCCCCTGCGCCGCCATCGAGCGCAACGCCGAAAACAATCCGTCGACCTCGGTCGGCGCCAGCACCGCCGTCGGCTCGTCGAGGATCAGCAGCCTCGCGCCGCGAAACAGCGCCTTGACGATCTCGAGCCGCTGCTGCTCGCCGACCGACAGCGCCGAGACGGAGAGGTCTGGGTCGAGCGTCAGCCCGTGCTGGCGGCCGATCTCGGCGAGCCGCGCCAGCCCGCCGGCGCGGTTGATCCGGCCCGATCTGCCGGGGATGCCGATCAAAAGGTTTTCCAGCACCGAAAGCCGCGGTGCGAGATGAAAGTGCTGGTGCACCATGCCGATGCCGGCGGCAAGCGCGTCGGCCGAGCTGTTGATCGTCACCGGCCGGCCTTGGACCAGGATCTCGCCGGCGTCGGGCGCATAGGCGCCGAACAGCACGTTCATCAGCGTCGTCTTGCCGGCGCCGTTTTCGCCAAGCAGCCCGAGAATCTCGCCCGGCGCGACGCTGAGATCGACGGCTTCGTTCGCCTTCACAGCGCCGAAGCTCTTGGAGATGCCACGCATTTCTATGAGTGGGGTAGGCAAGGGTGCTCCTGGTGAGAGTGGCGCGGATACCCCTCCCCCTCGAGGGGAGGGTGCCGAGCGAAGCGAGGCGGGAGGGGTCACCTCAACTGCCTCGACCTCTGACTGAAAAAAGATGGAGCGCGTCGCCGCGGACCCCACGCGGCCCCGCGGGCCACCCTCCCCTCAAGGGGGAGGGCAAGCACCTAATCCGAAACCGGCGTATTCTCGTCGACATCGACGCGGAAATTGCCGTCGAGGATCTCGGCCTTCTTCTTCTCCACCAGGTCCTTGACCTCGGCCGGCAGCGTCTTGTCGAATTTGTGGTATGGCGCGAGATAGGAGCCTCCCTTGGCCATGCGCGAGAAATCGCCGTAGTCCTGCGCGGTGAAGACGCCGGCCTTGACCAGCTTGATCGCCTGCTCGACCGTCGGATACATGTCCCAGACCGGCCCGGTGATCACCGTGTCGGGGCCGAGGCTCGACTGGTCGGACATGTTGGAGATGGCGAGGATCTTCTTCTCCGCCGCCGCTTCGATGACGCCGAAGCGCTCGGCATAGATCACGTCGACGCCGGCGTCGATCTGGGCGATAGCCGCTTCCTTTGCCTTTGGCGGATCGAAGAACGAGCCGATGAAGGCGACCTTCTTCTTGATATTGGGATTGACCTCCCTGGCGCCGGCAAAGAAGGCGTTGACCAGCCGGTTCACTTCCGGAATGCCCATCGCCGCGACGGCGCCGATCGTGCCTGACTTCGACATCTTTCCGGCGATCATGCCGGAGAGATAGGCCGGCTCGTGGATCCAGTTGTCGAAGACCCCGAAATTCGGCTCGGCCGGCCCGGCGCCGGAGCCGAACAGGAAGGCGGTTTTCGGGAACTGCTTGGCCGTCCTGCGGGATTCGCGCTCGGCGGCGAAGGCATCGCCCAGCACCAGCTCATAGCCGCCTTGCGCATATTCGCGCATGACCCGGCTGAAATCGGCGGTCTGCACCTTCTCCGACCATTTGTACTCGACGCCGAGTTCCTTCTCGGCCTTCTGCAGGGCGACGTGGATCTGGTTGTCCCACGGCTCCTCGATCGGCGTGGCGAAGATCGCCGCCACTTTCAGCTTCTTGGTTTTGGCGAAGGCACGGCCCGGCAGCATCGCTGCCGCCAAGCCGAGCGCGCCCAGTTCCAGCACATTGCGGCGCGAAAGCCCTTCGCGTTTCGACTGGATTTTGCTCTTTTTGTTGTCCATTGCATGCCCCTCTGATTGGCGCCGTGTCGAGCCGGCTCTTTTCTCTGGAATATCAGCGGAGGAACTATGGAACGGTGCCCGGCTTTTGTCCACATGGTCAAATTTGACCGCGCAAGGCGGCTGTAAACGTTCGCGCAATCGCGCCGTTTCAAACGATCGGCGCGATGATGCTTGCCTCACAACCTCTCCAGCGCCACGGCGATGCCCTGGCCGACACCGATGCACATGGTGGCGAGGCCGTAGCGGCCGCCGCGTTCGCGCAGTTCCAGTGCCGCCGTGCCGGTGATGCGCGCGCCGGACATGCCGAGCGGATGGCCTAGCGCGATGGCGCCGCCATTCGGATTGACGTGCTCCGCGTCCTCGGCAATGCCGAGCTGGCGCAGCACGGCGATGCCTTGGGAGGCAAAGGCTTCGTTGAGCTCCACGACATCGAATTCTTGCGGCGTCAGGCCGAGCCGGGCGCATAGCTTTTGCGTGGCCGGCACAGGGCCGATGCCCATGATGCGCGGCGCCACGCCGGCGGCGGCACCGCCGAGGATGCGGGCGATCGGCGTCAAGCCGTATTCTTTCACGGCTGCTTCCGAGGCGACGATCAGCGCCGCCGCGCCGTCATTGACGCCCGACGCATTGCCGGCCGTGACCGTACCGCCTTGCCTGAACGGCGTCGGCAATTTGGCCAGCGCCTCGACCGTCGTGCCCGCGCGGGGATGCTCGTCCTTTGATACGATCACCGGATCGCCCTTACGCTGCGCGATCGTCACTGGGGTGATCTCCTTCGCCAGACGGCCATTGGCCTGGGCGGCTACCGCCTTGTCCTGGCTACGCGCGGCAAAGGCGTCCTGGTCGGCGCGCGAGATCGAAAAATCCTCGGCGACGTTCTCGCCGGTCTCCGGCATCGAATCGACGCCGTATTGCTTCTTCATCAGCGGATTGATGAAGCGCCAGCCGATGGTGGTGTCGTGGATCTCGGCATTGCGCGAAAAGGCGGTCTCGGCCTTCGGCATGACGAAAGGAGCACGGCTCATCGATTCGACGCCGCCGGCAATCATCAACTCCGCCTCGCCTGCCTTGATCGCGCGAGCAGCAATCATCACCGCATCCATGCCCGAACCGCAGAGACGGTTGACGGTCGAGCCGGAAACCTCCTTGGGCAGGCCGGCGAGCAGCAGCGCCATGCGCGCCACATTGCGATTGTCCTCGCCGGCCTGATTGGCACAGCCATAGACGACGTCATCGATGGCAGCCCAGTCGATGCCGGGATTGCGCTCGACCAGCGCCTTCAGCGGTGTCGCGCCCAGATCGTCGGCACGGACCGCCGACAGCGAACCGCCGAAGCGCCCGATCGGCGTGCGGATATAGTCGCAGATATAGGCCTCGGCCATTATGCAGCCTCTCTCTTGCACTGACGATTTCCGCTCCCGGCGCGGCCATGTTGGCCGCATTCTCGGGGAGACGAAAGCACATCTCGCCGCCGGCCGTTAGGCCAAAGAGAATTTCAGCTCCCGCCCGCCGGGAGCGGCGGATCAGCCGATGCTTTCGCCGCCGTCGATCACCAGCGCCTGACCGGTCATGAAGGACGAGCGGTCGGAGACGAGGAACAGGATCGCTTCGGCGATTTCCTCCGCGCTGGCCCAGCGCTGCATGGGAATCTTGGTGCGGACATAGCTTTCGATCGCTGCCCGCCCGCCCATCTGAGCGATGAACGGTTCGTTGAAGGGCGTGTCGACCCAGCCCGGACAGAGCGCGTTGACGCGCACATTGTGTTTGGCATAGTCGAGCGACATCTGCCGGGTCATCGCAACCACGGCATGTTTTGAGGTAGCGTAGGCGATCATCTCTCGGTCGTAGAACACACCCGAATTCGAGGCGGTGTTCAGGATGACACCGCCGCCCTGTTCCATCATCGACGGCATGACGAGCCTGGCCGCGAGGAATTGCGCCCGCACATTGATCCGCCATGAGGCATCCATGCCGTCGGCGCCGACTTCGGTCAGCGTGCCGCCGATCTGGATTCCGGCATGGTTGTGCAGGATATCGATCCGCCCATGCCGGCCCAGCGTTCCCGCAATGAGGCGCTCGACCGCCGCGTCGTCGCCGACATCGGTAGTGATCGCCTCAGCTCGACCACCCGCGGCACGAATATCTGACGCCGTTGCTTCCCCGGCAGCCTGGTCCCTGTCGGCGATCACCAGAACCGCGCCCTCTCTGGCCATCATCATGGCGCCGGCACGCCCGATCCCTGACCCGGCACCCGTCACCACGGCGATGCGATCTCTCAGAATCATGTTTTTGTCTTTCAGTGTGATGGTTTTCGTTGGCGCAGCTGCCATTGGGCGAGCACCACGAGCAGTACGGAGGCGACGAGCACGATCGTCGCGATGGCATTGATCTCCGGCGTGACCCCGCGCCGGATCGAGGCAAAGACATAGATCGGCAATGTCGTCTGCGCTCCGGCAACAAAGAAAGCGACGATGAAATCATCAAAGGAAAATGTGAAGGCGAGCAGGAAGCCGGCGATTACCGCGGGCATGATCTGCGGCAAGACGATGCTGCGAAAGGTCGTCAGCGGGGTGGCATAGAGATCATTTGAGGCCTCGACCAGATTGCGGTCCAGGCTGCCGAGGCGTGTACCGACGATCATCGCCACCAGCGCCATCGAAAACAGGCCATGCGCGGCAATGATCGACCCGTAGCCGAGCGCCAGGCGCGGCGGCTGATCGCTCGGCCACAATGAAGCGACAAACGGGTTGACCACCGCGAACAGCTGGACGAGCGCGACCAGCGTCGAGATGCCGATGACGACGCCAGGAACGACGATCGCAGCACCGAGCAGCGCATCGAAAATAGCCCGGGTCCGCACGCCGACGCGCGCCAGGCCAAGCGCCGCCGCCGTGCCGCACAGCGCTGCGAGCAAGGCGCTGGTCGTGGCGATGAACAGGCTGTTCTTCAGCGCTTCGACCAGGAACGGGTTCGCCAGTGCCTTGCCGTACCATTGCACCGAGAAGCCGGTGAACTCGCTGGCGTGGTGGCCGGCGTTGAAAGAGAACAGCACCACCAGCGCGATCGGCAGGT
Organism: Mesorhizobium sp. M0060; assembly: GCF_040323155.1. NCBI lineage: Bacteria > Pseudomonadati > Pseudomonadota > Alphaproteobacteria > Hyphomicrobiales > Phyllobacteriaceae > Mesorhizobium > Mesorhizobium sp. M0060. The sequence goes on from NZ_JAMYUP010000002.1 coordinate 300,136, forward strand.
AGAGAAAAGCAAAGACCGAAACGACGAAGGCACGCATCAGATCAGATCCACCCGGCGGGCACCCGAAAGCCGGGTCGAAACACGGTTCGCGGCAAGCAGAACCACCACCGCAACCAGAACCAACGTGATGGCGATTGCCGATCCAAACGGCCAGTTGCGTGATTGCAAGAACAGATCGACCAGCGCGTTGCCGATGAAGAACACCTTGCCGCCGCCGAGCAGTGTCGGGATCAGATATTCGCCGAGCAGCAGGATCATGACCAGCGAGAAGCCGGTCATCACACCCGGCAGCGACAGCCGCAGCGTCACGCCAAGGAATGTCGAGATCGGCGTCGCGCCAAGATCGGCGGAGGCCTCCAGCAAGCGGCGGTCGAGCCGCTCGAGGCTGACATAGATCGGCAGGATCATCAGCGGCAGATAGCCATAGACGATGCCGAGCAGAACCGCTCCCGGCGTGTTGATCAGCCGCACATCCTCGATCCCGACATAGGCCAGCAGAGCCGGGATGCCACGCCCGCCAAGAACATACATCCAGGCATAGGTTCGCATCAGCAGGCTGGTCCAGAACGGGATGACGACAAGCGCCAGCAGGATCAGCCGCCAGCGCTCCGGCGCGCGCAAGGCGAGGTAGTAGGCGACCGGATAGGCAACGAGAAGACAGGCCAGTGCGCCCGCCGGCGCCAGCACCATCGTGTTCCAGAAGGCGGTCGCACGCGCCGGAAGATTGGCATATTGCGCCAAGGTGAAAGCGGCCTGATAGCCACCTTCCGGCGCCCGCTCGCCGACGCTGAAGACGGCGATCGCGACGAACGGCAAGACCAGGAACACCACCAGCCACGCGGTTGCCGGACCGAGCAGCAAGGCGGTCAGGAGATTGTGACGAAAGACATTGCTGCGCATTGAAAACCGCCCCGGTGCCGGCGGACATCTGCCCGCCGGGTGAGTTGCCTGCATCGGACCTGCGGTCCGCACGGGTCAAGCCGACTTGAAGCGTGCCATCAGTTCGGCTCGGCCCGGGTCGGTCAAAGTCGCAGCTGCACCGAATTCGAGCGGCTTCAGCAGATCCGCCGCCGGATAGAGGATCGGATTTTCCAGCACCTCCTTGGGCAGCAGCGCATTGACCCGCGCATCGGTGGAAGGCGCACCGTTGGCCAGGTGCTCCTTGACCGCGACTTTCGGATCCATCAGGTAATTGAGCAGGGCATAGCCGGCGGGCTTGTTGGGCGCATCCTTCGGAATGGCGTAGAAGTCGGTCCAGATCTCGCCGCCCTCCTTGCCAAGCACATAGGCGATCTCGGGAATGTCGCGGTGGAGCTGCGCTCCGTCATTGGTCCAGCACATCGTCATCCAGGCGTCACCGGCACGCATCGACGGCTGATAGTCGCTGGAAACAGCGAACAGGTGCGGCTTGACCTTCAGCAGCAATTCCTCCGCCTTGGCGAGTTCGTCCTGCTTCAGCGAGTTGAACGAGAAGCCGAAATATTTCAGCGCGTTGCCGATCGTGGTGAGCTGGTAGTCATGGACCATGGTCCGGCCATCGCCCTCGGCCATGGCCGTGTCCCAGAATTCCTTCCAGCTCGTCATCGGCTTGGTCAGTTTCTTGGTGTTTACGGCAAAGCCGGTGGTGCCCCAATTTTTCGGCACCGCGTAGGTCACGCCATCGATCGTGCCTTCCCCAGTGAAGCGCGGGTCTTCTTTCGAACCGTCGTAATTGGCAAGCTTGGCCATATCGAGCGCCTCGATGATGCCGAGCTTCTTATAGGTGGAGATCGTGTAGTTGGTCGGAACGAAAAGGCTCCAGCCCGAGGCGCCGGCCTGTAGCTTGGCCAGCATCTCCTCGTTTGACCCGAACACATTGACCTCGACGGCGACGCCGGTCTCGGCCTTGAAATTCTCGAATGTCGCCGGGTCGTGATAATTGGGCCAGGTGGCGATCGACATCCGGTCGCCAAGCCCCGCCTGGGCGAAGGCCGGCGACGGCATGATGCCGAGTTCGCGGGCCATTACCGCCGTTGCGATGCCAAGACCGGTGAGGCCAAGGAACTCGCGGCGGCCGATGGAACCGCGCTTGAGGCGCATCAATTGATCGACGAATTTTTCAGGGCTTATCGGCAGTCCGTCACGATATGATTTCGACATGTTTGTTTTCCCTCTGGTTGGTCCCGTTATTCTTGGGGTCCAGAAACGCCAGCGGCGTTCCGGTTGTAAAGCCGATGGCAACGGGTTCACCCGGCTTGAAGAGATTTCCACCGCCGATCAGGTGATCGGCCTTGGCGAGCAGCGTCCCGATACCCTGGACCTCGATTGCATATTCCGCAGTCGAACCGAGAAATATCCGGTTGCGCACAATACCGTTCAGCCGGCCGCTTCCCGGCGCGCCAAGGCTCAGGGATTCAGGGCGCAGGCTGATCGAAACGGCTTCGCCCTGAGTTAGCGGAGTCCGCTTGCGCGCGGCAATCACTGTGCCGTCGGCAAGCGCCACCTCGACCAGGTTGGCCGAATGCCCGGCGACCTTGCCACTCAAGAGATTGGTCTTGCCGACGAAATCGGCGACGAAGAGGTCGGCGGGTTCGTCATAGATTTCGCTCGGCTGTCCAAGCTGAACGATGCGCCCGCCATTCATGACGCAGACGAAATCGCTCATCGACAGGGCTTCTTCCTGGTCATGCGTGACGAGGACGAAGGTGATGCCGATCTCGCGCTGCAGGTTCTGCAACTCTATCTGCATGTCGGTGCGCAGCTTCTTGTCGAGCGCCGCGAGGGGCTCGTCGAGCAGCAGCACCGCCGGCTTGTTGACCAGCGCGCGCGCCAAGGCGACGCGCTGCTGCTGGCCGCCGGAAAGCTCGTGGATCTTGCGGCGGCCATAGCCGGCAAGCCGCACCATGGCGAGCGCCTCGCCGGCGCGCAGGCTGATCTCCCGCGACGACAGCCGCGGCCGCGCCTGGCGCAGCCCATAGGCGATGTTGTCCTCGACATCCAGATGCGGAAACAGCGCATATTGCTGGAACACCATGTTGACTGGGCGCCGGTAAGGCGGCGTGCCAGCCATGTCGCGGCCACGGATGAACACCGCACCTTCGCTCGGCTGTTCGAAGCCGCCGATCATGCGCAGGCAGGTTGTCTTGCCGCAGCCGGACGGCCCGAGCAAGGCGACAAAGGCAGACGGCGGGATGGCAAGATCGATGCCGCTGACCGCGGTCACGCTGCCGTAGCGTTTGGCGACCCCGCGAAACTCGATGTCGGGCACTGCGGTCAAAGCTGCGGCTCCAGCAACAAGACGATCTCGGAACGCTATCAGAGCCAATGACGGCTAGTATATACCTCGCGGGTGGTATATTTCGTCTATTTTCTCGTCTGGAGGGGTACAAATTGGGCGTATCGCGCAGCGACGAATACAGCCAGCTCGCGACGCTCATCGCGGCGACCCGGGAGACGAGCGGTGAGCTTTTCGGCAGGGCCCTGGTCGCTTGGCTCCGGCAGCATGTCAGCTTCGATCACTGCGTGATCTTCGGCTATCGCGGCGCATCCCGCCCGCCGTTGCTGTTCGAGACATTCTCGCCGGCCGAAAGCCACGTCTTCGTCGCGCTCTATCAGGAAGGGCCTTATCTGCTCGACCCGTTCCACCACGCGGCGGTTGAGCGCAAGGAAGGTTTCTGGCGCATGCGCGAACTGGCGCCGGACCGCTTCTATGCCAGCGAATATTATCGCTCGTACTATAGCCAGACCAAGTTGGCCGAGGAGGTCGGCTTCTTCGTGCCGCTGCCAGGCAAGGACGCGCTGGTCGTCTCGTTGATGCGATTGCGCGCTTCAGGCCCGTTCGGAACCGCCGATGCCAGGCTGCTGCGCGACATGGCGCCGGCGGTGATCGGCTTCGCCAGGCTGCGCTGGCCGGCCCTTCCGGCCGACAAACCGGCAGAGACGAAGCGGGACGAAGCGATTGCTCCAGTCAACGAGTTCGAGCGTGCTCATATCTGGAAGAGCCTTTCGCTCACGCCGCGCGAACAGCATGTCGTCGATCTGGTGCTTCAGGGGCATTCCACGGAATCGATAGCCAGGGCGATGCGCATCGTGCCGGGAACCGTAAAGGTTCATCGCCGCAATATTTACCGCAAGCTCAAGATCAAGTCGCAGGCCGGTCTGTTCGCGCGTTTCGTCGAGATCATGGACGCGCGGATTCGGTAGTCCACGATTTGGCCTCGCTCGAGCAGCCTAGCTGGCAACGGCGTCCCAGGAACCGGTTTCGGCCATCCGCCTGAGCCGGGATGCCACCCGAAAAATGTCCTTGCCGGTCTGCCCGTGCCAATGGTCCAGCCGCCGGGTGATCTTGTCCACGCCTTCGAGGCCGGCCCAGAACATCGGCCCGCCCTTGCCCACCGGGAAGCCATAGCCGTTGACCCAGACGACATCGATGTCGGAGGCGCGGGCAGCAATCCCCTCTTCGAGAATTTTGGCGCCCTCATTGATCATCGGATAGAGCGTGCGTTCGATGACCTCGTCGGTGCCGATCGCGCGCAGCGCGACGCCCTTTTCGGCGGCCTTGTCGCGGATCAGTGCCTCGACCTCGGGATTGGGCAGCGCCGCACGCGAACCGTTCTCATAGCGATAGAAGCCGCTGCCGGTCTTCTGGCCGAAATGCCCCTGTTCGCAAAGCGCATCGGCGATCACGGCCGTCTGGCGGCGCGCCTTGCGGTTGCGCCAGCCTATGTCGAGGCCGGCGAGATCGCCCATCCGAAACGGCCCCATCGGCCAGCCGAAATCGGTGAACGCCTGATCGACCTGACGCGGCGTTGCGCCTTCGAGCAGAAGCGTCTCTAGTTCCGAACCCCGCGCGGCCAGCATGCGGTTGCCAACAAAGCCGTGGCAGACGCCGACGACGACCGGCACCTTGCCGATCCGGCGTGCCAGATCGACGATGGTCGCCAGCACATCGGGCGAGGTTTTGTCGGCCCGGACGATCTCCAGAAGCTTCATGACGTTAGCCGGCGAAAAGAAATGCATGCCGAGGAAATCTTGCGGACGCGATGCCGAAGCGGCGATCTCGTTGACGTCGAGATAGGAGGTGTTGGTGGCAAGGATCGCGCCTGACTTGGCCACTGCGTCGAGCCTGCCGAATACTTCCTTCTTGACCGCCATCTCCTCGAACACGGCCTCGACGATCAGATCGCAATCGGCGAGGTCGGCATAGTCGGTGCTGCCCCTGAACAAGTCCAGCCGCTCACGCCTGGCGTCTTCGCTCAGCGATCCGCGGGTAACGGAAACGCCATAATTCTTGTCGATCGTCGCCAGCCCGCGTTGCAGCGCTTCCTGCGTTGTCTCCAGCAGGGTCACGGGAAAGCCGCCATTGGCGAACGCCATGGCGATGCCGCCGCCCATCGTGCCGGCGCCGATGACACCGACCCGGGCGATCTTGCGCTTGCCGAAATCCTTGCCCGGGATCTTTGCCGCCTCACGTTCGGCAAAGAACAAATGTCGCTGGGCGCGCGACTGGTCGCCTCCGACCAGCGTCACGAACAGCGCACGTTCCGCCGCCAGCGCTTCGTCGAAGGGCAGCATGAGAGCGTTGCGGACCGACTGCGCGCCGGCGATCGGCGCTTCGAGGCCTCGCGCTTTGGCGGCAAGCGCTGCCATCTCCTTGTCGAAAGCCGGCAAGTCGGCCCGGTCGAGGCGATCATTGCGGTCGCGCACCGGTGTGAACGGACCGCCTTTCGCGGCCGTTTCGCTGGCGAAACTCACCGCTTGCGCCGTCAGGTCGCCATCGAAGACCGCATCGACCAGACCGGCGGCGAGCGCCTCGGCCGCACCGATCGGCGTTCCCGAAGCGATCATGCTGAGTGCCTTCAGCGGACCAACCAAGCGCGGCAGGCGAACCGTGCCGCCGCCGCCCGGCAGCAGGCCGAGCTTGACTTCCGGCAGGCCGAGCCTTGCCGTTCGGTCGGCAATACGGAAATGGCAGCCGAGCGCCAGTTCCAGGCCGCCGCCGAGCGCAGTGCCATGAATGGCGGCGATCGTCGGCTTGGCGATAGTTTCCAGCACGGCGACAATGGCGCGCAGATCCGGCTGCTGCGCCGGTTTGCCGAACTCGGTGATCTCGGCGCCGGCGACGAAGGTGCGCCCTGCGCAGGCCATCACGATGGCTGCCACCGACGGCTCGTCCCGCAGGGAAACAAGCGCCTGCATCAGCGGCTCGCGCACGTGGAAGCTCAGTGCGTTGACCGGCGGATTGTCGATGGTCACCAGCGCGACGTTGCCATGCCTTTTGGTGCTGACGAAATCGGACACGCAAACCTCATACAATGATGTTGGCCGGTAGCGCGACGGATTTACAGCGCTGGCATGCGGATGGGAACCACATGTTTTGCGGGCCGGATCGATATCCTCTCGCCACCGGGTGTCCTTGCCTCAGCGCAACGCTTTCTGCCCGCCGGCCGCGGTGATGACGCCGACGATGATCAGCCCCGTCAGCACCAGGCGGACGCCGACGCTTACGCCGAACGTGTTGAGCATAGTCAACAGCAGCACGAGGAACAGCGCCGCGCCCCAGACCCCCGGCACATTGGCCTTGCCGCCCGCCACCGACGTGCCGCCGATAACGACGACCGCGATCGAGGCCAGCAGATACTCATTGCCGATATCGACATTGGCGCCGCGGAAATAGCCGGCGAGCAATGCACCGTCGAGGCCGCCGAGCGCGCCCGACAGCGTGTAGGTGAGGAAGCGGGTGCGGCCGACATTGACGCCTGCCAGCCAGGCGGCGCGGATGTTCTGGCCGATCGCCAGCACCGAGCGGCCGTAGATCATGCGCTGCAGCACGATGCCGGCGCCGATGGTGAACAGCACGGTGAGGATCGCCAGCACCGGGATGCCGAAGACCTGCCAATTGGTGAAATCGGCAAAGCCCGGCGGCGGCTTGATCTGCAAGCCGCGCCCATAGCTGATATCGACCGACTGGATAACGAAGCTGGCCGACAGCGTCGCGATAATCGGCGGAATGCGCAGCGCCCATATCAGGAGGTAGTTGACGGCGCCGATCGCCATGCCGCAGGCAAGTGCGGCCAGCAGCCCGACCGCGATCATCGCATCATTGCCGTCCATGACCTTCATCGCGACGGCACTGGCAAGGCCGATATTGGCCGGCAGCGACAGGTCGACATTGCCTGGCCCGAGCGTGATGACGAACATCTGCCCGACGCCGACGATGACGGTGAAGACGGCGAGCGACAGCGCCGCCGTGATCATGCCGCCGCCGCCATAGCCGCCGGTGAAGGCGATCGTCGCCAGCCACACCAGCAGCGCTCCGAAGAACGACCAGATCCAGGGTCTGGCGAGCAGCGTCCGCAGCGAGGCCATGCTCACCTGTCCCTGCGGCTGATCAGCACCCGCGCTGCCAGCACGATGATCAGGATGGCGCCGTTGGCGGCGACCTGCCAGTCGGGCGGAATGTGCATGAAGGTCAAAAGCGGCGAGGCGGCCAGCGCCAGCGTCAGCGCACCGATGACGGCGCCCATCGGTGACACCCGGCCGCCGACGAACTCGCCGCCGCCGAGGATGACGCCGGCGATCGAAAGCAGCGTATAGCCATTGCCGATATTGGCATCGGCCGAGGTGGTGATGCCGATCAGCGCCATGCCGGACAAAACGCCGAACAGGCCGGTCAGCGCAAACAGCGCGATCTTGGTGCGGAGCAGCGACCAGCCGGCGCGCTTCAGTGCGGCTGAATTGCCGCCCGATCCGCGCAGGATAACGCCATAGGAGGTGCGCATCAGGCCAAAGTGGACGACGGCCGCGATCAGCAATGCCGCGATGATCGGGAACGGAATGAAGGGTGGCTTGAAAGCCACGAGCGCCAGCAGCCAGTCCGGCGCCTTGCCGCCGGGCTTCGGCAGGATCAGGATGGCCAGGCCCTGCCAGACGAAGCTCATGCCGAGCGTCACCACGATCGAGGGCAGGTTGCGCAGATGGATCAGCGCACCGAGCAGCGCGTAGACGCCGATCGATCCCAGGAGGATCACGACGCCGAGCAGCGGCGCGTCCTTCAGCCATGTCGCCGTGACACAGCCGACGAAGCCGACAAAGGTGCCGATCGACAAGTCGAGCTCGTTGCCGGCGATGACGAACATCTGCGCGATCGTCGCCAGCGCGATCGGGATCGCCAGATTGAGCATCAGGCTGAAGCCGAAATAGCTGATGGCGCGCGGGTTGAGCCAGGCGATGGCGATGAGCACCAGCGCCAGCGACAGTGCCGGCAGCAGGCTGCGCAGCATGCGCGCCCGCCCCGTGGCGCGCGCCGAAGATTTGAGCCCGTTCTCGATGGATGCCGCTGTCATCTTACGCCGCGTCGCCGAACGAGGACTGGATGATCTTTTCCTCCGTCAGTTCGTCGCGACGAAGGTTGGCGACGATCCGGCCGTTCTTGAACACATAGATGTGGTCGCAATTGTCGAGCTCTTCGGTTTCGGTGGTGTACCAGAGGAAAGTGCGGCCATGGCGAGCCTCTTCGCGCACGAGGTCGTAGACTTCGAGCTTGGTGCCGATATCGACGCCGCGCATCGGATCGTCCATCAGCACGATCTTGGCATCGGAGCCAAGCGCCCGCGCGAACAGCGCCTTCTGCTGGTTGCCGCCGGACAGCGAGAAGATGTTATTGTTCATATCGGGCGTGCGGATGCCGATCTTCCTCTGCCACCGTTCGGCGAGCTCGGCTTCGCGCTGCGGCGAGATCAGCAGGCCGTTGCGCAATCGCGCCAGCGAACGGATGCCGATGTTCTCGGCGATCGACCATTGCGGAAAAATACCGTCCGACTGGCGGTCGCCGGCAACCAGCGCCACCGGCGCGGTGACCTCGATGCCGGTTTTGGCGCGGGAAGCCGCGGCAAAGATCGCCAGCAAAAGATCGGTCTGCCCATGCCCGGCAAGTCCGGCAAGGCCGATGATCTCACCGGCACGGGCGACAAGCTCGTTGCCGTCCTGCTGTCGCGCCGGACGCGCCCGGACCCGCAGCGGACCGCGCTGCGGCTTGCCGGTCGCAATCTCGGCCGCGGCCTTCTCGCGCGCCGCCGCCCCGCCCATCGCCGTTACCAGCCTGTCGCGGTCGAAGGCATCGGCCTGCCCGGCGGCGACGACCTTGCCGTCGCGCATCACCACGATGCGGTCGGCATTTCCGAGCACTTCGCCCAGCACATGCGAGATCAGGATGCAGCTCTTGCCGGCGGCGACGAAGCGGCGGACGAAAGCCAGCAGCTGGCCGGCGGTATGCGCGTCGAGCGAGGATGTCGGCTCGTCGAGGATGACCAGTTCGAGCGGCTCCTGCGTGACTGTGAAGGCGCGCGCCACCTCCACCATCTGCCGGCTGGTGATGGCGAGATCACGGACGATGTCGGATGCCGAGATGCTGTGGCCGGGGAAGATCTCGTCGAGCTTGGCGGCGATGAGATCGGCCGCGTTGCGCCGCCAGCCGAAGCCCTGCAGCGACGCGTGGTTGATCCGCGTGTTCTCGGCGACGCTGAGGTTCGGGCAGAGCGACAGTTCCTGGAACACGCAGCGTATGCCGAGCTGCTGCGCGCGCGACACGGAATAACTTGCCTCGACGCGGCCGCGGACCGCGATCTGCCCGCCATCGGGGGTGAGCGTGCCCGCCACCATATGCATGAGCGTCGATTTTCCGGCACCATTATGGCCGACGAGACCGACGCATTCTCCCGCCCGAACGCTGAAATCGACACCGGCGAGCGCCCGGACGGCGCCGAAATGTTTTTCGGCTCCGCCCAGTCTGATGATGTCCATATTGGCGGCGCCGAAATGTTTTTCGGCGCCGTCCAGCCTGATGATGTCTGCATTGGCCTCGGGCATCCCTCAACGATACCCGGTTGGCCGTGCCGGCGACAATCGTGCCATGCTCACTTGATGTTGGCCTTGATCGCCGCGATGGCGTCTTCCTGCGTGTATTCGTGGCTGGCGACGCCACCCTTGGGGATTTTCGGCAGCGCGGCCTCGAAATCGTCCTGGGTGAAGGCAAGGTACGGCACCAGGAGGTCGTGCGGGATGTCGGTGCGGCCGTCGAGCACCTGCTGCGCCACCCAGAAGGCCAGCGACGATACTCCCGGCGCAATCGAAGCCGACCAGGTCTGATAGCCGTCCTTTTCCTTCTGCTCCTTCCACCACTGCAATTCATCCTGGCGATTGCCCATGATGATGGTCGGACGCGGCTTGCCGGCGGCGGCGAAGGCCTGCGCCGCGCCATAGCCGTCACCGCCCTGGTCGACGACGCCGATCACATCCGGCAGCGACGGCAGGATCGTCGCGACCGCCTTCTGTGCCGTTGTCTGGTCCCAGTCGCCGGTCACCGAGCCGACGATTTTGAACTCGGGATGGGCAGCGACGCCTTCGAGGATGCCGGCATGGATTGCATCGTCGATCGAGGTGCCGGCCAAGCCGCGGATTTCCAGGAGATTGCCGCCCTTGGGCTGGAACTTGGCCATCTGCTCGACTTCCTGCTTGCCCATGTCCTTGAAGTCGACGACGACGCGGTAGGCGCAGGGTTCGGTGACGATGCCGTCGAAGGACACGACGACGATGCCGGCGTCGCAGGCCTGCTTGATGGCGCCGTTGAGGGCATCCGGAGACGCCGCGTTGATGACGATCGCATCATAGCCCTGCAGGATCAGGTTCTGCACTTGGGCTGCCTGGGTCGGCACTTCCTTGTCGGCCGTCGTGAAGACGTCGGCGGCACCGACCACCTTGTCGGCGACTGCCTTCTTGGTGACGATGCCGTAACTGTCGAGCATCGCCTGCCGCCACGAATTGCCGGCGTAATTGTTGGAGAAGGCGATCTTCTTGCCGCTGGTATCGGCAAGCGCGGTGCCCGAGGCGAGCATCGCCGCAAGGGCACTCAAGACGAGTAGCTTCTTCATGTCATAGTCCTCCCATAGGTTAGTCGTCGTTGTCGGCTGCTGACGGCAGCCCTCGCTGCAATTTTGTCAGACAATTTTAGATGCGGACACTTGTCAACAGTGATCGGTGACGGTTTGACGATCAACTTGCGGTGCAATCATTGAAACGGGTTCGGCTCCTGGTCTAGGGATGGCACTGGAGACCGATTGAATGGCTGCGAACCTTGCCCCGGGCGCACCCGGCATTCCGGCGCGCTGGACGTCAAGCGCCAAGAGCGGCGTCGGCACCGCGCTTTCGCCGGCCTGCCCGATCTGGTTCACCATCAGCCACGGTATCCTCAACGAGATCTACTATCCGCGCCTCGACAGCGCCTGCACCCGCGATCTGGGGCTGATCGTCACCGGACCCGACGGCTATTTCTCCGAAGAAAAGCGCGACGCCGAGCACAGCATCGAACCGCTCGAGGACGGGGTGCCTGCTTACCGGTTGATCAACACCGCGGCCGATGGAACCTACCGGATCGAAAAGCGAATCCTGACCGATCCGGAACGTCCCGCCTTGCTGCAGGAGATCACGTTCACGTCGCTCAAAGGCGCGGCCGCCGACTACGGCGTCTACGCGCTGCTGGCGCCGCACCTCGTCAACGCCGGCATGGGCAATACCGCCTGGATCGATGACCATGACCGGAATCCTGTCCTGTTTGCATCGGGACGCGGCGTCTGCCTGGCGCTGGCCTCGTCGCTGCCGTGGAAAGCATGCTCGGCCGGTTATGTCGGCGCCTCCGATGGCTGGCAGCAGCTTCGTCAGCACGGCCAGCTCGATCCGGCCTGCCGCAGGGCCGAGGACGGCAATGTCGCGCTGACCGGCGAGATTGGTTTTTCGAACGCGAACCCCAGGGCCTTGCTGGCACTCGGTTTTGGAACGACGCCGCAAGAGGCGGCGGAAACTGCTTTCGCCAGCCTGAAGCAAGGTTTTGAGCCCGCGGCCAGATCCTACGCCGAGAAATGGCGCCAATGGCAGGCCGGATTGCTGCCGCTGGACCGGCACGCGGCATCCGGCCTCAACAACTACCGCCTCAGCACGGCGGTTCTGGCGACACACCGGTCGTCCGCCGGAGCAGCCGTCGCCAGCCTGTCGATCCCGTGGGGCTTCAGCAAGGGCGACGACGATCTCGGCGGCTATCACCTGGTCTGGCCGCGCGATCTGGTCGAAACGGCCGGCGGGTTCCTCGCCGCCGGCGACCCGGCCGAAGCCTTGCGCATCCTTGTCTATCTGCGCTCGATCCAGCAGCCGGACGGCCATTGGCCGCAGAACGCCTGGCTCGACGGGTCGGCCTATTGGCCGGGCATCCAGATGGACGAATGCGCCTTCCCGCTGCTGCTCGCCGACGCGCTGCGCCGCGCCGGGCATTTGCCGCCTGCGGTACTCTCCTCGTTCATGCCGATGATCGAGCGCGCGGCCGCCTATGTCGTGCGCAACGGCCCCGTCACCGGCGAGGACCGCTGGGAGGAAGACGCCGGCTACAGCCCGTTCACGCTTGCCGTCGAGATCGCCGCGTTGCTCGCGGCTGCGGACATGTTCGATGCCGCCGGCAAAACAGAGCCGGCAAACTATCTGCGCGAAACCGCCGATATCTGGAACGATCAGATCGAGCGCTGGACCTACGTCGCCGGCAGCTCGTCATGCGACGAAGCCGGCGTCGAAGGCTACTATGTCCGCATCGCGCCGCCGGACACGGCCGGCGCGGCATCGCCGAAGGGCGGCTTTGTGCCGATCAAGAACCGGCCGCCCGGCGACACGGACCGGCCGGCCGAAGCGATCGTCAGCCCGGATGCGCTGGCGCTGGTCCGCTTTGGCCTGCGGGCGGCCGACGATCCGCGCATCCTCGACACGCTCAAGGTCATCGACGCGCAATTGCGCTGCGAACTGCCGCAGGGGCCGCTCTGGTACCGCTACAACGGCGACGGCTATGGCGAACACGCCGACGGCGCACCCTTCGACGGCACCGGCCAGGGTCGGCCCTGGCCGCTGCTGGTCGGCGAGCGCGCCCATTACGAGCTGGCGGCGGGGCGCAGGGACAAAGCGGCAAGCCTGCTCAAGACGTTCGAGAACTCTGCCGGGCCGGGCGGCCTGCTGCCGGAGCAAATCTGGGATGGTCTCGACATGCCGGAGCGCGAATTGCGGCGTGGCGGCCCCTCCGGCAGTGCCAAGCCGCTGGTCTGGGCCCATTCCGAGCACATCAAGCTGCTGCGTTCGCTGCGCGACGGCACCGTGTTCGACATGCCGCCGCAGGGCGTCAAGCGCTACATCGAGGGCAGGACGGTGTCGCGCCTCAGGGCATGGCGTTTCAACCACAAGATCCGTACCATCCCCGCCTGCAAGGAGCTGCGCATCGAACTTCTGGCCCGGGCGGTGATCCATTGGAGCGGCGACAATTGGGCAACCGCCCATGACAGCGAGACCGCCGCGAACGTTTTCGGCATCCATCTCGCGGAGTTGCCGGTTGCCGACGCCGCTCCGGGCAATAGCATTGTCTTCACATTCTTCTGGTCCGATGCCGGCCGTTGGGAGAATGCTGACTTTTCTGTCGGCATCGGCGATACCGGACAGCCACTAGATCATCGATCCCTCAAGTAAGGCAGGACGAGACCATGCAGATAGGAATGATGGGACTGGGCAGGATGGGCGCCAACATGGTTCGGCGCCTGCTGCGCGATGGCCACGAATGCGTCGTCTACGACATCAACCCGGCGAGCGTCGCCGCGCTTGTGACCGCCGGCGCGATTGGAGCCGCCTCGATGGAGGAGTTCGTCGGCAAGCTGGCGAAACCGCGCAGCGCCTGGCTGATGCTGCCGGCGGCGATCACCGGCCGGATCGTCGACCAGGTGGCCGCCCTGATGGAGTCGGGCGACATCATCATCGACGGCGGCAATTCCTATTATCACGAGGCGGTCGATCACGCCGCGCGCCTGGCATTGAAAGGCCTGAGCTATGTCGATGTCGGCACCAGCGGCGGCGTCTGGGGCCTCGAGCGCGGCTATTGCCTGATGATCGGCGGCCCCGACAGCGCGGTCCGGCATCTCGATCCGATCTTCGCAACGCTGGCGCCGGGCGCCGACGCCGCTTCGCCCGTCCCCGCCAAGGACGCCGGAACCGCGCCTTTCGGCTATCTCCACTGCGGGCCGAGCGGCGCCGGCCATTTCATCAAGATGGTCCATAACGGCATCGAATATGGCGTCATGGCCGCCTATGCCGAGGGCATGAACATCTTGAAGTCGGCGAATGCCGGCAAGCGGCAGCGCACCGCCGACGCCGAAACCAGCCCGCTGGAAAACCCGCAATACTACCAGTTCGACGTCGACATCGCCCAGGTGGCCGAGGTCTGGCGGCATGGCAGCGTCATCGGCTCCTGGCTGCTCGATTTGACGGCCGGTGTGCTGAAGGCCGATTCGGCGCTGACCCAGTTCGGCGGGCGGGTGTCGGATTCCGGCGAAGGCCGCTGGACGCTGAAGGCGGCGATCGACACCGGCGTTCCGGCGCCGGTGCTGTCGTCGGCGCTGTTCGACAGGTTCTCCTCGCAAGGCGAATCCGAATTCGCCGACAAGCTTCTGTCCGCCATGCGCTATGCCTTTGGCGGTCATGTCGAAAAACCGAAGGCCGGATCGTGACGGGGAAGGCACGCTCATGAGTCCGGAACGGTCCGATACGCTGGTGCTTTTCGGCGCCACCGGCGATCTCGCCCACAAGAAGATCTTCCCCGCCCTCTACACCATGGTGGCCAAGGGAACGCTGAACGAGCCGGTGATCGGCGTCGCCTTCGATCCTTGGGATCTCGGCAAGCTGCAGGCGCGCGCCCGCGACGGCATCGTCAACGCCATCGGCAGCATCGACGACAAGATCTTCGCCAAGCTTGCTTCGCTGCTGCGCTATGTCAGCGGCGACTACCGCGACCCGGCGACCTTCGAGAAGCTGAAGACCGCGCTGGGCAGCGCGCAGCGGCCGCTGCACTATCTGGCGGTGCCGCCGGCGATGTTCGAGGTCGTCGTCCAGGGGCTGGAGCAGTCGGGCGCCGCCCAGGGCGCACGCCTGATGGTGGAAAAGCCGTTCGGCCACGATCTGCAATCGGCGCGCTGGCTGAACCGCGTCCTGCATCTCGTCTTCGACGAAAAGTCGATCTTCCGCATCGACCACTATCTCGGCAAGGAGGCGATCCAGAACCTGCTCTATTTCCGCTTCGCCAATTCCTTCCTCGAGCCGATCTGGAACCGCAACTTCGTCGAAAGCGTGCAGATCACCATGGCCGAGGATTTCGGCGTCGAGGGCCGCGGCCGCTTCTACGACGAGGTCGGCTGCATCCGCGACGTCATCGAAAATCATCTCTTGAACATCCTCTTGCTGCTCGCCATGGAGCCGCCGGTCGGCCGCTCGGCCGACGATCTGATCGACGAGAAGGTTCAGGTGCTGCGGGCGATCCGGACGCTGACCAAGGACGATGTCGTGCGCGGCCAGTTCGACGGCTATCTCAGCGAGCCAGGCGTGGCGCCGAACTCGCCGGTCGAGACCTTCGCCGCGGTGCGCTTTTTCGTCGACACCTGGCGCTGGCAGGATGTGCCGTTCTTCATCCGCGCCGGCAAATCCCTGCCGGTGCACGCCACCGAGGTCATCGTGCGGCTGAAGCGGCCGCCGCTCGACGTCTTCGATCCGATCAAGCCCGGCGACGCCAATTACGTGTGCTTCCGCATTGACCCGCAGGTGGCGATCTCGATCGGCGCCCAGCGCAAGGCCGCCGGCGACGACATGGTCGGCGAGCAGGTCGAGCTCACCGCATTGGACGACAGCAAGGGCGACATGCCGCCTTACGAGCGGTTGATCGGTGACGCCATGAACGGCAACGGCCAGCTGTTCACCCGCCAGGACGCCAGCGAGCTCGCCTGGCGCATCGTCGGTCCGGTGCTCGGCGATGCCACGCCGCCGCCTGTCTACGCGCCAAAGACGTGGGGACCGACCCAAGCCATGGCTGGATTCGGGCCGCCGAACGGCTGGATCAATCCGTCGAAATGATTTCTGGGAGGCGAAAGCGATGGCCAAATCGGTAAAGCGATCGGAACCGGACGCCGAAAAGATCGTGCTGGCGATCGATATCGGCGGCTCGCACGTCAAGATCCGCACCAGCGCCGGCGGCGAGGAGCGCCGGACCGATTCCGGTCCGGGGCTTACGCCGCAGCAGATGATCGCAGCGGTGAAGACGCTGGCCGAAGGACTGCAATACGATGTCGTCTCGATGGGCTATCCGGGTCCGGTGCACCACAACCGGCCGCTTACCGAACCCGCCAATCTCGGCAAGGGCTGGGTCGGCTGCGATTTCGCCGCTGAGTTCGGCAAGCCGGTGAAGGTCGTCAACGATGCGCTGATGCAGGCCGTCGGCAGTTATGAAGGCGGCCGCATGCTGTTCCTTGGCCTCGGCACCGGCCTGGGTGCCGCGATGATCGTCGATAACGTCGCCCAGCCGATGGAGCTTGCCCATCTTCCCTACAAGAAGCGCGGCAGTTTCGAAGACTATGTCGGCGAACGCGGCCTGCAAAAGCGCGGCAAGAAGAAATGGCGCAAATACGTCTTCGACGTCGTCGATCGGCTTCGCGCCGCCATGCAGCCGGATTACGTGGTCATCGGCGGCGGCAATGTCGATGAACTCGCTGAGCTGCCCGCCGATTGCAGACGCGGCGACAACACACGCGCCTTCGAAGGCGGATTTCGACTGTGGCGCGACAAATCCCTGATTATTTGATATTGCTGATTGTCTGATATTATCGAGCACCGGCTCAGGGTTGTTAATCCCGCGCTGCCGTTAGTATTATTATTCAAAATAATGTGTGACGTGGTGCGCCGTCATTGCATTGCGCAGATTTGCCGACTAGGAATTTCTGCGACCCCCACGGACGGAGAAATAGATTGACCGACGACAGCAACAACGCTCGCAAAGACATCGACCTGCTCGAGCTGACCGCCCATATCGTGTCCGCATACGTCGAGAAGAACCGCTTGCCGGCTTCCGGCCTCGGCGATCTCATCGCCAGCGTCAGCGCTTCCATAGGCGGGCTGGGGCAACCGGCGGTCCCGGTTGCAGCACCGCTGATCCCCGCGGTCAACCCCAAGAAATCAGTGACGCCGGACTACATCGTCTGTCTCGAGGACGGCAAGAAGTTCAAGTCCTTGAAGCGCCATATCGGCGTTCATTTCGGGCTGACGCCCGACGCCTATCGCGCCAAGTGGGGCCTGCCGGCCGACTACCCGATGGTCGCCCCCAACTACGCCGCCTCGCGTTCGCAGCTGGCCAAGGCAATCGGTCTCGGCCGCAAGGCCGCCCCGCCCGCGCCCGTCAAGGGCAGGCCCAGGAAAGCCAAGGCCCCGGCCTAAAGCATTCGGATCAGGTTCGGTCGCTCCGCCGGCGGCAACGCCCGGCGGAGCGGAAATTGTTTGATCCAGGCCGGATTTTTGCGCGCGCCCTGCGCCGAACTGCGCTAAGGCTCTCTTGGCCGGACCAGCGCCCATCGTGGAAGTGCCCCGCCGGCCGATACGCTGCCACGGGGCCTAATCCATGACCACAGAATCCCAAGTACCGTCCGATCAGCGTTATGCCGCCTTTCGCCACCGGCCATTCCTGAGCTACTGGGCGGCGCGCTTCCTTTCCACGTTCTCCACCCAGATCGTGTCGGTCGCCGTCGGCTGGCAGATCTACGACCTCACCCGCGACCCGTTCGACCTCGGCCTCGTCGGCATTGTCCAGTTCCTGCCTTCGCTGCTGCTGGTGCTGGTCACCGGCGACGTTGCCGACCGCTTCGGACGCCGTCTGATCATGGCGCTGGCGGTGCTGGTCGAGGCGGCCTGCGCCTTGGCTCTCCTGCTGTTGACGCTGCGCGGCCTCGCCGGGCCGATGCCGGTCTTCATCGTGCTCGCCATGTTCGGCATCGCGCGCGCCTTCTTCGGGCCGGCCTCCTCATCGCTGTTCGCCAATCTGGTGCCGCCCGAGGATTTCGCCAACGCCATCGCCTGGAACTCGTCCGCCTGGCAGACGGCAACCATCGTCGGGCCGGTCGCCGGCGGCCTTCTCTACGGGCTTTCGGCCGAAGCCGCCTACGTTACCGCGGCCGTGCTGATGCTTATTGCCGCCGTGCTGATCTTCACGATCCCGAAGCCTGCCCAGCGCAGCCAAACCGACAGGCCGACGGTGCAGACCCTGTTCGCCGGCTTCGGCTACATCTGGAGCGAAAAGATCGTGCTCGGCGCGATTTCGCTCGATTTGTTCGCGGTGCTCTTGTCCGGCGCCTCGGCGCTGCTGCCGGTCTATGCGCGCGATATCCTCGAACTCGGTCCCTGGGGGCTTGGTCTGTTGCGCTCGGCGCCGGGCGTCGGCGCCATCTGCGTCGCCATCTGGCTGGCCGGGCACCCGATCCGCAACCATGCCGGCCTTGTCATGCTCGGCTTCGTCGCGCTGTTCGGCGCGTTCACGGTCTTGTTCGGCCTCTCGACCATCACTTGGCTATCGATCGCAGCCCTCGCCTTGCTCGGTGCCACCGACATGTTCAGCGTCTATATCCGCGAGACGCTGATCCAGCTGTGGACGCCGGACAAGGTTCGCGGCCGCGTCAACGCAGTCAACCAGGTGTTTGTCGGCGCCTCCAACGAGCTCGGCGAATTCCGCGCCGGCACCATGGCGGCTCTGATCGGCACGGTTCCGGCCGTGGTCATCGGCGGCATCGGGGCGATCGCCGTCGCCGGCCTGTGGGCGGTGCTGTTTCCGCAACTACGCAAGGTGCGCCATCTCAAGGGACGAAACTGATCCAGAGTGCACTGATCCGGGGTACAGGCCCGCGAATTCCGAATGACCCCGTTCTAGCCACGTCTCAGCTCTCATCAATGCGAACGGATGCTATTCAGGTGTTGCAACGCGAATCGGGCGGGTGCCGATCTTTGCCCCTGTGACAGCATCCACGGCCACCGGCTCGATTTCTTCTCCTGTCTCTGCGTCGACGTATCGCGCCAACCTGCCTTCGCCACGGTATTGGCGTCCCCACGCACCCACTAAGACGAGCACCGGCAAGAAATCGCGTCCGGCGGCCGTCAGCACGTACTCATCGCGCGGAGGCCGCTCCGAGTAGCGCCGCTTTTCCAGAAGTCCCTCCTCCGTCAGCGTCGCCAGCCGCCGGGTCAGAATGGTGGGGGCGATGCCCAGACTTCTCCGGAATTCGTCAAAGCGCGTGAGGCCCAGGCTCGCGTCGCGAAGGATCAACATGCTCCACGCATCGCCGACGCAGGTGAGGCCGCGGGCGATCGGGCAAGAGGCATCGGAAAGATTTTTCATGTTCGTATCATTTTGATAGTGACTTGATATCGAAATGATAGTAACATCTTTTTGAAATGCAATCCAGCACAAAGAAAGGAGTGACTTCCATGGACAGGACCAACCTAGGCGCCCCCCATCCAGAACTTAACCGTCAGCGCGTGCAATCGGCGCATCATGTCGCCGCAGGCCAGCCGAGATCGGCAACATCCAAACGGAGCGTCGCGATGATCAACATCATCGGTGGTGTGGCGGCATTCTTCCTGGCCGCGTCCCCGTTGCATGCCGATGAGCTGTCGGCCCTGGCCGGGGAGAGTATCCATCTCGGCGGTTTTCGCGGCGTCTTACACTACGCCGACGAAAATGACGGCTATCGGGTAATCGCAACGATAGCGGAAGGAGAGACCGGGGTTCCGGTGCGCTTCTCGGCCACTCTCGCCGAAGGGCAGTCGGCTACGATATCCGTGCCACGGAAATTGGGCGAACCTGAGCAAAGCCTCGAAATTTCGCGCTCCGGCGACAAGCTCACCGTCACCGAGGTGGGATCGGTGTCCAACCAGCGAACTAGGACCATTGCCGAGTAATGCCCCTCATCGGATCGCCGGGGCGGGCGCCACATCTCCATTTGTGCGCACGCCTGCAGCTGGCAATCCAGCACAAAGAAAGAAGTGATTTCCATGAATAAGACCAATCTTGGCGTCGCCCTGGTGACGGCGGCATCCACCGGCATCGGGCACGCAACGGCCAAGGCCCTGCAGAACGCGGGCTTTCGCGTGTTCGGAACCAGCCGTCGCGCTGTCGCCGAACGATCCGACGGCGTTACCATGCTGACCTGCGACGTCACCGATGACGCGTCCGTTGCGAAACTGGTCGATGACGTGTTGGCCGAAGCCGGGCGTATCGACCTGCTTGTCAACAATGCCGGCGTCGGCCTGCTTGGAGGCGCAGAGGAGTCCTCGACCGTCCAGGCTCAAGCGCTGTTCGACGTGAACGTCTTCGGCGTTCTCCGCGTGACCAACGCGGTCCTGCCGACAATGCGCCGTCAAGGGAAGGGCAGAATCGTCAATTTGAGTTCGGTGCTGGGGTTAATCCCAGCTCCCTACTCTGCGCTCTATGCGTCGACCAAACATGCCATCGAGGGTTATTCCGAATCGCTCGACCACGAACTGCGCCCTTTCGGAATTCGCGTCGTGTTGGTCGAGCCCGCCTATACCCGAACGTCCTTTGAAGAAAATCTCGCCAGGCCGGACCATTTGCTTGAAATCTATGACTCTGCGCGCTCTGGCATGAATGCGACCCTGCGGAAAGCGATGGAGACAGGTGATGCTCCCGAAATTGTGGCCGGGACGGTCTTGAAAGCAGCGACCGAATCCGTTCCGAGGAGGCGCTATGCGGCGGGAAAATTGCGCGCCAGGTCAGTTTCCTGCGCCGTTTGGTCCCCGCATCCGCATTCGACAAGAGCCTGCGAAAGCAGAACGGGCTGTCGGTCTGACATTGACGTCAACAACATCCTGCTGCGGTGGAACCAGCAGGAGTTGTAGGCGCTTCAGGCGACACACTGATCCAGGCACGGGGCCCGCGAACTCCGATAGCCAGGAGTTTACGAGACAACGCAGTATGTGCGGCCCGGTGCGCTACGCGGTCATGCTGCCTCGGCGCCTCGCGAGGATGCCTTGAAGAGGTTGCCGCCGATGGCGCGCGCGGCGCCGGAGCTGGTGCTGTCGCTTCAGCGGGCCTTATGGGCGATGCTCGGCGCAGCCGAAGCCCTGTCCTATGCCGCCGCGACCGCAGAAATCACGGCCGCGCAGGCGCAGGACGAACTCTTCGAAACATTCGTCGCAATGGTTACCAGAAGAGCGCGCCCCGCATGTGCCAGTTAGACTAGGACAGCGCGGGCTTGCCAAAGATCGTCTCCAGGAATTCGCCGAGCCAGCGCTTCAGGTGCATGTCCCAGATCAGCCGGCCGCCGAGATGGTCGCGGCCGGGCTGCGCGCCGGGCAATTCGAAGCGGTGCGCGCCGCGCACCACCCAGCGCTGCATCATCGCCCGGGTCAATTCGCCATGGAACTGAATGCCCCAGGCATTGTCGCCATAGCGGAAGGCCTGGTTGGGATAGGTTTCAGCCGTCGCCAATAGCGTCGCGTCTTTCGGCAGCGAAAAGCCCTCGCGGTGAAACTGATAGACCATCTCCGGCCAATGCATCAGCCTATTGCCCTCTTCGGTCGCCTTCAGCGGATACCAGCCGATCTCGACCAAGCCCTCGCCATGACCCTCGACCTTGCCGCCAAGGTGCTTAACCAGCATTTGCGCGCCAAGGCAGATGCCAAGCAACGGCCGGTTCTCGTTGAGCGGAATTTTGAGCCAGTCGGTCTCGCGGCGGACGAACTCGTCGCCGTCATTGGCGCTCATCGGCCCGCCGAACACCACGGCGCCGGCATGGCCGTCCAGTGTCTGCGGCAAGGCCTCGCCGAGCGGCGGGCGGCGGATGTCGAGATCGAAGCCTTCTTCGATAAGCATATGGCCGACCCGCCCAGGGCTCGAATGCTCCTGATGCAGCACGATCAGGATCTTTGGTCTCGAGCTTGGCTTGGGCGGCATTGGAAGGCTGGATCCTGGCTATTCGTCGCTTGACGTTCCGGCAGCACCTGGAGCCGCCGCGGCCGCCTTGAGGCGTGCCTCGACACGGTCGCGGCGTTCGACGCCGATCAGTTCGGCGACCCGCCACACGGTGTTGTCCTCGAGCTCGTGCAGCTCGCCATCGGCATAGACGATTTCCCACATCAGGCCGATGAAGGCTTTTCGGGCCTCGGCGTCGAGATGGCGCTTGAGCACGCTGGTGAAGGCGTAGAGGTCGATCGCCTCATTGTCGGCCCGCTCACCCGCTGCCGCCAATGCGTCGAGTTCGTCGCCGCTGATCGAATAGCTCTCCGCCAGCACCGCCTTGAACCGCTCCCATTCGGAATCCTGACGCACACCGTCGGCGTTCATGACATGAAAGAGAAGGGCGGACGCGGCAATGCGCGGATCGTCGGCGCTGGCGCTGGCGTCGCCACCGGATGGCAGATCCCTTAGAAACGACAAAACGCGATCGAACATCAAATCATTCCCAATAAGCCCGGGTCAACTCGACCCGGGTCAGAACAAACGAAACCGGCGCGTCGATTTATCCGCCGCGTCGTCGGGATCGACGCCGGGGTCGTCGGGCAGCCGCGCCAGTTCCTGCGCCGGCTCGACGGCTTCGGCATCGTCCGGCACCGCGGCAAAAGCCGCCGCGGTGACCGCTGTCACATGAGCCTCGCCGGTGCGATTTTCCGTCTTCGCTTCGGTCGCCGGCGTCTCGGCTGCGACAGCCCCCTGCTCGATCACCTCGGTTTTTTCCTCTGCCGGCTTGGCTGACGCCGCGATGGCCGGCACCGGGGCCTCCGGACTGTCCTCATGGCTGTCGATCAACTGGCCGAGCCGCTCCATCGGCGCCCGCCATTCGAATGCATCGAGCCTGCCGGTGACCGGTGATACCGGAGCCCAGCGTTCGGAGACGACGCCGTCGGCGACCCAGGCCGGGTCGCGCGGCGCTCTTACCGCCTTCGACAGCGACTGCCGCACCTTGCCCTGGTCGCCGGTCTCGGCCTCCTCGATATCGGCCAGCAGCAGATAGGCGCCTTCGCGGCGATCCATGCGGATGGCGGCTTCGGCCTCCTGGCGGGCGGTTGAAAAATCCTGCGCATCGAGCGCGGCGCGCGCCACCGCCAGCGAGGACTCGGCATGGTTCTTCTTCAGTTCCTGCAGCTTCTTTGCCCGGTTCAGCCGGTCGAGCACGGCATCGCCCGGCCTGGCATGGGTGTAGAGCTCGGCGATCTCCGGGTGCGGCTCGGCCTTCCACGCCGCCTCGAGGATCTTCGAGCCCTTGCGCACGTCGTTCTGCCGAAACAGCAAAGTCGCCGCGACGACCGCCGCCGGCGCGAAATCCGGCCGCAGCCGGTTGGCTTCGAGGGCCGCCGTGCGAGCGGCATTGGCATCGCTGGCGATCAGCGCCTGCGCCTTGGCGGTGAGCAGCACGGCGCGGCGCTGGTTGGCGGCGTCGCGCTCGATCTGCCGCGTCGATTTCTGCGCGTCGATCAGTTTCAGCGCGCCATCCCAGTCGCCGCGTACGGTCAGGTCTTCCAGCGTCGATTCGGCCGCCCAGGCCAGCTGCGGCGCCACCGCCGCGGCACGGCCGGCATAGTGTCGGGCTGCGTTGCGGTCGCCGAGCCGCTCGGCCTCGAGGTAAAGCCCGCGCAGGCCGAGCAGCCGCATTTCGGGATCGTCGAGCATGGTCTCGAACTTTTCGCGGGCGCCCTCATGGTCGCCCTCGAGCAGCGAGGCCTGCGCGTCCAGCAAATGGATCAGCGGCTCCTGGTCAAAGCGGATGAGCTTTGCCGCTTCCTTGGTCTTCTTGCGGGCGAGCGCGCCGTCACCGGCGCCGGCAGCGATCATGCCGGTCGACAGCGCCTGATAGCCGCGGTCGCGGCGACGCACGCGGAAATAGCGCGAGATCGTATAGGGGCTGTTCCACAGCGCCTTGACCAGCCACCAGACGATCATCACCGCGGCAACGACGGCAACGACCGCCACCGCCGCAACCATCAGGCTGACCTGGTATTGATAGCCGTTGAAGGTGACGAGCATTTCACCCGGCCGGTCGGCCAGCCAGGCGAAGCCGAGTCCGAGCGCAAAGATGACGGCGAGGAAGACGAGGATGCGGATCATCGGGTTCCTCACGCCTTCATCGCGCCGGCGATGAGCGAATCGATCTGCGTCTCGACCTCCATCCGCGCCTTCAGTTTGCCGGCAAAGTCGGCGCCGGCGGCCTTGGCCGCTTCGGGCAGGGTTGCGTATTCGCTGAGCGCCTTGGCGTAATCGCTCTGGTTGACCGCGACCTCCATGCGGGCAACCGTTTCCGGGACACCGGCGCCCTCGACGGCGCCGATCGGCCTGACCTTGACCAGCGATTCGGCGCTCGACAGCAGCTTTTGCAGGACGCCGGCATTCTGGTCGACAGGCGTCGCGGCAGCGACCATGGCGTTGGCGGCGGCGTCCGCTTCGGCCGCGATCTCGGCCCGCGTCGGGACCCCCTTTTCGGCATAGGTGCGCAGCGTCGCGATCCCGGGCGCATCCGGTGAGATCGCTGCAAAGGTTTCGAGTTCGGCCGCGAACGGCGCACCGCGGTCGAGCGCTGCCTTGAGCGCCGAGGCGGCAATGGCGAGCGCGATCTTCGGCTGCGAAGCCTGTGCATCGACCTTGCCCGAGAGCTGCGAAACCGATTGTTCCAATGCGGCAAGCCGGCCTTCCTGCGCCTTTGCCGTCTCGCCGGCGGATTTCACCAGCGCATCGAGCGCGGCCAGCCTTTCGTTGAGCGAGCCGAGATCGACCGGCGTCGTGCCGCCGGCCTTGCCGATGGCCGCGACCGCCGTCTCGATCTGCCTGACCTTGTCGCCAAGCGCGGCAAGTCCGGCATTGTCGCCGGCGCCGCCTTGCTCGACCGCCGATTTCAGCGCCGTGACATCCGCTCTGAGCTGATCCAGCGCCGACGCCAGCCCGTCCACCTTGGCCGATGCGTCGCTGTTGCCGCCGGCCTGCTTGAGCCCCGCCACCTCGCTTTTTAGCGAAGCGATCTCGCCATTGACGGCGTCGAGCGACACGCCGCCCGACCCCGGCGCACCGAGCAGGCCGGCAAATTGCAGCCCGCCGGCGGCGGCGAGTGCGATGACGCCGCCGATAATGCCGGCAGCGATGCCGCTGATGCCGCTCCGCTTCGGCTGCGCTGCCATTGGTTCGTTTCTCGTTTGGGCTGTCTTCTCGCCGGAGCCTGGGGTCCCCGGTCCATTGGCCCCGGTTCCGCTGACCCCGGTTGCGCTGACTTTGGCGGATGCATCCTCGAAACTGTAGTCGGAAGCCGTGGAGCGACCGGCAGGCGCATCCGAACCGGCAGGATAAGGGGTTTCCGCTTCCTTGGAACCATCGGCGCCGGCATTCGCCGGCTCTTCCGTACCGGCCGGCGCGGCTGCGTCGGCGTGTTCCCATGGCTCGAGATCGGTCTGGTCCGCATGCACCGGCTCTTCAGGCGGCTCCGGCTGCGAGGCGTTCGCTGCTTCCTCGGCTTTCGCCTCGTCGGTCTGCGCCCCGGCTGTCTGCTGCTTGCTGGCATCCTGTTCGTCGGCGACCCGCGAGACGGCGCCAGGTTCGAGCTCGATGGTCACCGGCTCACGGCGGCTCTTGGAATGCCGCATCTTCGGCGTCTTGACCATGCTCGGGCTCCGCAAAATTCGCTTCGGGATGGTTGGAAGGGTCTAGCACATCACCAAGCGGTGAAAAGGGGCGGCGTGATGACGCCAGGTCTTCGAGTTCAGTTTTGGCAAAACGCCGCAGCGGTTGGATACCGATAAGCGGGACCAAAACAAAAAACCCGCCTCGGCGGCGGGTCGTTGGCGCGAATCAGCACCATGGGTGAATCGATAGCATAGCTGCCGGCACAAAGCAAGAACAAAATAGGTTTCTGCCAGGCCAATCGCTCAAGGTTGCGCCGCCCCTCATCGCCCTGCCGGGCACTTCTCCCCGTATAGTGACGGGGAGAAGGGGCTGGCCGCAACCTTGGCGCACCTTCCGCAACGTTGAAAATTGGCGAAATCATCGATGAGGGCCCCTCTCCCCGTCACTATACGGGGAGAGGATGCCGGCAGGCAGGTGAGGGGCGGCGCCAACGTCCGGAAACGGGCAGGGCAGATGCCCGTCAGCGCCGCGGCTGCAAAAGCGCCAGCAGCGCCTCTTCGCTGGGTTCCGGCGCAATGTGGATGTTTTTACCAAAACCCTCGCCAAGGACCGCGGCAATACGTCCCGACAAGGCGAAAAAGTGTGCGTCTCCAAAAAGACCACGCAGCGCCGGTCGGCCGGCCAAGGCCTGCACAGCTGTGGCCGCTTTGGCCGAATAGAGCAGCACCGCCTCGACCGGCTGGGCGGACAGGCGCGCAAGAACGGCCTCGTCGGAATAGTCCAGCGCAACGGTGTCATAGGTCTCGGTGGCGCGGATATAAACGCCCACCGCCTGCAACCGCTCCTCGAAACCCGGAAACCGCACCCTTCCGCAGAGATAGACGATGGTCTGTCCGGCGTAGGCGCCGGCAAGTGCATCGGCCAGCGTCTCGGCATTGCCCGGACCTTCGCTGACCGACAGAAACCCGGCTGCGCGGGCGGCTTCCGCCGTCTTCCTGCCGACGGCATGACAAGGTAAGCCGGCCAGCGCCGCGATGACCTTTTTGGGCGCATGGCGAACGCCGTTGGCGCTGGTGACCGCGACCGCCGCGGCAGCATCGGCGACCGCGTCGGCGTCGGCCGGCAGCGCCACCGTTTCGGTCAACGGCAGCAGGATCGGCTGAAAACCGGCATCCTCAAGCCGGCGCGCCGTGCGCGAGGCGCCTGGTTCCGGCCTCGTCACCAGGACGCGGACCATATCAGGTCCAGCCGTCGAAGAACGTCTCGCCGGCCTTCGCCCGAACGGTCGCGGCGGCTTCCGTGCCGATGCGCGCCGCCTCCTGCGCCGGCCCTTCCAGCCTGACCTCATGCGACTGCGCGCCATCGGGCGAGATAATCAGCCCGGCAAAAGAAATCGTTCCGCCTGATATCGTCGCATGGCCGGCGATCGGCGTGCGGCAGGACCCGTCGAGCGCCGCCAGGAAGGCGCGCTCGCAGGCCAGCGCCTGGCCGGTCGGCACGTCATGGATTGCCGTCAGCATCTGTTCCACGTCGCGGTCGCCGATGCGGCTTTCGATGCAGATCGCGCCTTGTCCCGGCGCCGGCGGAAAGACGTCGAGCGGCATCAGGTCGGTGACGACATCTTCGAGCCCGAGCCGCTTCAGCCCGGCATAGGCGAGGATGGTGCCGTCGGCAATGCCCTCGTCGAGCTTGCGCAGCCGCGTCTGCACATTGCCGCGAAACATCACCACGTCGAGGTCCGGCCGCATGCGCCTGATCAGCGCCTGGCGCCTCAGCGACGACGAACCGACCTTGGCGCCTTGCGGCAGCTCGGCAATCGTTCGCGCCGCCTTGCCGATGAAAGCATCGCACGCATCCTCACGCGGCAGGAAGGCGGACAGTTCCAGCCCCTCGGGCAACAGCGTCGGCATGTCCTTCGACGAATGCACGGCGATGTCGATGCGGCGCGACAGCAACGCCTCCTCGATTTCCTTGGTGAACAGGCCCTTGCCGCCGGCTTCCGACAGCGGCCGGTCCTGGATGCGGTCGCCGCTGGTCGAGATGACGACCACCTCGAACACTTCGGGCGGCATGCCGTGCGCCGCCATCAGCCGCGCCTGCGTTTCATGCGCCTGCGCCAGTGCCAGCGGGCTGCCGCGTGTTCCGATTTTCAAGGTTGTTTGCATGGCGCGCGGTCCGTGATAACCCCGGCCGGAACATTTCCAGCGAGGGCTTTGCCGGGCTTTCTCCTAGCGAGGAATGGCCGGCTGTACAATCTGTACGATTTTTGGAGACAGCGACGAATTGATCCGCGTTCTGGGCATTGAGACGAGTTGCGACGAGACCGCCGCCAGCGTGGTGGCGCTGGACAGTAGCAGCGCGCCTCAAATCATGTCCCCCAAGATCCTGTCAAATGTCGTGCTCAGCCAGATCGAGGAGCATGCCGCTTTCGGCGGCGTCGTGCCGGAGATCGCCGCGCGTGCCCATGTCGAGGCGCTCGACGGCATCATCGAGGCAGCACTTGCCGATTCCGGCGTCGAACTCGCCGATATCGATGCGATCGCCGCCACCGCCGGTCCAGGCCTTGTCGGCGGACTGATCGTTGGCCTGATGACGGCGAAGGCGATCGCCGCGGCAGCCAAAAAACCGCTGATCGCCATCAACCATCTCGAAGGCCACGCACTGACCGCCAGGCTGACCGACGGGCTCGACTTTCCCTATCTCTTGCTGCTGGTCTCCGGCGGCCACACCCAGATCGTTGCCGTGCGCGGTGTCGGCGACTACCAGCGCTGGGCGACGACCATCGACGATGCGCTTGGCGAAGCCTTCGACAAGACGGCCAAGATGCTTGGCCTGCCCTATCCGGGCGGACCGAATGTCGAGAAGGCGGCGGCGTCAGGCGATGCGACGCGCTTCGCCTTTCCGCGCCCGATGAAGGGCTCGGTGCAGCCCGATTTCTCCTTCTCCGGCCTCAAAACCGCGGTGCGCCAGGCGGCAACCGCGATCGCCCCGCTGAGCGACCAGGACGTCGCCGACATCTGCGCTTCGTTCCAGGCGGCGGTGGCGGATGCGCTGGGCGACCGTGTTTCACGGGCGCTGACCCGGTTTCGTCAGCAATTCCCGGCCAAGACCGAGCCTGCGCTGGTTGTCGCCGGCGGCGTCGCCGCCAACCGGAGGATCAAGGCGACATTACAGGCGCTGTGCGAGCAGGCCGGGTTCAGCTTCGTCGCCCCGCCGCTGAAGCTCTGCACCGACAATGCGGCGATGATCGCCTGGGCCGGCATCGAGCGCCTGCGCGCCGGCATATCAGGTGAAAACGCCGCCGATTTCGTGCCGCGCTCGCGCTGGCCGCTTGACAGCGTCTCGGCCCCAATGGTCGGCTCGGGCCGGCGCGGAGCCAAGGCGTGACGAGTAAAGCCATGAAGCGCAAAGCCAGCACCGGCTGGCGCGTCGCCGTGCTCGGCGGCGGCGCCTGGGGCACGGCGCTGGCGCTGGCCATGCTGCGCGCCGGCCATTCGGTCCGACTGTTCGCCCGCGACCAGGACATTGTCGCGGCGATCGGTCGCGGCGAAAATCCGCGCTACCTGCCCGGCATCGCCATCGATCCCGGCATCGCGGCGACAAGCGACATCGAAACGGCTCTCGTCGACGCCGACTGCGTGCTGGCGGTGACGCCGGCGCAATCGTTGCGCGCCATGCTGACGGCCGCGTCCGGCCATGTGCCGAAAGGCGTCCCGCTGGTTCTCTGCGCCAAGGGCATCGAGCGCGATACCGGCGCGCTGCTGTCGTCCATTGCCGAGGAAATCGTGCCGGCAAATCCGGTGGCCGCCCTGTCGGGCCCGAGCTTCGCCACCGACGTCGCCAAAGGCCTGCCGACGGCCGTGGTGGTCGCCGCCCGCGACGAGGCTCTGGCGGCCGACCTTGCCGCCCGTTTCTCGGCCGAAAACCTGCGCTATTATTCGAGCGACGACCTGATCGGCGTCGAGATCGGCGGCGCACTGAAGAACGTTTTTGCCATTGCCGCGGGTGCCGTCACCGGCGCCGGGCTTGGCGCCAGCGCCCAGGCGGCGATGGTGACGCGCGGCTTCGTCGAATTGCGTCGCATCGGTGCCGCCTTTGGCGCAAAGCCGGAGACGCTGATGGGGCTTTCCGGCCTCGGCGATCTGCTGCTGACCTGCTCGTCCGCCCAGTCGCGCAATTTCGCCTATGGATTGGCGCTGGGGCAAGGCAAGCCGCTTGCCGGCCTGCCCCTGGCCGAAGGCGTGCCGACGGCGGCGATCGCCGCCCGCATCGCCGGCGAACGCCGGATCGATGCGCCGATCATCGCCGCCGTCGCCGCCATACTGGACGGCACCGTCACCATAGACCAGGCTGTGTCGGCGTTGATGACCAGGCCGCTCAAAACCGAAACCGACATGTGATCCCGAACAATACCGGAGATGGAAAGATGCTGTTTGCGTTGATTTGCAAGGACAGACCAGGAAGCCTGCAGGTGCGCCTCGATACGCGGTCCGAGCACATTGCCTTTCTGGAAGGGCTGAACGGCGACAAGAAACTGGCCTTCGCCGGCCCGTTCCTCGACGCGGAAGGCAAGCCGAACGGCAGCCTCGTCGTGGTCGAGGCGCCCGATCTGGCTGCGGCAAAAACCCTGTCGGCAGCCGATCCCTATGCCAAGGCCGGGCTGTTCGAAAGCGTCGAAGTCCGGCAGTGGAACTGGACCTTCAACAAACCTTCAAATATCTAGTTCAGGCGACACCTGAGGAGGAGCGAAAGAATGAACTACTGGCTGTTCAAATCGGAGCCCTCGGTCTTCTCCTTCGAAATGCTGAAGGCCAAGGGCAAGGCCGGCACGCAATGGGACGGCGTGCGCAATTATGCGGCGCGCAACAACATGAAGGCGATGCAGATCGGCGATCTCGGCTTCTTCTACCATTCCAATGATGGGCTCGACATCGTCGGCATCGCCGAAGTCTGCGCGCTGGCCCATCAGGACACCACCACCGACGATCCCCGCTGGGAATGCGTCGACATCCGCGCCTACAAGGACATGCCGAAGCCGGTGACGCTGGAACAGGCCAAGGCCAATCCAAAGCTGGCCGACATGGCGCTGGTGCGGCTCGGACGGCTTTCCGTGCAGCCGGTGACCTCAGCCGAATGGCAGGAGGTCTGCAGCATGGGTGGCCTCACCCCTGCACCATGACGGCGCTGACGCCGGACAGCGCCAAAACATTCATCCTCGATAACACGGCGCTGATGGCGCCGCCGCACGTGCCGGAGATACGCCTGCACCTGGCCGACGAGGCGCATGAATTGTGGCAGCGGACCGAGGATGAACTGACCGAAATCGGCCTGCCGCCGCCCTTCTGGGCCTTCGCCTGGGCCGGCGGCCAAGGCCTTGCCCGCTACGTCCTCGACAATCCGGCGACGGTGCGCGGCAAGCGCGTGCTCGACTTCGCCTCCGGATCCGGCCTTGTCGCCATTGCCGCGGCCAAGGCTGGTGCTGCGGAGGTGACCGCCGCCGATATCGACCCGTTCTGCGCGACTGCGATCCGCCTCAATGCCGAGGCCAACAGCGTCGCGATAGAATTCCTCGCCGGCGACTGCATCGGCACCAATACAGGCTGGGATGTGGTGCTGGCCGGCGACGTCTTCTACGACAAGACCTTCGCCGACAGGCTCATGCCGTGGTTCGCGGTGTTGAAGGCACGCGGCGCCGACATCCTCGTCGGCGATCCCGGCCGTTCCTATATGCCGAAAGCGGGGCTGGAACCGCTTGCCGTCTACGAAGTGGCGGTAACCCGGGCGCTCGAAGATTCCCTGGTCAAGCGCACCACCGTCTGGCGGTTTGCTTGACGGCATCGCCGAACAGGCGTTCCATCAGACAATCGACCGGGAGGGAAACTATGGATTTTTCAGCGATCAATTGGCTGGCGGTGATCGTCGCCGCCGGTGGTGGCGTGGCTGTTCGGCGCGGCCTGGTACATGGGTTTGAGCAAGCCGTGGCTGAAGGCCGCCAGGCTTGATCCGGCGACCATGGGGAAATCGGTGCTGCCCTTCGTCGTCTCCTTCGTCGCGGAGCTCGTGATGGCGCTGGTCATGTCGCTGGTCATCGGTGCCGTGACCGGTGGCGACCCGAGCCTGCTTGCCGGGCTGGTCTTCGGTTTCGTTCTCTGGCTGGGGTTCGTCGCCACGACGCTTTCGGTCAACCATCGCTACGAAGGTTTCGGCTGGGATCTGACGCTCATCGACACCGGCCATTGGCTTGGCGTGCTGCTTCTCATCGGCGCGGTGATCGGCTGGTTTGGGCCCCCCGCGATCTAAGGTTTCGCCAGGACCGTCAGGTCGGGGTCTTGGCGACTTCGTCGAGAAGCCAATCGCGAAAGGCGACGATGCGCGGGTCATTCGCCGCACTTTCGGGATAGACCAGGAAATAGGCGAATTCGGGCGCGACCTTGATGCCGAGCGCGAAAGGCCGGATCAGCCGGCCTTCCGAAAGATCGTTTGCCACCATGGCGAAATCGGCGAGCGCAACCGCGTTGCCGTCGAGCGCGGCCTGAACGGCATCCGTCGAATTGCCGAACACGATGGTCCGGCTGTCGTCGAAATCGTCGACGCCCGCCGCCGCCATCCACATGCTCCAGTTCGGCCAGGTGACGCCCTGCCGCGACCATTCGATATGCGCCAGCGTATGATGGAACAGGTCGCGCGGCTCTTTCAACGGCGGCCCCGCCCGCAGCAAGGCCGGGCTGCAGATCGGAATGATGACGTTTTCGAACAGTCGGTGTGAGCGAAGCCCCGGATACTTGCCGGTGCCGAAACGGATGCCGACATCGACATCGTCGCGATCGAAATCGCGCACCTCATAGCTAATATCGAAGCGCAGCTCGATTGCCGGATGCTGTTTGCGAAAATCGTCAACGCGCCGCATCAGCCACTTCGTCGCGAGGTGCGCATCGAGGGTGACCTTCAGCAGCGCCGATCCGCGCGCCATCTTCTGCGCCCGCGAGACGGCCCGCCCAAGCAGGTCGAGCGCGTCGGTCGAGGCCTCGAACAACACCGCGCCCGCCTCGGTCAGCCGGATGGTGCGGCTGGTGCGCGTGAACAGCACGATCCCGAGTTGATCTTCGATTTCCTTGATCTGGTGGCTAACCGCGGCCGGCGTCAGGCCGAGCTCGTCGGCGGCGCGGGTGAAATTGAGGTGCCGGGCCGCTGCCTCCAGCGTCCGCAGCGCACGGGTTCCAGGCAGCAGGCGCGCCATCAGTGCAAGACGAGGAGCGGTCGGTCGAGCATTTCCAATCCTCAAAAAAAACTTGAAGATACAGAAAAAACTACTCGTTTCCCGTTTGAATTTCAATCCGCCATGATCTGATCATCGAAGAAACATCAAACCGGATTTGACGTCCGGAGAAGCGGATTGCACCATGTCTCACATCGCTTTGAACTCCGTAACCCTCCGTCCGGCCTGGCTGCGTGCGGTGCTCGATTGGCTCCGCCATGCAAAAATCGCGGTCAATCTTCCCTATGAGAATGTCGAGGACCTTCCGGATCGCCAGCTGCGCGACATCGGCGGTGAACGCAAGGACATCGCGCGAGCCATGGACCGGGAACTCGGCCGGCTCGGCCTTCTCGACACGGGATGGCAGCCGCCGCAGAGGCGGATAGGGCAGTGGTGAGGTAGTGAATAGTGAATAGTGAATAGTGAATAGTGAATAGGAAAGCTAAGCGGCGCGTCCGCGCATGTCCTTATCAACCACTCCCATTACTTGCTATTCACTATTTCACGATCCGCTACGTCACTACTCCCCTACCGCACCACCCTTACCACCGTCCGCTCCGACAACAGCGGCAGCAGCCGCGCCATTGTGCGGGCCGTTACCGCGACGCAGCCTTGCGTCGGCGTGAAGCCGCGGCGCGCTAGGTGGAAGAAGATGGCGCTGCCGCGCCCGCGCCGGCGCGGCACAATGTTCCAGTCCAGCACCAGGCAGACATCATAAAGCTCGTCGGTGCGCAGCATCCGCTCATGGCTGGCGCCATAGGGGATCTTGACTGGGCGGTTGTAGTTGCGGTCCTCAGGCACCTCGCACCAGCCGAGGTCGCCGCCGATCGGCGTCATCGCCAGCCGGGTCCTGCGGCCGCCGGAAAAACGGTCGCCACGAAAATACCCCGACAATATCCGCATCGAGCCGAGCGGCGTGGCGCCGTCGCCCTCGCGCTTGCCGGCCGAGATGCCGCCATGCCCCAGTGCGCATGGAAACACGAGTTTGCCGGCCTGCAGAAAGCCCTGGCTGGCATGGCCGGGCCGCGCCCGCACGGTGAGCACGCGCAGCCCTTTCGGCAAAATTGCGCCGACTGCATTGCGATCGCGTTTTTTCTTGTATGATCGTGTCACGGAACAAATCACTGTGAACGGCTGTTGTGCCGGGCAGCTTCCGCATAAACAGGCAGCGGTCAACTGAAATCTCTTTTCAAAACAACGGATTGATCCATGACTTCACGCACCATTCTGATCGTCGACGACGATGACGACCTGCGCGGCACCCTTGTCGAGCAATTGTCGCTTTATGAGGAATTCGATGTCCTGCAGGAAGCGACCGCCGCCAAAGGCGTCGCCGCGGCGCGCGGCGGGCTCATCGACCTGCTCATCATGGATGTCGGCCTGCCCGACATGGATGGCCGCGAGGCGGTGAAGATATTGCGCAAGGGCGGCTACAAGGCGCCGATCATCATGCTGACCGGCCACGACACCGATTCCGACACGATCCTTGGCCTCGAGGCCGGCGCCAACGACTATGTGACGAAGCCGTTCCGCTTTGCCGTGCTGCTGGCCCGCATCCGGGCCCAGCTGCGCCAGCACGAGCAGAGCGAGGACGCCACCTTCTCGGTCGGCCCCTATACGTTCAAGCCCAGCCAGAAGCTACTGATCGACCCGCGCGGCGCCAAGGTGCGGCTGACCGAAAAGGAGGCCTCGATCATCAAATATCTCTACCGCGCCGACCAGAAGGTGGTGACCCGCGACGTGCTGCTGGAGGAAGTCTGGGGCTACAATTCCGGCGTCACCACGCATACGCTGGAAACTCATGTCTACCGGCTGCGCCAGAAGATCGAGCGCGATCCTTCCAACGCGGAAATTCTCGTGACAGAAAGCGGCGGCTACAAGCTGGTTCCTTAAACATTTCATTATCCAAATAAGCGATCCAGGAGGGGCGCTTTTCGGGTACGGTCCTGAGGCTGGAGGTGGTTCTGGATCGAACTCGCCGACGCATCGGGCCCAAAATCGGGCTCGATTTTTGGGAAGCACGATGCGTCGATTCAAAATGTTAGAGCGTCCTTTGCGCGTCCAAAGCGGATGCGCGGCGCTCTAAGGGAGGAGTGGGACTGACGGTTCGGGGACATAGCTAGATGGCGCTGGATGACGACATCCGCATCCTGTCCACCGTGAGGCTCTTCGAGGGCTTTACGCAGGAACAGCTGCGTCTGCTCGCCTTCGGCGCCGAAACCACCATGTTGAAAGCCGACCACAAGCTTTACCGCGAGGACGACGAGGCCGATTCGGCCTACATCGTGGTCAGCGGCCGCATCGTGCTCTACCGCGAGCACAATGGCGAGCGCATTCCGATCGGCACCGCCGGTCCCGGCACCATACTCAGCGAACTGGCGCTGATCGCCGACACCAACCGGCTGACCAGCGCCTCCGCCGAGATCGATTCGGAAATACTGCGGCTCAGTCGCAAGATGTTCCGCCGTATCCTCGAGGAATATCCGGAGCTGGCGCTTCACCTGCACCAGCGCATCTTGGAGGATTTCCAGGCGATGATCCGCCGCATTGAGGAACTGGCGCCGCGTTTTGCCGGCTGAGCGGAGGCGGGAATCGCCTTGCGGAAAGCGCGACGCGCTTCAGGGCCGATGCGTTGCGGAAACAAGCTCGGCCTTGCGCCGTGCCGTCTCCAGTCCGAGCGAAATGAAGCGGCGCGCATGTTTGGCCAGCTCCATATTGTCGGTCCACAGATTGCGCCAGATGGCGGTTTTCCGCGACAGGTTCTCGTCGACGATTTCCGACGAGAAGGATTCGAAGCTGAGATCGTCGCTGTAGCCGATGGCGATCAGCGCATCGAAGATCCCGGCAAAATCGATGTTGCCGGTGCCGAGGAAGCCGCGATGGCTCTCGCCGATATGGACATAGCCGATCTTCTTTGCGGCGTTGCGAATGGCCAATCCGACATCGGCCTCCTCGATGTTCATATGGAAGCTGTCGAGGTGCAGGAAGATGTTGTCTGAGCCGCTGTCCTCGATGAAGGCCATGCCTTGCGCGGCGGTGTTGAGCAGATTGCTTTCGAAGCGGTTGACGATCTCGAGGTTGAGGGTGACGCCGGCCGCCTTGGCTGTCTCCGCCACCTTGGCAAGCGTGCCGGCACTGCGGTTCCACTGGTCGCGCGTCGGCGCCTCAGTCTGCAAGCCATGGCTGGTGCTGAGGATGCCGGCAACCTTCTGGCCGCCGAGATCGCGGGTCAGCGCGACCGTGTCGTTGAGGATTTCGACGCCGCGCGCCGCAATCGCCTTGTCGGCGCTCGAAATGTCGCCGTCGGCCGGCAGTCCGATGCTGATCGCGACGCCGAGGCCGAGATCGGCAATCCGCTTGGCCAAGCCGTCAATGTCGAGATCAGCGGGGTCGAGATAGGAGAATTCGATCAAGTCCAAGCCGGCTTCCTTGGTGTTGGCCAGCGTCCGTTCGAGGTCGCTTTGCGCCGAGCTCGCCGACCAGACGAATGAGTGGATTCCAATGCGCGACATGGTCATCTCCGGTTGCTGCGAGGCATCGGATCCAAAGTGGAAACCCGTTTTGGATATCCGACACTCAACCAAAAAGAGGTGGGGGCGGGCATACCGGCCCCCCCCCGCGTGGGGGGGGTATCGAGCCCCCGGCCCGCCCATGTTTTAAATAAGGGGACCGCCCCGGGTGAGCGTAGGGGGGGGCCGCCCCGTGGGCGGGGCCCGCG